>JBBRCH010000013.1:0-68299 GCA_038204995.1 Bacteroidales bacterium | reverse complement strand
TTCTTTTGTCATGCCACAAAAGAACCAAAAAGTCTAGGTTTACTATAAATTTCACACAGATGTACGACTCGGTAAGGCTCGCAAAACAAGGCCTGATAGATTTTACCATATCCATACAGCACATGAGGCTGGTGTTTTGCTACGCACCTGCCTGCGCTGTTTACCTTCGTCTACATCTGTTGTGAAATTTCTATTAGGCCGATCCCTACACCCCAAAAATCACCTTAAAGGTTAAATCGTTGTTCCGTAATGTTACCTTAAGAGGAAGCTCACTTAGAAAGGACCGGCCTTATAAAAATGCGCCTGCGGTTAGCCAGAGGTATCCCGCAAGGGCGGGACAGGTCGTGCGAATGGCATCCCGCAAAGCGGGAACACAGCAAGGCAAACTGTAAGGATTTGCTGTACTCTTTCATGCCTTGTATTGCGAGGAGATACCTCTGGCTTAGAAACGCCAGCATTGTTATAAAGCCTTGATATTTTGGTACTTTTCCATCAAGGGAAAAGGGCAAAGAAAGGAACAATAAATTAAACTTAACCATTGATAAGAATTTGTGAATGCCACATAACAGAGTGATTTATTGCCAATATTTGAAATATAGCACCTCAATGTAAGAATTAGCCGAATGTTCGTAAGTCGGCAGTGACCTAGCAATTAATTATATACGGTGTTGAACTAAATCCCTGCGGGATAGCTTACTTTGAAGATTCTCCCCTTATCATTTCGTTTTGAAATTTATAAATGTATGTTCTTTCTTACCATGTTTAAAGATTATCGCGTTTTTAGTCGTAAATTTGTTTTCCGATTCGTCCTGAATGACGCAAGTTGAATAATATATCAACACTCTGATATTCAACATTTAGAAAACACAAAACCGTCATTAAGTACATAGACAAAATTTCGTTAATTTAACCGGGATGTAGTTCAACCTGGAATAATCGCTGGGCGCTGCACGCCGCTCATATTCCTATTTATTGTGCAACGTTTTTTATTCCACAATTTTAAATTCCGATAAGATTTTCCACTTTCCGCCATTCTTTTGTTCTATCAAACTGATTTTTTCGAACTCCAATACTGTAGGTAATTCTCGGTTCAATATTTGTTCAAATTTTTCGTCATCGCATTTTGAGTTTCTCGGATGCATCAGAGTTATGTGAGGGAAATGTTCTTTTAAATATTTGTTTTGACCTAAAATTGTTTCTCTCAATTCCCTAAACTCAATATTTTCATTTTTAGCAGGTATCAAAACTCCGTTTCCGCCCGCAAACCTTTCCGCTCCGTTAAATTCAATTCGGATTGGCTTTTTAAGGTTTATGGATCTAATCCGTTCTATTATTTTGTCGATTGGCTCAATCTCGTCTTCCCTACAAAGAGTAACGTGAGCTTTGATTAAATCAAATTGTTCGGGATTAAATTCCGCTCTAATTTTTTCAATATTTTCATTTGATTTTTCAATGAATAAAGTCAATTGCTTTCTTATCTCGTTCATTTTTGGTCAAATGTTGCACAACGGCCGCAGCTAGCCTTTGTGCGGGAATAGATTGCTGTTCAACTGTCTGCCAACACTACCTGTCCCGATTTATCGGGAAATGTATGTAAAGATTTCAAATGTTTCAACTTACACGCAAACCCGCATTTGCTATAGCGTTTGTTACCAACAGGCCTTCATTGTTTTTTATATTTTCTCTCATTTCTTAATTCATTATTGTCTGTCGAATTGTGCCGTATGAAAAGTTTTATTAATTAAAAGTGAGGAGAATTTTGCTTATTATTACCCTAAGGAAGCATACCCTTTTACAAGCCAAAGTTTGAGCGTTGGCAATTGCGGCTTGTATATGTGTTTGCTGGCGAGTTGGCAGTTAACTTTCTCCCTTTTTTAATTGTTTATTTTTGCTTGATTCGGGCAAATAATTTTCTTTGGTGACGACTTTCTTACCGGTTCTTTGTTCTAATTCTTTTCTTGCGTTGCCAGCAACATTACCTCCTTGTCTTGCGCTTTTTTGTTTTCGATAAATCCTTTTGGATTCTTAGTCCTGACGATTTCATTTGTAGAGGCTTCACCAAGCATTGAAAATATCAATTCAAGGTCAGTCATGTGGTCACGTAGATTTTGACTTTTCAATCCTTTGACTTTCTTGTATTCTGAAGGCGTCAAACCAAATGTCGCTTTTGAGATTTCAGCCGTTAATACTGCATATTCAACTTGTTCTTTAACACCTCTGTTTTTCCATTCTTCGGTCAATTCCTCCCTTATAGCAATGCTTCGCATTCGTTTTTCAATCCAGTCATCAGGATAGCCTTTAGCTTTATACAATTCACGTGTTCGTTGTGCTGCCAATTCAGGATTTTCTATTTCTTCAAGTCTTTCAGAACCAACTTTTGCTAACCAAAGTTTAAACGGTTCAGCTTTAGGAGACGGAATAGATTGAATTATTCTTAAAAGTCCTTGTGCATGTGCAGCCTGAACTTTACGCTTTTTCCCGTCAGCAGCTATCATTTCAACTAGGGGACAAATTGTCCCCCAGTTGGAGTTAAGCTCCAAATCACGTTTTTTCATTTTTTTGATGTAATCCTTAACGTCAGTAGTATCTGTTAATAACTGAACTACATCTTGAACAGAGAAATACCACTTTTGGTCAAATTCATTCCAAACTGACCTTATTTGCTTGCTTTCAAAGAGTTTAATATTACTCACTATTTAGTTTTTTTTGAATACTCAAAAATACTCATTTCGCCTGACTTTAAAAATTCAAAGAAATTAATGTTCCTATATTTACAAGTTTGTTGAATACTTAAAAGATTTAAATGCTCCTGAATACTTCTCGCAGTAACAAGGCCGTCAGCATTTCTCCTGTATAAAGCTATTGCTTTTATTGCATTTTCAGCATTATTATTATTCCATGGGACACCATTGTAATCGATGAAAGTAAATAATTCGTTTTGATATGAAAGAAATTTCCATTTCCATTTTTCACAAATATCCGTTTCAAATTCATAAGAACCTATATGAGAAAAGAATGATGCTAGCTTTTTCTTATGCTTTCCTAAGTTCCGTTTTTTTAAACCGTAGCGATTAATAGTAAGGATTATATCATTCAATAATTTAGAAAAAGCAAACGATAAAACTTTGAATTCTTCATTCAATTGATTTGCTAATAAATCGTCATTCATATCCCTTATTAAATGTATTAAACATCTTTGTTTTGGACAGTCAAGTGCATCATATCCAGCATAAAAGTCACTAATTAGAACACCTCTGAAATCCAAAAGCAAATCCTTTAAAAAAATCAGATTCTCTTGAATATCTAAATAAATAGTAAACAGTATCCATATTCGTAAATACCCATACATAACATTTTAATTTATTCAAATTAAATGCCGTTTCGTCTATATGTATGAGTAATCCTTTTTTCAAAAACGCAAACATTTCCGAAAGGGTATTTTTATAAAACTCCACAAAATTAGATTTAATGCTAAGGATATTTATCTTATAATCAATATCAAATATTTCTTTGTAACTATTCAACAACATGTAAATCATTAGTTTACATTAAAAAATACTTTTCAACAATTCTTACTACCATGTTTGGATTGAAGTGCCTAGGCTAAAGAGCAAATGTGTTGCAAATTTTAGTGCAAGCATGTGTGTCGGCAAGATTTGCAACTTATTTGCAATGTGTGGTGGTTGTATTAGATTCTTGAACTCGCGGGTTTTTTCTTCGCCTTGTTGCCAACGGTTACGCTATGGCAAGTGCGGGAATAAATTGTTGCTCAACTGTCAGCCAGCACAAATGCATGTAAAGATTTCAAATGTTTCAACGAACACGCAAACCCGCATTTGCTATAGCGTTTGTTAGCGGTTCGTGCTTCTTTTTTTCATATACGATTAATCTAAAACTTTGTGAGCATCGTTTATAGAGTAAGTTTGGTCACGCAAATATGTATTGTGAAAATTAATTACGATTTGATCCCTTAAAGATAAACTTTCAAATGTCTCTAACACTTTTGGAGATAAATGTATGTAGTCAGCAATAAAAACACTTGTTAGGCAAAAGTAATACTTGAGATTAATATTTGTAAGTTGCAAGAACGATTTGTCATCTTTACTAAACATATTTGCAAATTGAAAAACAGAAACATTAGATGGATGTGAATACAAAGAAAAGTAAGTGTAAATATTGTCTAGTAATCCATTTCTTACACCGATAACTTTGGTTAGTTCCTGCCAGTGAAGGAATGAAACTTTATTATTTTCAAACATCACTAGATATTCCTTTTCTTTTAATCTTGTGTGTATTTTTTTCTGGTCTTTATCATTAAGCTGTTTAAAAAGGGAAGTGCTCTCGATATTCTTAACACATTGTCGAATTTGCTTTCTTTCATCTTCTAATTTTTCTGCACTTTCTTTTGTCCTAATTATTGATTCAAATCGCTGTCGATATTGAAGACCAGAATGAACCCATAAGTTGTACAAAATAGTTTTTTCGTCTTCGGTTTTACAAAAACGGTATATGAGATTAAACATCCCAACTGTCTCATAGATGTTGCGAATACTCGAAGCGACAATTGTTGGGTCAATAATTTTATCCAGAATTGTACCGTCATTACCTTTATAAGAAAAACCGCTCACAACATTTTTCAGATGAAGAGTTTTAGTCAGCATCATTTGAATAACCATTTTAGCATCAGCATCTGCTTTAGAATAGGTAGGATCTTTATGGTTGTGAATCACTGTCCTGAACAGAAATTCAGAATATACATCAAGAAGGTCGATACTGTCATTGATTGTTTCGCAAAAGAAAAGCCGAATGCAGTCTTTTCTTAGTTGATCTATATTGATCATAATCAAATATTTAGTAGGTTTCTTAGCATGACCGCTAACTAGAACATATATACAAATATATCCCACTTTTCATTTATCACTTCGAAAAACTCTAATTTATTTTTAACGTAAATTTTATTTCAACCGTTTCAAAAATATTATGGATAAACAGTTATCTTACTAAAAAACAATAGCCTGCAGCTTTACACTACAGGCTATCTGGTTTGGTTAGGTAACAGATAAAACTTTTCAGCAAACAAGTATACTATTAATTGAATTTCAAACAAGTAACACTCCAGCTTTATTGCCCTTTTTCAATGTATCTCAACGTATTTCAATGTATTTCAACGTATTTCTAAGTATTTCAACGTATTTCAACGTATTTCTAAGTATTTCTAAGTATTTCTAAGTATTTCTAAGTATTTCTAAGTATTTCTAAGTATTTCAAAGTATTTCAATGTATTTCAAAGTATTTCAAAGTATTTCAAAGTATTTCAATGTATTTCAATGTATTTCAATGTATTTCTAAGTATTTCAACGTATTTCAACGTAATTCAACGTATTTCAACGTATTTCAATGTATTTCAACGTATTTCAATGTATTTCAAATATACAACTGAATTCCCTGTTGTTCCATTACCAAATATTGCTTGTTCATTCCATAACATCCCGTTCGGCTACCTGCAATATTTCCTTTGTATCAACATCGTACACAAATGCAACTACACGGCAGTTTTTAGGGATCATAGTATTAATATTAAAGTTTGTGAAATGGGTCTGAAATGTTTTAAAAAGAGGTGTTGATGAAGTTTCTTCTTTCAGCAGAAGCGGAGTTCCCCAGGTACTGTTAACTGCTCCACGCATTACATGCATATGAACATAATCCAGTATTTCCGGTGTGGCTCCAACAAGCGGATCATTGTTTTTCTGAGCCTGAACAATGCTGTCTTCGGTAATAATCACCGAAAGGTCAAGCGATCGGCCTGAAACTGTTTCCAGAAAAGAAATTTTGGTATGAATACAAAGTTTATCTTCAGTTGGATTGTACTCCGTTATCAACTGTAAATCCATAAGCGGTGCCTCAGCAACAGTATTTTTCACTGCATTTGCCCAGGCCGAAGGCGATAATACCTGTTGATTGGCAGGGTATCCTTTACGGCTCACCATTCCGTTAGGATTTCCGATTAAACCTACCTTAAAAAAATCATCCCAGCTGGTACCAGCCGGTGTGCGGAAATCATAAACCCACAAAGGATTGGAACTTGGTTTGGCGTAGTAACCGGCATGCACAGCCAGTACAACCAGCGAATCCTTGTACTGCGTTTTCAAATCACGGGAAATAAGCGCGGCATGCGGACAATTCACACAGGTGTGACCGGTATAGTCTTCCAGCAGCGCTCTTTTAAAATGCACAGTTACAGCCGGGAAATCCGGAACAGGACATGCGGCAGTATCAACCGGAGCATTATGTATAACATATGTACCTTCTATCTTATCGCATGAAGAAACAACAAAGACAGAAACAGAGGCTATTATCAGGGTTTTAAAAAAATTCAGTTTAGTCATAATATTTTTATGTTTAGAAACTGGTTGTAACAGTTAATGTGAAACCATTGGAAGCAGGGACATTGCGGCATACTCCTCCGACACAAACAATACCTTCGCGCTGCTTGCCATAGGAAAGCTGAATACGGTTGGCATCATTGTTATAAGCTACGGCTACCAAGGGGTAGTGATAACGTTTATCCTTATCCGGATTCCCGTAATTCCACTGGTTAGCCACGCTGATAAACCATTTGGGAGCAACGGTAAACTCCAGCAAATTCAAAGCCCAACTACCTTCATCCTCATTAGTTATCAGTAATTGGGTTTCGTAACGAATGGCATTTTTCGGAGATAGTTTATACGTCAATTCACCAATGAAGATATCAGCATGTACAAGGGGTTCACCCGTATGGCCTTCAATAACCTCAATGTTGTAATCTTCATACATATAAGATACTAGGAGCTTGAAATTTTTGTTGAATTTATGCCCTATTTCAATGTTATAATCCCGGAAATATTTTGTTTTTCCTATCTTGAAAAAATCAGATTTATATCCCAGAGTACCTGATTCTCCCATGGAAGCCGAGTCAGAAACAAGCCCTTTGGCAATAGAATTAATAAGCGAAGCATTAACAGCAATATCAATCCCATATTTCCCGCCTATAATTGTATTTTTCGGAATCTTTACATTTACCTGTCCTGTAAGTCCCATCTCACTGTTTGGTTGAGTGGCATAAGGATAAAAAGCTGCCAGGGTATAGGTGTGCTGTCTTGTAATTGCAGGCAGATAGTTGATATCCAATACATTACCCGTTTCAGTTCGTTTTGATTTATAGTTCATATTATCAAGCCGTTTTGCCTGAATAATAATGCCGAGTCCTTTTTTGTTGTATGATGCGGTGAGTAGCATGGATTCACCCTTTTTATAAATAAAATTATTCATCGCATTAGGGTCATTCATTTTTTGTGCATATTCGCCACCCAGTCCGAAATTGCCATAGCCCAGGTTAAAACGGCCCGCGCCTGATGCCACATTTAAAGGAAGAATAAGTTCTTCCTGGTTCGAATTGTATATCACCTCGTTAGCTTCGTATTTGCTGATAAAACTCCCACCTACCTGCACACGAAGCTTGCTTTCCTGAAATGGTTTAAAAAGATCGTTCAGATTTATATCGGCATCACCTCCCCGCACAATTCCCGGGCCCTGGTCCCAGAAGTAGCGCTGTGTTCCGTAAATTCCTTTTAATTCTATACCATCAACAGGTTTAAACTTAATACGGATTCCATTAAGTGAATTATCGTAACCAAGGTTATGCTCTTCATAGGTGCGAAATATAGTTCCGCTGCCAAATTGCTCGTAAATATGTCCTGCCGTTACCTGGAACTGCCCGGTTTTATAATCAACATACCAATATGGGATACCTGTGCCTTTATACCTTGGATCGTAACCATTTACCGGATTTAGGTAAGTTTCATACCGAATCCCGGCATTAAAATTACCTGCCGAATAGGTAATGTTGGTCCAGCCGTTCATCTGCATTTTTTCAGGAACGGGCAATGCGCCGATTGCCGAATCAACACGGTAGTACTGGGCATCCATCTGGAAATTGCCATTAACCTGACTTCCGATGGAATTATTTTGTGCAAAAAGCCGAAATGGAGCCAGGCTGCACAGACCGGACAGCAACAGAGTGAAAATAAAAAAACGTGTTTTCAAGATGTATGGGTTTGATGAGTTAGGCAAATCGATCGGCAAATCTACATATTTCTTTTGAAAAAAAAACCTCCGGGAAAAAATGCAATACATTGATTACATGTTTTATCCGGAGGAAAAGCAATTCGACTAATAAGATTTAGCTTTGAAGGAGATTTTCAAACCATATGATGATTTTATAAAACCTTAGTGCGTTATAAGTTCACCTGCATTCAGCTTTCGTACAACATTAATAAGGTCGAGTTCAGCGCCCTCGCTGAAGCTGGTATGCTGCCACACAATTTCGCCATTTCCGTTTAAAACAAAGGTATGCGGCACCGCATTCACATTCATGGCACGCTTGAAATCAGAATTCTTATCAAGAAGTATTTCGTAATCCCACCCTTTGCCACTAACAAGTGTTTTCACCTGTGCCGACGATCGCGAATCGTCGATAGAAACAGCATAAAGCTTAACGCCGGTTTCCGCCTGCCAATCTTCATATACATCAGCTATGGTGGTAAGTTCTTTAATACAGGGTTTGCACCAGGTTGCCCAGAAACTGATGATAATTGGTTTCCCGCCGTTCGAAAGTTGGTCTGTATTGATTTTAGTACCTTTCATATCGGTAACCGTTACATTGGGAAGTTTAAAAAGCACTTTGTCGGCTCCGATCTCCTGGGCCTTCAGGTTACTACCAATTAAAATAAGCACAGTTACAAGTAGGATGTTTTTCATAAATAATTAATTTTCAATGGGTTGATTTAGTGTGTTATTTCTGTGGATAATGTACTTCAAGAATCCTGGCTTCCGGTTGAGGAACTATCCGGATGTGTTCCATTACAGCAGGGATAAGTAAAACCTCTCCGGCACCAAGTATTTCTGTACCTCCGTCATACTCAACAATGCATTTACCTTCGGCACATTGAAGTATAACAAACGAATCTATACCACTGTAGTCTTTAACAACAGCTGTGCCAAAATGGATAAGGCTTGTGTTGAAATAGGTACTCTCAACCACAGGAACCGTTTTGTTAACCTGTGGCTGATATTCTGTTCTGTAATTCTTATAACTTGTAAAATCGAGGGCTTCGAGGGCTTGTTCCGTGTGCAGCTGCCGGGGAATACCCTGGTCGTCAACCCTGTCGAAATCGTAAATGCGATAGGTGAGATCACTGGTTTGCTGGATTTCGAACAGAAGTAAGCCGGGTCCTAAAGCATGCACTCTTCCTGCAGGAATAAAATAAACATCTCCTTTTTGAACCTGCTCATAGTTCAGAATATCTTTAATGGTACCATTATTCAGATGGGAAAGGTACAGTTCCGGGGTCATTGAGCGGTTAAACCCGCTGATAAGTTGTGCACCCGGATCAGCATCCGCAATATACCACATTTCGGTTTTGCCCAGATCGTGGTGGCGGCTTTCGGCAAGTTTATCATCCGGATGAACCTGTATGGAAAGCCAATCATTTGAATTCAGGATTTTAATAAGTAATGGGAATTTGTTCCCGTATTTTTCATATACAGCCTCCCCAACCAGGTCACCCATATAGACTTCGATCAACTCATCGAGTTGATTTCCTTCGAGGAAACCATTTTTCACCGAACTGATTTCATCACCATAGCCTGACAGTACCCAGGCTTCGCCGCAATTGGGCAGCGGAAAGTAGTCCATCCCGAAAACAGTATGTATTTTATCACCACCCCAGATTTTTTCTTTAAAAATGGGAATGAATTTCAAAGGATACAATTTGTTCATTGTGAAACGCCAATTCTTTATTTATCAGTGTATTAAGCTCTAATACTATCGTATTAAGCTGTCAAAAGTACAATAATATCTTTTTACAGCAATGGGTTTTTACCCATGGCATACAAGTAATCCTGCGAATGCTGAAAAAAAGTACTTTTGTCAGATCAAAACCATTGCATGCCTGCAAATCCTGAAAAACATATACGCAAACCCGACTGGCTGAAAATCAAACTTCCGAAAGGCGATAACTATCTGAAAGTAAAAGGTATACTTGACGAAAAAGGTCTTCATACCATTTGCGCCAGCGGCAAATGCCCGAATATGGGCGAATGCTGGAATACCGGCACAGCCACATTTATGATACTCGGCGATATCTGTACCCGAAGCTGCAAGTTTTGTGCTACCAAAACGGGGAAACCTTTGCCTGTTGATGTGCATGAACCTGAAAAAATAGCCCAATCTATAAAGCACTTAAATTTAAAACATGTCGTATTAACCTCTGTTGACCGCGACGATCTGCATGACGGCGGGGCAGCCATATGGGCTGAAACAGTCCGAAAAGTTAAAGAATTGAATCCCGGAACAACAATTGAAACTCTTGTCCCTGACTTTGGAGGTAATACTGATCACTTACAAGTAGTTATTGAATCGGCACCGGATATTATATCTCATAACCTCGAAACGGTTCGCCGCCTTACGCCCAAGGTGCGGAGTGCTGCACAATTCGACCGAAGCCTGGAAGTTTTGCGACAAATTGCAGCTTCCGGACTACGCGCCAAATCGGGTATAATGGTTGGGCTGGGTGAAACTGAAACTGAAGTATTCGAAACCATGGATGAATCGAGGAAAGCAAACTGCAGTATTTTTACGATCGGCCAGTACTTGCAGCCCACACCAGCACATTTGCCTGTTTCGGAATATATCCATCCTTATCAGTTCGAAAAATACCGTTTAGCTGGTTTGGAAAGAGGTTTTACTCATGTTGAAAGCAAGCCACTGGTAAGAAGTAGTTATCATGCTGAGAAACATATTTAAATAGAATGCCGGAAGACGGAAGTCGGAAGATGGAGAACGGAAGACGGAGATCGGAAGACGGAGAATGGAGAATGGAGAACGGAAGTTCGAAGCTGGAAGTCGGAAGCTGGAAGAAATTTACATAATTTGCCTGTATGAGGAAAACAATACAATAAATGAGGAATAGCGGGCAGATGATTCCTGACTAATTATTAACCAACCGACTCCGGTCTTCTGACTTCCGACTTCCAGCCTATAATTTTCAATCATAACATGAAAACAATCTTTCGCGATCTTGGATTAATGTCCTACCAACAGGCCTGGGATTACCAGGAAATGCTAATGAATGAAATTATCACTCAAAAACTTCAGATTTCAAAACAACCCGCTAACCAATTTCTTTTAACTAATAACTATTTACTCTTTGTTGAGCACTCACATGTTTTCACCTTAGGGAAAAGTGGTTCGGAAGAGAATTTACTGGCGAACTTTTTGCAGCTTCAGGCAAAAAAAGCCGAATTTATTCATACCAATCGTGGTGGCGATATTACGTATCACGGTCCAGGGCAAATTGTTGGCTACCCGATACTCAATCTTGATTATTTCGCAAAAGGGATCCGCGATTATATCGAAAAATTAGAGGAGGCAATTATTCTTTGCTTACACCACTATGGAATTGACGGCTTCAGGCTCGAAGGTGCAACAGGAGTATGGCTCGATCCGGCAGTAGCCGGGAAAACCCGTAAAATCTGTGCAATCGGGGTGCGCGTAAGCCGTGGCGTGAGCATGCACGGTTTTGCTTTTAACGTAAATACTGATTTATCATATTTCGACCTTATTAATCCTTGTGGCTTTACCGATAAAAAGGTAACTTCGTTGGCAACAGAATTAGGAAAGGAGATGGATATTAAAGAAGTAAAAGAAGTGTTGAAAAAACAAATCGCAAATGTTTTTGGCATGGAGTTATCTTAAAGTTATGAAAGTGTTAATCGTACATTGTGAACAGGAATTCAGGTTATTTGACTAACGCCTTATAAGATAGCCCTCCTGCTAATCAATTCGTAAATCATCATTCATAAATCGCACATACCGGTTCATCTAGAATTTCAATTAACCATTTACAATTTTCTATTAACTAATAGCCAATCTTTTATGCCCGAAATCAAATCTATCTGCGTTTTCTGCGGCTCATCAAGCGGAAGCAACCCTGAATATACTTCAAAAGCAAAAGACCTGGGAATTTTACTCGTTAAAAAGAAAATTACTCTTATCTATGGTGGCAGTAATGTGGGACTTATGCGTGAAATAGCCGATACCATGATGGAAGCCGGAGGTAAAGTGGTCGGGATTATGCCCCATACGTTGATTGAACGTGAAGTGGCACACAAAGGGATCAGTGTATTTCATGTGGTAAACACCATGGCTGAGCGCAAGGCAATGATGGACCAGCTGTCGGATGCTTTTATAGCCATGCCAGGCGGTATCGGCACGTTAGACGAAATGTTCGAGGTCATGAGCTGGAACCAGCTGGAACTGATTACCAAACCCTTAGCGCTTTATAATATTAATGGATATTACGATCAGTTGCTTTCCTTCCTTGATCATTCGGTTGAACAGCGCTTTGTAAAAGCTGAGCACCGGCAAAACCTGATAGCTGAAAGCGATGAGAATATTTTGCTCGAAAAAGTCCTTAATTACAAACCGGTAAAAGTTGAGGGTGGAAAGTGGATTAAAGAGTTGAAGCAAAACAAATTTTAATAGTCGGAGGATGGAAGCCGGAAGATTTTCGAAATTTATTTTTCCTTAGAGCTCTCAGAGGATTTAAGTAGTATCCATTAGAAAACACATCAAATTTCTTCTTCAGTCCTATTTCCCCCTATTTTAATGTAGCAAGCAAAACTCAATCTTCTGTACCCAGGAATTCCCCTCTAAGTAATTATTTCAAAATAAGTTCCTCAATTTTGTAACTTTAAAAGTTTACTTTTTTTCAACTTTTGCATGATCAAAAGTTGAGCAACTTAGCGGAGCGATCTCATGTACACCTTTAAAAAACAAAACAATTTGTGCATAAAAATTTAGTCTTTATATAATTTCAGTGTATTTCTACGTCAGGTTTTTGCCACGCCACAGTTTGTCCCGTTTTTGCGGGACAAGCCGTTCGCTTGAAAGGATTGAACAAATATGCTGCTTCACAGCGGCGCTCACTTCTGCATGGCTCGAAATGCCCTACGCTCATAAAACCTTCCTTGAACTACTACTGAAATTCTATAAGGACGGTCCTTCATAAAAAAGTTTTTCTGAATCCGACAATTATTTGGGGAAGTTATTTTGAAAGTTTCACTTAGTGAATATTACAATTATTACCATTAAAAAATATGCTGAGAACACAATTTATTTATTCACTCCATGCAACCATTTGACATGCCGCAGTCCCTTTAACATATCTTAATAAACTGTTCAAAAGTTATCATTTTACCGGATGGCTTTTCCCTATTTTTGCACAAAATATAACGTATGCTTAAAATTGGAGTTATAGGTGTCGGCCACCTTGGTAAAATTCACTTAAAATGTATTAACGAAATTCCTGAGTTTAAACTTATTGGATTTTTTGATACAGATCATTTAAATGCTGATTTAGTTTCCAAAGAATTCAAAACCAGAAAATTCGATTCAATTGAGGAACTTATTGCTGAAGTAGATGTAGTAGATATTGTAACACCTACCATTGCTCACTTTGAATATGCCGCACGTGCACTTAAAAGTTTCCGGCATGTATTTATTGAAAAGCCTATTGTTGCATCACCGGAAGAAGCACTCAAACTGATTGAGATTGCTGATGAAGCTAATGTAAAAGTACAGGTTGGTCATGTTGAAAGGTATAACCCGGCAATGATAGCAGCAATTCCGTTCATTGAAAACCCGATGTTTATCGAAGTTCATCGCCTGGCAGGTTTTAATCCACGTGGTAGTGATGTACCCGTAGTGCTTGATCTGATGATTCATGATATTGACATTGTGTTACACACAGTGCATGCCAACCTTCGAAAAATCAGTGCCAGTGGCGTAGCTGTTATTACTAATACAGCTGACATTGTAAATGCCCGGCTGGAATTTGATAATGGTTGTGTGGCAAACCTGACATCGAGCCGTATATCGCTGAGTCCTATGCGTAAAGCAAGGTTTTTTCAGCGCGATGCTTATATTGCCGTTGACTTTCTTAACAAGATAACAGAGGTAGCATCCCTTAAAAGCATTAATAATGGCAATATAAATCCCTTATTACCCGTTCTGGAACCTGGGAATGGGAAAGATGCAAAACAAATATACTTCGAAAAACCAGAGATTATACCTACCAACGCTATTAAAATGGAACTGTCAAGTTTTGCAAGATCTATCGTTGAAAACACTACACCGGATGTTACCATTGCTGATGGATACCAGGCCCTGAAAGTTGCATACCAGATTCTGGAAAAAATCGGAATTTCAGTTAAAATGGAAGAAATAGAAACAGAATCATTCTGAAAAGCACGAATTAGAATATTAAATAGTAAGAAATACTGATGACATTCACTACCCGCTCAATATTCAGTCTGCTCAATTTATCCTTAATGCTTCTGGTTTCAGGATGCACCAGATCCTCGATTGATGATATCCCTTCCTATTTATCTATAGATACTATCAGTATAAAAGTAAATTCTCTCCAGGGCACAGCTTCGCAAAAAATATCTGATGCGTGGGTGTATGCTGATAATGAACTCATCGGAGCATTTCAATTGCCTGCAAGATTCCCTCTGCTGAGAAGTGGTTCAACTCAAATTTCAATTTACGCAGGAATCAAACTAAATGGCATAAATGAAACCCGCGTTCCTTACCCTTTTTACGAACAAATAAAAAAGACCATTACCCTTGAACATGAGAAAGTTGACAGCCTGGGGCATCTGAAATTTAATTATGCTTCAGGAACCATATTTGCCTGGCAGGAAGACTTTGAGCAATCAAATCTTTCAATCGATTCCACCCCCAGAAGCATGATAGACCTGGTGCGCACGCATTTGACCGAACTTTCATCAGAATTTCCAAACGAAATGAATGAATATGCTGCAAAAATAGTCATCCCGAATGACACCACGATTTTTGAATGTGCAAGCCACGACTCCTTTAAACTACCAACAGACGGATCAGCAGTTTTCCTTGAATTAAATTACAAATCGAATAATCCTTTTACTGTCGGATTAATCGAAACAGGATATGTTACAAACCAGCGTTCGGTACTGGTAATAAATCCCAGTAAAACCTGGAATAAAATTTATGTCAACTTCACTCCTACTATTTCATCCGGCTCGGGTGCAACCAGTTTCAGGGTGTTTTTTACATCTATTAAAAATACTGAAGATGCAAATGCTGAAATTTATTTAGATAACATCAAACTTCTGCATTTCTGACAGACAATTAATAAAAATGAACAAAAAAGTACAAACTGCCAAATTTGTTATAGCTGACCTTTTTTCAGCCGCTATTGCCTGGAGTATCTTTTTCTTCCTGCGCAAATCAGCAGAAACCAGGGCTATGAATGACACTTTGCAGATCGTACTCAACGATAATAAATTTTATATCGGTATAGTAGTCATCCCTCTATTCTGGTTGTTCCTCTATGCCATATCAGGTGCCTATCATAATGTTTACCGCAAGGCCCGTATGCGCGAATTAGGGCAAACTCTCCTGATAACGCTAATTGGAGTAATAGTAATATTTTTCGCACTTATTCTGGATGATGTTATTCAAACTTATAAAAATTATTACAACCTTTTCATCACCCTTTTTCTGCTGCATTTCCTCATAACTGTTACATTCAGACTTATACTTACATCAAGCAACCTCTACAAACTCAGAAGGCGTATTATCGGTTTCAATACTATTATTGTCGGGAGCAACGGGAATGCAATTTCCATTTACAACGAAATTGAGAGCCAACCCAAGTCCGCCTTCAACAAGTTTGTAGGTTTTGTGCATGCTGTAGAATACCCAAGCTATAAACTCGAAAAGCATATTCCGAATCTGGGTCACTTCTCAAACCTCCGGCACCTGATTACCGAAATGAATATCGAAGAAGTGATAATTGCCACTGAACGTTCGGAACATAGCACTATTGAACAAATAATTTCCGAGATAGAAGATACTGATGTACTCATTAAAGTGATTCCGGATATGCAAGACTTTCTGCTAGGTACTGTGAAAACCACGTCCATTTACCAAACTCCGCTCATCCAGGTGTCTTTCGACTTTATGCCTCCCTGGCAATACAACCTGAAAAGATTCCTGGATATTGTCCTTTCCGCCCTGGCAATTATTGTTCTCTCACCTGTTTACCTGTTCTGTATAATTGGCGTAAAATTATCGTCGAAAGGACCTGCTTTTTACTCCCAGGAACGTATTGGCATAAGTGGTAAAGTGTTTATGATTCCCAAATTTCGATCAATGATAACCGGTGCAGAGAATGGCACACCTATGCTTTCATCAAAAAATGATAACCGCGTTACACCTTTTGGACGGATGATGCGCAAAACACGTCTGGATGAAATACCACAGTTTTTCTCCGTACTTATCGGGGATATGTCACTCGTTGGGCCGCGACCTGAACGTCAGTATTTTATTGATCAGATTACACAGCGTGCACCACACTACCGCTTATTGCTTAAAGTAAAACCAGGCATCACTTCATGGGGACAGGTTAAATATGGCTATGCCGAAAATGTGGATCAGATGATCGAACGTCTGAAATACGATATTCTATACCTCGAAAACATGTCGCTGGCTATGGATATTAAGATTATGGCGTATACATTGCTTACGGTTTTGAAAGGGAGCGGGCAATAGAATTGTGATTTGCAAACAGTGGATTTCGGATTGTTTTTTGGAACCACGTTTGCATAAAATATAGTTAGACAGATCAATTCTCTCAGCAAAGAGACACTTTTAAATCCTGAAAATTATGAAAATCATCGCTTTTTTATTTCTTTTTTCAACCCTTTTGGTTTTAAGCTGTGAAAAAACAAAGTATGAAAATACCGGAACCATTACAGGTTCGGATTTGGCTTTATGTCCATGCTGCGGGGGATATTTTATTGATATAGAAGGAACACAATACCGTTTTGAGAAATCAGAATTACCGGACAATTTTAGCTTTGAAGATAACCAGTTGCCTCTAAAAGTAGAACTGGATTGGGAACTTAAAACGGGTGGTTGTTCAGGTTATGGCCGGATTATAATATCAAAAATAAGAAAGCAATAGCGCGAATATAAAAAATTACAGTTTTACTATTTTTCACTAATGAAAAGTCAATTTTTACTGATTGTATTTGTATTTACTTCACTTTTTTATGTTTCCTGTAAAAAGGATGATAACAAATCAATTTCTGATTCCGGAACCTACCTGCCTTTGCAGCTAAATAATTATTGGGAAATCGAACATAGCGAAAGAATATCTATCGCTGGCACGAAAGTAATTGACAACAAAACATATTTCGAATTTATACAGGGAACCGATACCAGTTATTACAGGAACGAAAACAATAAAATCTATGTCAGAAGATTAACCGGAAATGAATCCATTAAATTTGATTTTACAGCAGATATAAACGGAAGCTGGAAGTTTAATGATGGCGGCATAATATGGAACGCTTCAAGGATTAGTACTACCGATACAATAACGATAAATAATACAAAAATCCCGAATTGTTATCAATTTCTTTTCGATATACCGATGGGTGCTGATGCAGCGCATAGTATCTGGTTAGCCCCGGGAATAGGTTTTGTAAGAATGAATTGTGGTTTCTGCCCTTACCAAAAACTTGAACTGTTAAAAGCAAATATTAATAATGTTGAAATCACATTCCCCTGATAATCAAATAAAAATAATTTATCACTACTTTTAATATCTTATATACTTCCATTCTCAATCATCAGCACAATCCGCTCTATTTCAGCATCTGCGCCCAAGGGATCATATTTCACTTTCAGGTTATATCCGAACAAGCGGGCAAACGACTGGTAAAAAAACGCCCTGAAGCGCCCCCTGAAATCTTTTACAATATCGTAAGAACAATTGCTGGTTTGCCTGTCGATTAATTTCAATAGTATCTTCCCTTGCGTGATAGTAAGATCCTTAAGTTCATCGCCAAACTGCGCTTCAAGTTCATCTTCCGCCTTTTTCATCATGGCTTTCTGAACTTTCTCATTGCTTACGGTGGCTATTTTCTGGTTGTACTCATTAAATTTGATACCAGCCAGTTTGGCATATGGATAAGCCTTCTTTACATTTCGTACCAATCGCTCCCATTGCCTGGATTCAGCTGAATTACGAAACGATTTATTCCCCCATATGTAAATTTCGTCGAAGTACATAACCGGGATCGTATCTCCGTCAATCACCACTGATGAACAGTGATAACCTTCATTATCATGCGGATTGATAATGCCTTGAGCCGAAATAAGTAATGGTAACAATGCGAGTAAACCAAACAAAATGAACCTCATCATACAGGCTTTTTTTGAAATGATTCAATAATTATGCCATTCTAATAACAACGGGAATACCATTATTATTGGATGGGACTGTAAATTTTATGAAAATAAAGCGATAAAAGCAGGATTAGGCAACTTTAAGCCGGGCAAGGTTGGTTTTTCCAAGCTTTTCGGATGCATACTGACGATCGATAATCAATTCAGAATGTTTGCTTTGTGAAGGAATTTCAAACATAGCATCGGTGAGAATTGCTTCCAGAATTGAACGCAATCCACGCGCTCCGGTCCGGAATTCGAGGGCTTTATCAACAATGTACTCATATACATCATCGGTAAACTTCAACTTAACATTATCCATATCAAAAAGACGGACGAATTGTTTTATGAGTGCATTCTGAGGTTCGGTGAGGATACGGATGAGTATCTCACGGCTTAAAGGATTAAGGTAAGTAACCACCGGGAAACGACCTACCAGTTCAGGAATCAGTCCGAAACTCTTCAGGTCCTGAGGTGCAACATACTGTAAAAGGTTGTGACGGTCAATCACATCTTTCTCCCGGTCATTGGTATAACCAATAATATTGGTTTGCATTCGTGCAGCAATCTTTTTATCAATGCCATCGAATGCTCCACCCGAGATAAACAAGATATTGCGGGTGTTGACTAATATCATTTTCTGTTCCGGATGCTTACGTCCGCCCTGAGGCGGAACATTTACCTCGGCACCTTCAAGCAGTTTAAGTAATGCCTGTTGTACTCCCTCACCTGAAACATCACGGGTAATTGAAGGATTATCACTTTTCCTTGCAATTTTATCAATTTCATCAATAAAAACAATGCCTTTCTCTGCGGCTGAAACGTTATAGTCAGCAGCCTGAAGCAACCTGCTGAGAATACTTTCGACGTCTTCGCCCACATATCCTGCTTCGGTTAATACAGTTGCATCAGCAATGCAGAAAGGAACCTGCAAAAGTTTGGCAATAGTCCGGGCCATCAGTGTTTTTCCTGTTCCAGTTTCGCCTACCAGTATGATATTTGACTTATCAATTTCCACTTCATCCTTACTCTTCGAAGCAGGCTGGTTAATACGTTTAAAATGATTATACACGGCAACAGCAAGTACTCGTTTCGAATCGTCCTGTCCGATCACAAATTTATCAAGATATGCTTTAATTTCCTGAGGTTTAGGGGTCTCCAGCAACTTACTTTCAGTATGCCCGGTATGCTTAATTTCTTCACGCATGATCTCCCTGGCCTGATCAATGCAATAATCGCATATGTGCGCTTCGAGGCCGGCAATCAGAATATTGGTTTCGTGTTTGGGGCGCCCGCAAAAGGAGCAGCGCTCTTCTTTTTTTGTCATATTCACTGAATTGAAACGTCACGGTAATTGCTTATCAAGAGCAAAAACAAGGTAAAATTCCAGGCTAATTACTTATTAATAGCCTTTGAGGTGTAAAGTTACATAAAAAACAGGCAAATTGGGAATAAATTCTGCTTCGCAAGTTGTTAATAGCATTTGCAGCTATTTTTTATCTTTCACTTCCCTGACCAACAGTTCATCAATCATACCGTAAGTTTTGGCTTCTTCGGCTGTCATCCAGTAATCACGGTCTGAGTCCTTTTCAATCTTTTTGAATGTTTGCCCGCTATGATTGGCTATTATTTCGTATAATTCTTTTTTCAGTTTAAGTATCTCACGGGTAGTGATTTCGATATCCGAAGCCTGTCCTTCGGCACCGCCCATCGGCTGGTGAATGAGAATACGCGAGTGTTTTAAGGCAGTACGTTTACCTTTCTGGCCTGAACAAAGCAGAACGGCACCCATCGAAGCGGCCATTCCGGTACAGATTGTAGCTACATCAGGAGCAATATACTGCATGGTATCATAAATTCCCAAACCTGCATATACTGAGCCCCCGGGAGTATTCAGATAAATTTGTATATCGCGTTTTGAATCCACTGATTCGAGGAACAGCAACTGAGCCTGAATAATATTGGCAACATAATCATCAATTGGTACGCCCAGGAATATAATACGATCCATCATTAAGCGGGAGAAAACATCCATAGTAGCGATGTTCAGCTGGCGCTCCTCGATAATAGTTGGTGAAATATAGTTTTGCGATATAGAAGTGTACCTGTTAAGTGAGGTACTGCTGATACCGTGGTGATGAACGGCATATTTGCGGAATTCGTTTTGTATGTTCATAGTCTAGTGTTTTTCGGCATCTAATTTAATGAATTCATCGTAACTGATCTCTTTATTGACCAATTTAACCTTAGATTTTACATAAGCTGCTACGCGCTGGCCATACAATGCTTCAACTATACGGCGCACTTCGCTGGGTTTATCTTTTAAAAATGAGTCGGCAATGGTTTCGAGCCTTTCCATCAAATCATCAGTCAGCTGCATGGTACGCCAACCCTGGAGGTAGTAATCCTTAATATAATCTTTGATTTCCTGGTCACCAACTTCAATACCTGCTTCATGAATAATCTTATTTTCGATCAGCTGCCATTTCATGCTTTGCGCGTATTTGCTGTAATCGCGTTCAACGTCTTCAGCAGTGAGTTTGCCTTCGTTGCTTTCGATAAGCCAGCGTTTCATGAATTCATCAGGCAGTTGAATACTGATAGATTCGACCATTGCATCCTGCATGTGATGGGCAAATAAATGATCGCTGTCGGCAACAAATGCTTTTTCTGATTCATTTCGGATCTGGTTGCGGAAATCCTCTTCTGTTTTAACTTCTGCGCCTGGGAAAACCTTTTCATAAAACTCTTCGTTCAACTCAGCAGATGTCATGGTGCTGATTTCGCTGATGGTAAACCTGAAGCCGGAATCCAGATCCTCGACTTCCTCTTTGGTAATTCCCAGCATGGCAGCAGTTTCCACAGCGTTTCCGGTTGCTTTGTACGGGTCGAATAGAAGAGAATCGCCAACTTTAGCACCTACAAGTTTACTGTTTATTTCCGCATCAGAAATCAGATCAATAGCAAGCTTAGATGAATGGGTGATTCCTCCTTCAAGTATGTTACTTTCAGCATCGAGTTGCACAAATTCGCCAAAAAGAACATCTTTTTCACCGGCAAACTCAGGATTTGTCATAGTACCAAAACGCTGACGCATATCATCCACGTATTTATCTATCATGGAATCATCTACTTTAATCACGTGGTAATCAACTGCAATATTTTCATCCAGAACGAAGTTGAAAGCAGGGGCCAGACCCAGATCAAAAAAGAATTCAATATCCTGTCCTTCTTTCCAGTCGAATTCAGGCGTAAGTGAGGTGTTTGGCAAGGGTTGTCCCAGTAAATCAAGTTTTTCGTCTTCAATATATTGATTCAGTTTGCTGGAAACCAATTTATTCACTTCATCAGCAAATACAGCACCTCCGTAAAGTTTTTTAATCATCCCGAAAGGCACATGACCCGGACGGAAACCGGGCACATTAGCTTTGCGCTGGTAATCTTTTAAAATTTTTGTTACACTTTCATTGTGGTCAGCAGGGCTGATCACCATTTTGATAGTAGCGGTTAAATCGCCTGTATTTTCCCTGGTAATTTCCATGGTAATAAAAAAAGATGAGTATTAAAATTTTGTATTAAATTGATTATCTGATACTTATTATCATCGTTTGGGGAAGACAAATAAGTTTGCAAAGGTATAATTTTTAATGATTTATTTCACGAAATGGAATAAATAATATTAGTGAGAACCTATTGATTTTGGATAAAATTTATAATTTCTAACTTATCTGAATTTGCTATCAAACCATAAATTAAGAATAGGAAAGTCAGACTGTTGAGCGAATGAAATCATTTCATATCCCATCTCTAATAGCCAGCCATGGCCATAACTTATATGCAATTCATTGCACAATAATCATATGAATCCAGAGAAGAGTGAAGTAACAGCTCTTGTTCTAGCTGCACTCAACCTATCAAAGGCTTAAAAAAATATATGGCCTTTACTAAATCAGATTAGAACAGATCAGTATAAAAACCGGGATGAAACTTATTATCCCTCTGATCTACCTGAAGAATAAGAGATAAACCAGCACTAAAACTGCAGTTATTGAGACTACTATGCGGACTACTTTGTTCTCAAATGCCAGCAGCCTGTCGCATTCGGCAATACGTTTTTTCACCAAATCTACTTCCATATTGAGTTTCAGTGCTTTCTTATACCAGCTTTTAGCTGGCCTGAGAAGCTCAATTTTAAAAAAATCATTACCATGTTGCATAAAATCCAAAAAGTCGTGTTCGGCAACTGTGGATGGGGTTTTGGGATTAGAGATGTCCATGATTTCCGTTTCTGTATCATACAAATATAGTCCAAATCAATAATAAATGCAAGAGTAAGTCGCAAATAGTATTGCGGATTCCCTCTGAATTATTTAAGTGAACCATGTTCTTAAATAAATCATATTTAATAAAGGATAAGGTGGAGTCTTCAGGTGGAATCTGAACCTGTAACCAAGGATCTAAAGCACGAAAACATCGGATAATGTCGGATTAAAATTCAGGAAGGCAACTAAGTTGTTACCCTTTTTCAAAATATTACCTCCTGCAGATGATGAGCTTTTCAAAGTACAGAGCAAGTGCTTTCATGAAAATATAGTAAGAACAAGTACTATTTACTACCTTATTCCCATGCCAATATGATTATTGATTCCCAAATAATATATGCCAGTTGATAAACGCTTTATTGTTATTTACTGTCGGGCTTAACATGCAAATCCATCTGTGGAAACGGTATGGTAATCTTGTTTTCGAAAAATTTCCGGTTAATAATCCGCCTGATTTCACCTTTTACCCTTTCGATCCTGAAAATATTATTGCTGAAGAACAGCAGCTGAAAATCGAGGGAAGAATTTCCAAAATTGATCAGGCGGGCTTCAATAAGTTTTTTATCCGAAATATCGGGGTGCTCCAAAGCACTCTCGACAAGAACTTTTGAAACAAGTTCCACATCACTTCCGTAGGCTACCCCAACATTGATTTTAAAACGGGTTTTCATTGACTGATGACTCCAGTTGATCACTTTACTGGTTGTAATCAGTGAATTGGGAATGATAATTGAAATTTCGTCCCTGTTCAGTCCCATAGAAGTACGCAATCCTATTTTCTGAATTTTAACTATATCGCCGTCCATCTCGAGAATATCACCAATTTTTATTGAGCGCTCAGAAAGGAGTATAATGCCTGAAACAATATCGTTAAATGTTTGCTGCAAACCTAATCCCACACCAACCAGCAATGCAGCAGAGCCTGCCAGCAATACAGTGACTTTAATATTTATTGCATCCAGTATTAAGCCTATTGCTATAATCCAGATGACGTATTTAATAATCTGGTACAGTGCATAAATATTACCAATTTCGGGGCTGTTAGGCTTATGTTTTCTAAATAATATGTGCTTGATCAGCCAGATTATCAGCTTTGTAATCAGTATGATCAAAATAACGGCGATCAATGAATCGACCTGTATATGGTATTTACCAAGTTTGAAAATCTCGTAATTCAAAAATTCATTTATTGTTTTCATAAACTGTCGAATAAACCAAAAGCAGGTTGCAATGCAGACTTTGGTAATGAATGATTAACGATTTGTCAAATCAGGTGCTGCACAAAGTTAGGAAAAAAAAGAAAATAACAAAAACCCCCGCTTATAGCACTTCCTTTGCTATATCAATTCGTTGAACCTACATGAAATATGGAAAATATACATTTCAATACTTTTAATGGGGTAAACTTATTCATTTTAAAACTCTAGAATTCAGTGCTTGCACCCGGGCATCAAATCCAGGATTCGATAACTAGGCAATTGCAAGGCTTGCATTCCTGATTTTAACAGCAGACTTGAGTTCCGGAACTGGAAACCCGGGACACGGAATATTTTTTGAATACTGAATTGCGTCCTATTCCAGGAATAATTAAAACATCCCACTCTACTCCTTATACCCTGGCCTGACTATTTCTTATATTTCTTCAGTCAGAAACCTCTATTTCAATATTATATTTATCTAACAATCCGGTAATACCGGCTAGTGAGAAGCGGGCTTTTCGAATACGGTTTCGCTCAGGGTCAATAGAGTAATTGAATGATGAGCGGAAATCGGCTTTTTCGAGATTGGTGTTGTAAAAAACAGCACGGTAAATATCACAATTCTCAAATGTTGCGTTTGAAAGATCTGCTTCGGTAAAATCGGTTTCCTGCAGGTTACTGTTACCAAACCTGCTTTTTTTAAGTTTCATTCTGTAAAAGACAGCTAATTTTAATATGCAATTTTCAAACCCAACAGAAAACAGGAAACTGTTGCATTCATGAAACATGACTCCTAATAATTTACAATTAACAAAAATGATTTCATTAAACGTGGTGTGTCTGAGTTTGACTAAACTTAAGTCGCATCCATCAAATTTACATTCGTGGAAAACAAATCCGGATAAATCAGCACTATAAAAGTTGCAATTTTTAAAAGTGCAGTTTTCGTATTCATCTGCTGTTAGGGGACTCTTCTTAGCGTCGATTCCTTCAAAAACCTTGTTATCATTTAATTTAGTAGTCATTTTGAAAATTAGCTTCTTTGATGTTTACGGTTTACCAATGTTCACTGTTTAAGAAATTTAAACAAACATGCAACATGTATTAATCCGGGTTGTTAAGCGTTTGGTAGGCGGCGCCCTTTTGTTTTCAGACCACTTAAAGAATTATTCATGCCTGACCTGAAAGTCCGTGTGCAATACATTTATCAATAAACAGCTAACGATCTTTCCTGTTTTTTATACATCCTTTTAAAAAGTTCATGTAATAAACTGCTACTAATCAATCTGGAAATAGACTGACGAGTTAAATTACATAAACAACAACTAGGGAACGATAAATGATACTGAAGCAGTGGTTGTGCTGTTTAAATTCGGAAATTCTCTTTTACCGGTTGCAGGATTATCATAATCATTACTCCAGTAAGAATCGCCGTAAACCGTTGCATAAAAGGTGTCGCCCGAATTAAATCCCAGACCGATAATATCTTTTATCCCCAGGCTAAACTCTGCCGGTTCAGTTGTGCATACTGTTACCCCAGTATATTTTATATAGTTATTAAAACTAACATTGCTGAAGGGACTGAAGAATACACGATAATACCTGGGTGCCTCAGGTTTTGCAGCCGGATAAGTTGTAATAGTAAATTTAACATTACTGTTTGTATAACTACTTGTAAGCACGGTAATAGTGGTTGTGGATCTTTGTCCTAATGCAGGATCAGGAATAATTTTAGTAATGCTCCCTGTATTTCTATGTTTAAGACCGGTATTTTTGAATGTTCCATAACCTGTTTTTTGAAAACTGATTATATATGTACCGAAAGGTACGTCGTTCAATACAAAATCGCCATTCGTATCAGATACGGATGAAATCAATGGATTGCTACCCTCGACTGATATAATCATTCCATCCTTTGGCAAAGGATTGGTGCCTTCATCGTACAACTTTACCGAACCCGAAATGTCTGCTTTGGTAAGTGTGTTATCAATCTCATCAGTTTTGCATCCGAAAAAGAATGCTGTACAGGAGAACATTAAAATAAGTAAGATTTTTAATGAATTCATTTTTCTTTTTTATACGTTATTAAACACACCCTTCTATAAATGTATCAGTAAGAGCGTTTAAAATTAAATTCAAAATTACATAATTTGCAGATGCTGCGGTTCACCTGATTTTATATTCAACTCTTTTGCCTGAGTTTCGACAGTTAATACCAATGTGAATTTTCTTATAGGCCAAAGGCTGTTCTAAAATTCTACAGTGGTAAATACCGATCAGAAATTCGTTTAGTTCTCCCGATAATTATCGGGATGGACTAGGATGAATTTCATATCGGTATAAGACAGAAAAAGTCAACCCTGAAGGCAAAAATCAGGTTCTGACATTCATGAACGAAAGACAAGTTTGGGAATCAGAATAATGGCGCTTTTAATACATCTTTTTTATCACTAATAACTCAATGCACTTATTGATTCTCGACTCCCTGGTTTCCTGTTTTTTAGCCGACAAAATCCATTCCGCATATTCTCGTTTGTGCGTAAAAGAAAGGTTTTCAAAAGCTGTTTTTGCGTTTTCATTTTCCGACAACGCCACCATTAAATCTTCAGGAGCTTCAACGGTTCTCTCCTCAATATCTTCGGTAACGACAACTTTAACAGTATCACCAGGATTTTTATGTATCGCTTCTCTCACTTTACTGTTGAGCCCGATAATATGGCAATGATGCCCCATTTTCACAAGAGATCCCCTGTACTCATATCCGTCGAAAAAAGCTTTGACTTTTACCTGTCCCTTTTTACCAAATTCCTTCAGTACATCAAATGGGAATTCAACAAAACCTGAATTTACTTTTTCCGGCTTGATGATCACTGCTTCGAATTTGTACTCTTTCATCTAAGTATTTATTATAATTATCTGCGTAGTAGGGTATAGTTTCGGTTATGGGAAATACAATATTAGTTATATTCCTTTAAACCTATAAGTTGAGTTATTTTTAGTAAAAATCCGGATTTATCCGAAAGGTGATCGGTTGACGGGTATTTCAATTACAGCAGGCAGGACTGGCAAACCATTTATTCATAATAGTAATGATTAAACAGGAATAACTGCAGGTTTTAAAATCTGAATTTAATCCCTAAACCGTTATCAGTGAGCCCCAGATCAATTTTTGTCTTTACTGTGCCCGGCTGATCTAATTTTTGATTGTGCAACCTCACGGCAAGTCTCATGTTATCCCTGGCTATTGTATGGAAAGGAATTGAAAGCAATATCAAACCGGCTCCGATTCCTGCAAACTCCCATCGGGGCTGCCTGCTGGCCAAAGTCCGGCCAATGGGATTCCAGATGCACAAACCGCCTATAAATGTGATTATTATTGCCGCACTATTATTTGTATTATAGCTATTCAAGGCTGACACGGCTTCGGGATTATCCTCCATCAGGTTATATAACTTACCAGACTTCAACACTTTACCTTCTGACACGAAATGGTGGTGACTGATAAATATTGAATCTTTTTTTGTCTGACTATAGACCTGGTAAACAGATAATAAGACTATAAATAGAGTTAGTAGTTCTTTCTTCATCGGATTACTTTGGCTGGTTATTATCAAATAATTTAATGCAGATGACTTTTAAACCTGTGGTATAGAAAACATTCAAGCCCTCTCAAAAACTATATCTAACCCTGAGCCCGGTATCGGTCAGACCAAAATCAATTTTCGCTCCGCCTGACCCGGTTTGCATCACTTTTTCATTATAGATCCTGACTGCTAATCTCGCATTATTCCTGGCGGCCACACTAAAAGGGATTGAAATCAATACCAAGCCAACTCCTATCCCTGCTATTTTCCATTGAGGTTTACCGCCACCTATAACCTGGCCAAACGGATAACCAATTAAAAATCCTCCGGCATAGGAGAATATAGCGGTTGCGGCATTATTCGATTTTACTTTCTGTATGGCTGACAGGGCTTCAACATTATCTTTCATGAGATTTGTAACCTGGTTAAACAATATGATCCTGCCGTTTAATTCAAAACGGTTTTTATTAAAAGCAAGAGTATCATTTTGTACCTGTGCGTGAACCTGGAAAAAAGTAATCAAAACAATTGATAGCGTGATAATTCTGTTTTTCATAGAAATTATAGCTTGAGGAGATGTGGTTTAAGTGAAATATCAGAGATAATTTATAGGTAATGTAAACCTGAAAGTTGCATCTGGTCAGTAAACCAGACTACCCCAGGTATGAGTCGGCTACAATGTTCAGTTATTATTGTGCTAGTATACAACACCTTACAATTAATTACTACCTAGTGCGACAGTGAATAAGAATTTTCTCTTGTATTCGCAAAAACGAATACAAGAGAAGCTCTGTTTTTATTATTGAACCTGGTAAGCAATTTTAGTAAATTTTCCATCGCTGAAGGTCTTTTTACCCCCTCCCAGGTTGTAGCCATCGAAATAGAATGATCCGGAAACAGTATGATTAACTTTATCAACTTCTGTAATAATAATCTGGCCTGAAGGCGTATCCGAGAAAAAGGAGGAGTATCCGTCGTCAACTCCGGCTCCACCACTATAGGTACAATACGAATCTTCATCATCGGCCTTAAAGGTGAAAGTACCTTTATCATTACCTTTGAAACCAATCATTAACTGGGAGCCTGTGCTCACATCTGAGCCGGTAACAATTGTAGTATTCATAGCAGTAAAGTAAACTCCAACATTAACCGAAGGGGACCAGGAGGTGCCATCAATTTTAACTGTTAATCCGGAAGTCGTGGTTTCTTTATCATTTTTTTTGCACCCGAACGAGAAGACAAGAACAAAAAGAAGAAGGTAAGCAAGAGCAGATTTTTTCATAAGATGAGTTTTGGAATTTTTAAAACATTAATTGAATTTATATATTTAATTGAATTTCTATGTAAATGGTTGCAAAAAATATATTCAAAGAATGGGGCAAATGTATTAAAAACAATTATTAGGAAACTAGAATAAATATTTTTTTATTAGAAAATATTATTATGTCAGATACTCAGCCTGGCAGACAAAGTATTTCCTCTGATAAAGTTTGTTATGATAGACTTTTAGCCGCCGGAAGGAAGTTCCTGAATTTGAAAATCATTTATTGAAACAAGTCGGTTCAGTTTAGAATGAAAACCGGAAAATATAAGAATGGCAACTTTATTAACTATCAGTTTGTCTTTACCTTTTTAGTCAGCTATGAAATGTACATGCGCTCCCGGAAATATAAGCTGAGACAAATAGGTCAATCAAACCTATTTAAATATATATAATGGAACAAGCCGTTCATATGACAGATATCTTGCGTATGATCGTGGCATTCCCGATTTTGATTTCAATAAAATATAATCCTGGTTTAAACCCATCAGTCAGTATTTTCAGCTTCTTCCCCGGGGCTGAATAGGTATAAATAACCTGGCCTGAAATAGTATTGATACTCACCTGCCTGAAATCAACCGGCGTTTCGATATTGATTACCTCGCTTGCAGGAATTGGATATACTTTAACAGCAGTTTCATTATCAGGAATTCCATAAGTGATCCAGGCATCAGTGCAAACGGCTTCTGATTCACCATCGGCGTAAACTACTGTAATGCAATATGTTTGTTTGCCATTGGGAACCGGTTGATCATCATATACCTGGCTGGTGACAGGCAAAGCATTGAGCAACGTATCGTTTCGGTACACATTATATCCCAAAACAGTACCCCAAGTTGGGGGAGTCCAATCCATATGGACATATTTACCAGTAACTATTGCATACAAGTCAGTAACCGGGCTAAGGATAGAACCCTGTGGTTTGCTTCCATACCTGAACATACCGCCTTTCGATGCACTTTCGTTGAAGCCACCCGCCCATCCGCAACTATCGCTTACAAAATCAATAGCAAGGTACTGAACAGATTTGGCTAATGCCATAGATGCCCAGGAATGCCCTCCATCATAACTGCAAAAAGCGCCATCATACACACCTGCATCAGTGCTCACCCACATGTTATTGGTGCCGGGCACAAAGCAGAAATCAGTTTTGCCTATATCTCCGGTAATAGTAACTGAATTCCATGTTACTCCTCCATCGAATGTTTCGGACAAAGCACCTGATGTATTCAGGTCTTTATCCTGAGCAAGCCCATGAAGTCCATTGGCAAACTTTACATCAACAAATTTTCCTGTAAGTGATGTAGTACTTACTTCCCAATGGTGTCCTTTGTCGCCGGTACGAAAAACCCTTCCTTCAGATGTGCCAAACCAGGCTTTATCTCCAATTGCTGAATAGTAGCCAACTATGCCATATTCATCCGAAACCGGGTCGGGAATATTATCAGCATTTACCGGTATCCAACTGGTTCCGCCATTGCCGGTTGTAAAAATCTCGAATTCACCGTTTACAGGATCGCCCATGCAGAAACCATCGTTATGGCCAAAGAAATGAACCACATTAGGGAATGAAGCAGAATTTATGAATATTGCATCATTTTGAACTAACCAATTGCTGCCACCATCTGAAGTTTTATAGATACCCTGAGGCCTGCTTCCGGTTCGCCTGAACATGGGACAGAAAGCGGTATCGATACTCATGGCGAATATCATTGCTGGTGAAAGCCCGCTGCAATTGGGTATGATGCCAGATTTCCACGTTTCGCCACCGTTTCCGGTACGAGTAAACTCTTGAATGGGGTTTGTCGGTGTATTCCCGTCGTAAGCAGTGGCCCAAACAACCAGTGAATCCAAAGCATGCATATATTGTATACCGCGGAAAGCATTAGTAAAAGCAGATGCCTGCGGTGTCCATTCGCAATTACTGACTTTAACTTCGGAATAAACTGTATCAGAGTCATCGAATGCTTCAACTTTAAGAATATGCACACCCATAGGAAAATCAGTTGTAACCAGATTGTATGTGAAGTTTACCTGGGTGGTGGAATATAAAAGTTCACTGTCCATATAAAGGTTTACAGCAATGGGTGTACCTTTTATCACAGAGCAGTCAACATCCACTACCGGGCCATAATTAATTACCTGGTTGGGTTCAATATTGGTAATTCGTACCACCAGGTCCGGATTTCCGGGATTAATTCCTATAACGACTGTGTTATTTTCATTGAAGTGAGAGAATCCCGGATTAAGCGCTCCAATTGCATACCAGCCATCATCATTGCCAGACCATCCCCAGTTCATGTGGAACATGTTGTCACCTGATCGCCATCCGTCGCAAACCCAGGCATGGCCGTCAGATTCGTCAAAACCATCGTAATATATAGGATGGGAAGAAATCAGTTCTGCTTCCAGTAATTCTTTCCATTGAGTTTCGGTATAATCAGTTTTATAGGCACGGTCGATGGTTGATGGGTCATAATTAAAAAAGGTAGTTAATGCCAGGGGCACTCTTTCGCTGAAGGCTCCTGAAGCATCAGTGCCATAATTCATTTCAAGAGTTACCCCTGTATGATAGAGCAGTAAGGAAATATCTATATAGTTTGAACTGTTAGCAGAGTTATCCATTTCGCCCCAGTGGTAAGTTGTGTTTCCAAAATCAGCAGTTTGGGTACCGTAGACCGGGTGCATATAAGTGTGCGACAAAACACCCTGTGCCGGGAAGTTGTAATACTTCATGATCTGTCCCATGGCAGTGGCGACACACCCAGCCAATGCATGTCCTCCAAAACCGCCCGGATCAACAGGACAATAGTAATTGTACCATTCGTCCTGGTCCCAGGTTGTGGTTAGGAGCGGGCCTACGTCTGCGACCGAACGATTGAACTCATTATTCCGGATACGGTTCCATTGCAACAGCGTTTCGCTATTGCCTAGTCCGGTAGCAATGATATGCCCGATTGCTTTACTATAGGATTCGAACCAATATTTTGCATTTGGATTAGTAATATCCTTTTCGAAAAATCCTTTGTCAGACTCTGTCAATACTGGTGTAACTGCATCATCGGCAGCAACAACTACAAACCCACCTCCTTTATAATTGAAAACATGGTAGACAGTGATACCATTGTATTGTATACTAAAGGAATTATCGGGTACCAGGTTATCTTTTTCAGTATAATGGCTGAAATAATTATCAGCCACAATGCGGGCCTGGTCTAAAGTCACCGTTTTTGCCGGGCAGTAAACGGAGACGAAAAGGCTGAGAATTGAAAGAATGACTTTTCGCATAGCACTTAGATTTTTGTTTTAAGAACAAAAAGGCTTTTAAATCAGTTAAGCCAAGAGTAGCGTTTAGCAAACGATTCAATTACAATGATTTGTGACAACAAGTAGAACCCTTAAAATATAAATAAGAAAAATCAGTGCATTTATTTTATTTTTAACTTTGTTTTTAAACCAACTGCTTTACCTTATAGAGATATTTCGTGTAAGTATGTTATCCCCAATAGTTATCTGAATAAGATAAATGCCAGGTTTAAAGCCTGAAGTAAGAATTTTTAGTTTATTCCCAGGTGCAGAATAGCTGTATACTTCCTGTCCTAAAACTGTTAGAATCCGGACTTTGCTGAAATTTACAGGGGTTTCGATATTGATCACTTCGCTGGCAGGAATGGGATAAACTTTTACAACTGATTTATTTTCAGGAATTCCATAAGTGATCCAGGCATCAGTGCATACAGCATCCGATTCGCCGGTGTTATAAAAGGCTTTAACACAGTATGTGTGATGGCCATTGGCAACCTGATTGTCATTATAAACCCGACCAGTAAGCGGAAACATATTTAACAGTGTATCGCCACGATAAACATTATATCCGAGAACTGTTCCAGTACCAGGTGCGTTCCATTCCAAATGAACATTGCGGTCGGCAATACTTGCAACCAGTTCAGAAACCGGGCTCAGGATATCTCCGCTTGGCATAATTCCAATATATTTGAACATGCCTCCATCTGTAGAACTGGTATTGAAACCGCTGACCCACCCTGTTCGGGCGCTTACAAAGTCAACTATATTCATCTGTTCAGACTCATTTCCTATGAATGGAGCCCACGAATGACCGCCATCACAACTGTAAAAAATACCATAATGAGGATTTGTAGCGGTTCCTAATCCTGTGCTGACCCAGGTATTTTCGGTACCGGGAACAAAACAAAAATCGTTGGTACCTATCTGTCCAACCGGATTGACTAATGTCCAGGTAACTCCTCCGTCAAATGTTTCGGACAATGCACCTGTTGTATTTGTGTTTTTATCCTGGGCCAGCCCATGCAATTGATCAGCAAAATCAACATCAACATATTTTCCGTTTAAAAATGTTGGGCTTACTTCCCAATGCAGGCCTCCGCTATTTGTTCGGTAAACCTTGCCGTTGTTTGTGCCGAACCAGGCATTATCTCCGACAGATGAGTAATAGCCTGTTACTCCGAACTCGCCAAAAACAGGATCAGGAATACTGTCAGCAGATAAACGGGTCCAATTCATTCCGCCATTATCCGTCAGATAAATCTCATATTCACCTCCAACAGGATCGCCCATGCAAAAACCATGGTTATTATCAAAGAAATGCACCACGTTGGGGAATGAAGCCGGATCGCTGAAGGATGCAGTTGTCTGTTTTACCCAACTGACACCGCCATCGGTTGTGACGTAAATTCCTTGTGGATTGGTTCCCGACTGCCAGAACATCGGACAGTAAGCTGTGTCGGCATTCAAACCGAATATCATCGAAGGGATAAGTCCGCTGCAATCAGGAATGATGCCTGATGCCCACGTTTCGCCCCCGTTTGTAGTGCGTGTAAATTCCTGAATAGGGCTGTTTACATTAACTCCGTCATAGCCGGTTGCCCATACAATCAATGAGTCAACAGCATGTAAATGGTTTATGCCGCGCGAAGGGTTTACAAATGCAGATGCCTGAGATATCCATTCGCTGTTTCTTACAATAACCTGATGATAAGCGGTATCAGTTGTATTAAATGCTTCCACTTTTATAGTATGGCTGCCAAGCGTATAGCCTGTAGTAGGCAGATTGTATGTAAAGCTGGATTGAGAATCAGTATAAACCAGGTTATTATCCACATAAAGGTTTATTGCACCGGTAATCCCTTTAAGCACTGAGCAATTAATTGGTACAGAGGAATTGCAGGCAATCAACTGATTGGGAATCATATTAGTAATGCGTACTGCCAGGTCTGGATTTCCAGGTTTGATACCTGTTACTGCGATATTGTTTTTATTATAACTACCCGCCCAGGTATTCAGGGCTTCCATCCAGAACCACCCATCGTAATTTCCTGACCATCCCCAGTTCATATGAAATGTATCATCACTCCAACGCCATCCATCACAAACCCAGGCATGGTTAGCGTTGGTACTTTCACCTCCATATAAAACAGGGTGCAAAGCATGAAGTTCCGATTTTAGCAGTTCCTTCCAATCAGAATCAGCATAGTCTTTCTTTTGCAAGATACTGATGTTCAATGGATCGTAATTGAAATACATAGGAAGTGCCCATTTTACAGCTTCATACGAAGCACCGGAACCAGTGATGCTATAGTTCATATTCACCGATACTCCAACATGGTAAAGAAGTGTAGCAATATCCTGATAGCCTGAGCTACTTGCCGAATTACCCATTGCACCCCAGTTATAAATACTTTCCCCGAAATTTACAGTTTGAATTCCGTAATTCGGAGCCTCATACGAATGTGACAGAAAACCTTGTTCCGGAAAATTGTAATATTTCATGATCTGAGCCATGGCGGTGGCCACACAACCCGCCCATACATGTCCGCCCTGGCCACCGGCATCAACAGGGCAATAATAATTGTACCATTCTCCCTGGTCCCAGGTTGTGGTAAGCAATGGGCCAGCATCATTTATAATTCTGTCAAATTGATGGTTGAGAATACGGTTCCATCGCTTCAGTGTTTCAGTATTGTCCAATCCGGATGTGATTATATGCCCGATTTGTTCACTATATGAATCAAACCAATATTTTGCATTTGGATTGTCAATTTCCTGGTCAATATAACCTTCGTTCGACTGTGCAAGAACAGGAACAACAGCATCATCGGCCGCTACAACTACGAATCCTCCTCCTTTGAAATTATAAACATAATAAACTATAATACCATCGTATTGAACACTATATGTACTCAAGATGGATAGGTTGGTTTTACCGCTGTAGTAGCTCATGTAATTGTCAGCAACAATGGATACCTGGCTGATTGTTACGGTCTTCGCTAAACTGAAAACGGAGAAAAGGAGACTGATGAAAAGGAATGTAAATTTTCGCATACTACACTTTTTTTATACGATTTGTGCAACTTACTATCTGAATTCTATTTTGGAATTATAAAATGCTGAATTTGTTAATAATCTATTGTAATTCCTGACATGTATAAATGAGTGTGTAACTAAACGTATTTCGAAATAAAGCTGTTTTCCCTTATACAAATTTACAACATGTTTGGTGGAATTGTTTTAAAATTTCAAAAACTCTTATTGTCAATTTTAATGCGTATTTTATTAAAAACAGAGGGTAACTTCGGGGAAACTAAAAGCTACAAAAGTATTAATGAAGTGCTTTCGGATTATGCATAAGTCCTGTATGAAAAAAGCTGCCAGAACGCGGCTTTAAACATTCTTGTGCGGATGAAGGGCCTTCCCCGCCTGCGTCGGGATAAACTTCTCGTCCCTTCATCCGGTATAAAATGCAAAAAGCTGCCTGTTGGCAGCTTTAAATAATCTTGTGCGGATGAAGGGACTCGAACCCATACGTCTCTCGACACCAGATCCTAAGTCTGGCGCGGCTACCAATTACGCCACATCCGCATGTTATTTTTGGAGGCGCAAAGGTACAATTATTTTCGGGTTCACAAAATACAGATTCAGATTATTTAAGCGAATCTAATGCTGATTGATAATCAGGTTCCTGGGTAATTTCGGGAGCGAATTGCGAGTGCAATACCGTGCCATCCTTGTCAAGCACAACAACAGCTCTGGCCAGCAAACCCTGCAAGGGTCCATCAGTAAGCATTACACCATAGGATTTACCGAATGCATTGCCACGGAATTCCGACGCTGAAACAACATTGTTTATCCCTTCTGCAGTGCAGAAACGGTTATGAGCGAATGGCAGGTCCTTTGAAATGCAGACCACTACAGCATTATCCAGTTTTGCAGCTTCCACATTAAATCGTCGCACCGAAGCTGCACAGGTAGCTGTATCGAGACTGGGAAAAATGTTTAATACCACGCGTTTACCAGCAAAATCAGAAGATTTCACATCTCCCAGATTTGTTCCTACCAGTAAGAATTCAGGAGCTTTTGATCCTACTGCAGGTAACTCCCCGATCGTATTCACTGGCGTACCTTTAAGATTTACTTTTGACATGTTTCTAATTATTTATTGTTTAAAATCAGAGGATTAACTATTTATCACTAATTATTATCCTGTAGTTGAAACTTATAATTCACTTGTAATTCGAGTTAAACAGGGAGTTATTAGATGGTGATGAAAACCTGCTTGAATTTTAACCATTAAGTAATAACCTATGCTTACTCTGTATTAGTAACAGGCTTCTGCTCCGATTGTTGCCCTGGTTTGTGGTTTTTATCAAGCGCCTTGTATAGCGTTTCCTGTATCTGTGTTCGGGTTCCAAGTTGCACAAGTTTGTTTGGCTCGGCATCCGGATTTACACGGTTCGACAAAAAAACTATGATCAGCTCGTTATCAGGATCAGCCCAGATGTAAGTACCGGTAAAACCTGTATGCCCGAAACTATTAGCCGAAGCTTCAGCACAGGCAGGACCAGGTTCTGTTGGATTTAGCTGTGGTTTATCAAATCCGAGACCCCGGCGGTTGCCAGGAAACTGTCTTTTAGTAAACAAAGCCACCGTTTGGGGTTTTATATACTGTCGGCCACCATAGCTACCTTCCTGAAGTAACATCTGCATTAATACGGCCATATCGTTCGAAGTACCGAAAAGGCCAGCATGCCCGGCTACCCCTCCCAGCAGGGCAGATGCCTGGTCGTGCACATCACCCTGCACCAGCTGGTGCCTGAACAAGGTATCGTTTTCAGTAGGCATGATACGACTCAACGGGAATTTTTCACGCGGATGAAATGTAAGTGTCTGCAAACCAAGAGGAATATAGAACTCCTCATCCATATATTCGTCGAGAGTTTTCCCTGTTATCTGCTCAATAAACTGCTGCATCAATATAAAACCGAGGTCGCTGTATTTATATTCTCTCTTTCCCGAAAGCGGTGAATTAATTAATGAATCGATGATAAGCTGTTTATAATCTTTCCTAAGAAACATGCCTTCGGCAACCCGAAAAGGAAAATCATCCGAAAATGTTTTGCTGTAAAGTGCATTATCAGGAAATCCATTATGGATCGTTTTCTTATAAAAAGGGATCCAGGCCACTAATCCGGCCTGGTGCGCCATTACCTCGCGAATAGTGATTTTATTCTTATTGCTGTTCTCCAGATATTTCAGCGTATGTGAAAGAGGTTCATCAAGCTCAACCTTTCCCTGATCGTAGAGCTTCATCACAGCCAGCGTGGTAGCAGCAAGCTTCGTAATACTTGCCAGGTCGTACAGGTCATCATTATCCACAGCCTGATTATGCAGGTAGTCGCTGTTTCCAAAAGCCCGCCGGTAAATAACGTTTCCGTTTCGGGCTATCAGCACCTGGCAACCTGGATAAGCTTTTTTATCCAGTCCTTTTTGAATTATTGAATCGACTATTTCAAGATCCTTAGCTGAAATACCAGTATCTTCGTCAGGATTATAGCGTAACTTTCCTGAAGTTTTAGTAGAAATGCCAGCATGTACATGGTAAATCGCATTTACTCCAACCGGGAGCTCGCCGCTGGCAGCCATTGCTCCAAACAGAATCTGGACTACCGCATCGTAAGCATCGGCATTATCCTGGTATGCAACCAACAATGCCTTAGCTTTATCGATGTTATCAAAAAGGTTAATGCTGTATGGCAGGGTAAAAAGGTTAAGTATACAGGCTTTGGAGTCAAGTAACGAATCTACGAGTCTTATTGTGGCATAGGAAATTCCGAAATTGCGCGCGGGAGCAGGGACAGTATTATTAATACCTATGATTACAAGGTTATACGGTTGGAGATCAAGGAGCGTTTTTGAAATCTCTTTTTTATCCGCAAACCTGGGCAATGTATAGTGATCTGCTTCGATATAATCATCCATGCGCTTCTGAAACATCCTGATGTTGGTATATCCGATCATCAAGGTCGCAATCCTCAGTGTATCGGATCTTTTAAGAGGCAAAAGCTTGTTCTCATTTTTCAGCACAGTTACCGCGTTATGGTACAGTTCAAGGTTGAGGTTTTCATCATGAGCCGAGTGAAGATCTTTTAAAAGATTACTGATTTTCACAGGTTGATAAGTATTGAGTCCGGCCTGGTATTTGCAGGCCAGGATACGTTTACAATGTAATGCAAGTTCTTCCTTTGAATACGTTCCACTGTCGATTGCCTGCTGAATGGCTGCAACTGCCTTATTGACTGATACGGAAAGCAGCAAGACATCACTACCGGCCTTCAGTGCTCTCAGCTCAACCAGCCCTGGAGCATCATAGCCGGAAACACCTTTCATGTCGAGAGCATCTGTAAACACAAGGCCTTCAAACTTCAGCTTTTTGCGTAACAGCGAATCAATAACCAAAGGGGAAAGACTTGAAGGCAGGTCCGGTGTGGCATCAAGTGCCGGGATAAAAAGGTGCGCAACCATCATACCCTTAACCCCTGCTTTAATCAGGGCCTTGAAAGGATAAAGATCGAGTGTATCGATTGTTTCCCGCGAATGATCAATATAAGGCAATGAATGATGTGAATCGGTATCCGTATCGCCGTGACCAGGAAAATGTTTGGCAACTGCAATAATACCACCTTCCTGTAACGCTTTCATATAGAGCACGGATTTACGTGCAACATCCTGCTTATGTTCACCAAAGGAACGGATATTGATCACTGGATTGGCCGGATTACTGTTAATATCGGCAACCGGAGAAAAGCTGATATGAACCCCTATGCGTCTCAGCTGCGAAGCAATAGTGAGACCTGTTTCCGTGATCAGTTGCTCATTCTTCATGGCTCCCAATGTCATTTGCCGTGCGTATGACAGAGTACTGTCGAGCCGCATACCCAGCCCCCATTCTGCATCCATGGCAATAAGCAAAGGTGTAAGAGCTAATTGCTGATAATAATTAGTGAGAATAGCCTGCCTCAACGGTCCACCTTTGAAAAAGCATAATCCTCCGATATTGTAATCCTTTATCAGTCGAGAAATAACCCTAATCTCTGAGGAGTCTATTTCTGAATTTGCTCTCACCATAAAAAGCTGACCAATACGCTGCTCAGGAGTAAGTGCATTGTAAACCGAGTCGACCCATTGTTTTTCTGTATTGCATGGGCCGGGTAGAATCTGCGCTTGAATAGTAAGATAAAACACAAGGCTCAGCGATAACATTAAAAATCTTAAATTGTATTTCAGTATTTTAGCAAAAATCATTAATCAGTGTTTAAAAAGTTAGTTTAGCATGTTACCCAGGCTTCCATAATTCATTAACGAAAAAACGGGCAAAAATGTTATCCAAAATTATTAACAATCCCAGATGATAACACGTTAATAATATATTTTAGCTATTTATTTATAAACAACAGATGACGACAACAGCTCAGATGCAAGCCCTCGCTTCACAGGTTCGAAGGGATATTATACGAATGGTTCATGCGGTTCAGTCGGGGCACCCGGGAGGTTCACTCGGATGTGCTGACTTTCTGACAGCTCTTTATATTAGCATATTGAAACATGACCCGGAAAATTTCAGTATGGATGGGCATGAACAGGATATGTTTTTCCTGTCGAACGGACATATTTCAGCTGCATGGTATAGTGTACTTGCGCGAACCGGTTATTTTCCTGTCAGCGAACTTGCTACCTTCAGAAAATTGAATACACGTCTTCAGGGACATCCTACACCGGCTGAGCATCTTCCAGGTGTGAGAGTTGCCTCCGGATCACTTGGCCAGGGTCTTTCCGTAGCCATTGGCGCTTCCCTGGCGAAACGATTGAACAATGATCCAAACCTGGTTTATACGCTTCATGGAGATGGAGAACTGCAGGAAGGCCAGATATGGGAAGCCGCCATGTTTGCCGCCGGGCGTAAAGTTGATAATATAATCGCTACTATCGATTATAACGGCAAGCAGATAGATGGACCGGTCGATGTAGTTATGCCTTTAGGTAATCTCAGGGCAAAGTGGGAAGCATTTAACTGGACTGTTCTGGAAATGGATGGACACAATTTTGATGATATACTGGCCACCATGGCGAAAGCTAAGGAACTCACAGGCCACGGGAAACCCATCATTGTAATTATGCATACCCACATGGGACAAGGTGTTGATTTTATGACAGATAAACATCAATGGCATGGTTCTCCTCCCAATGACGCACAACTAGAGTCTGCCCTTTCGCAACTTAAAGAAACATTGGGTGATTATTGAAAACTAAATCATAAAATGAGGAAAAATACGTTATTTGTTTAGGGTTTAGTTTTTGGATTCACATGCTAGTGATTTATCAACAAGGAAAATTGTAATACATGCATCCCGATTTCGCCCAAACAGACACATAAAAACTTATCGACGCTTTTAAATCAAAACTCACTTCAACTAAAAAAATTTATTGATTCAACTTATCATCTCATACTGTCCCAGGCATAGCCAATTCGTCCATTGCTTCTTAAATCTTCATTAAACGATACCATACTTTGAAAACCTCAGGCAGCAGTAAAATCCGGATCGTATCAGTTATTCTCCTGCTTTTGTTAGTATTTTCGGTTGCTGCACAAAATCAGCCTCCTGTTGTCAACAAACCCAAGCCACTCACCCGTATCCTCTTTATTTTCGACGCTTCACAAAGCATGCTTGGCCGCTGGCAAAGTGATACAAAATTTAATATTGCAAAACGTATAATCTCCGAAATGCTCGATAGCATTGCCAGTCTGAAGAATACTGAATTTGCACTCAGGGTTTACGGGCACCAGTATCAGTATCCACCGCAAGTTTGCAGCGATACCCGGCTTGAAGTACCATTTGCACCTGGTAATGCTTATAAGATAAAAACCCGGCTCAGAACAATCACTCCACGGGGGACGACCCCTTTAGCTTTTTCGCTTGAGCAATCAGCAAAAGATTTTCCACCCTGCTTAAATTGCAGGAACATTGTAGTTCTTATAACCGATGGCATGGAAGAATGCAGCGGTGACCCTTGCGCCGTGTCGAGGATGCTTCAGAAAAACGGAATCATCCTGAAGCCTTTTATTATAGGTATTGGTCAGGATTTTAATTTAGCATTCAACTGCGTAGGAACATATTTTGATGCAACCAACGAAAAAGATTTACGTAATGCACTGAATATTGTTATTTCACAAGCTCTGAACTCTACCACTTTGCAGGTGAACCTGCTTGATGCCTCAGGAAGACCAACAGAAACCGATGCCGGTATGACCTTTACCGATCTGGCTTCAGGAAAAGTGATGTATAACTATATCCATACCATGAATAACCGTGGATTGCCTGATACTCTTGTGATTGACCCCCTTATAACTTACCACGTTGATATACATACCCTGCCTCCTGTTGTTATTGATACATTGCGTATCATACCGGGCAAACATACAGTGGTTGCAGCTGATGCTTCCCAGGGGTACCTTCAGTTAAAAATGGCAGGCTCCAGCAATGCAGCGAAAGGATTGCAGTGTATTGTAAGAAAAGCCGGTTCGATTCAAACTCTCAATGTACAGAACTTCGGAGAAACTGAAAAGTACATTACCGGGAAATACGACCTGGAAGTGCTTTCATTACCGCGTATCACTCTGCCGGACATCGACATTAGTCAAAGTCATACAACAACCATTGAAATACCTGAACCGGGTATCGCTGTTTTCAGAAAATCATTTAACGGTTACGGGACTTTACTACTTAGCGACAAGAATAAGCTAACCCGTATATATGAGCTAAATGAAAGTCTGACACTTGAAACGCTTTATCTTCAGCCCGGGAGCTACCGGGTCGTCTTCCGGCCAAAAAACTCCCGATCAACTCTTTATTCCGTTGAACAGAGTTTTCTGATCGAATCAGGGAGAACCACTGATATTCAACTTTATAAGTAATAACTCTAAGAATCAGGTATAAAAATACCAGGAAAATCCATCCACATGACCAATTTTATCTCAACCGAAAAAAAAGATACCCGTTCAGGATTTGGAGCTGCATTATTACAACTCGGACAGACTAATCCAAATGTAGTTGCACTTTGTGCTGACCTTACCGGATCACTTAAAATGGATGCTTTTGCTAAAGAATTCCCGGATAGGTTTTTCCAGTGCGGAATTGCCGAAGCCAATATGATCGGAGTAGCAGCAGGACTTGCAATTTCAGGGAAAATTCCCTTCACTGGTACCTTTGCAAATTTCAGTACCTCAAGGGTTTATGACCAGATTCGCCAATCGGTTGCCTATTCCGACACGAATGTTAAAATATGTGCTTCTCATGCCGGTATTACTCTCGGTGAAGACGGCGCCACGCATCAAACCATGGAAGACATAGGCATGATGAAGATGCTGCCCAATTTAACCGTAATTAATCCCTGCGACTATAACCAGACTTTTGTGGCTACACTTGCAATTGCAGACTTTATAGGGCCCGTATACCTTCGTTTTGGCAGGCCTAAAGTCCCGAATTTCATGCCGGCAGACCAGCCTTTCGAAATTGGCAAAGCAATCATGCTCAGTCCAGGTAAAGATATAACTATCATAGCTACAGGGCATTTGGTCTGGTCTGCATTACAGGCAGGTATTGCTCTGCTGGCACAAGGTATTGAAGCCGAAATAATAAATATCCACACCATTAAACCTTTGGATACTGAGGCAGTCCTACAATCAGTTAAAAAAACCGGATGTGTGGTAACTGCTGAAGAACACCTGATGAACGGTGGCCTGGGTGACAGTATTGCCCAATTGCTTGCACTTCATTTACCAACACCCATGGAAATGGTCGCTGTCGACGACAAATTCGGCGAAAGCGCCACGCCTGAGGAACTGATGGTAAAATACGGTTTAGATGTTCCGCACATTGTGGAAGCTGCACTTAAAGCATTTAGGCGAAAACGTTGAGAATAAACGGAAAAGTTCCTTCACCTGCTTAATTGGTTGAAGATATTTATAAAAAACAGGCTTCGCAATTTGCATCATCCGGAATTTAACCACTCTTCATTCGATGCCAAATTAGCTTTGTGTGCTGCCCATGCCTGAATACACTGACAATGAATTAGTTGAACTATTTCGCAATGCTGATAAGAAGCATTACGCGTTTAATTTATTGGTGCGAAAGTACCAGGAAAAGATTTATTATTTTGTCCGTCGCATGGTAATTAACCATGATGATGCTGATGATGTTGTTCAGAACATTTTTATCAAAGTCTGGAACAACCTGGAAAATTTCCGCGAAGATTCAAAACTTTTCACATGGCTATATCGTATCGCAGTTAACGAATCGCTTAGTTTTCTAAAAAGTAAGCAGCTCCGCTCCTATTTATCGCTCACGTCACCCGAAGCAATGATGGTAAAAGCGCTGCATGATGATATTTACTTCGACGGATCGGAAATCCAGAGGCGTTTAACAAAAGCAATTCTCAGCCTGCCTAAAAAACAGCAGCTTGTTTTTAACATGAGGTATTACGAAAATCTTAGTTACGATCAAATGTCAGAAATACTGGGTACTTCTGTAGGAGCCTTAAAAGCATCATATCACTTTGCTGTAAAAAAAATTGAAGATTCCGTTACTGAAAATTAAACTTTAAAGTCTTGTGATAGTCATACTTGCATAATGAAAACGAAACAAAACATATCAGATCAACCTCATTCTTCCGAAATCCTTCCACCGACGCTCGAAAAACTGAAACAGCCGGATCAGGGTATTAAAGTTCCTGATGGTTATTTTGATTCATTGAGTCCAAGGATCGTTGACGAGATAAATAAAAGAAAAAACAGGTCATTTATCGTTTCAGTTTTACCTGCATTCGGAAAGCCTTTTGTATGGGCTCCTGTCATTGCTACCGTTATAGTTGCCATTCTGTTTATTTTTATTATTCCGTTAAAAAAGGAATCAGCAGTTCCCGTTTATGACGAATGGACAGAAATAAGTATGGCGTACGACGAATCCTATGCCGAAGAGGCTTTATTTGCAGAAAGCAATAAAATAGATGCTGAATTGGATAAAGCTGATATCAATTTTATAAAAACTGCATCTTTTTCAGCCGGAGCGATGCCTACTGATGAGGAAATAACCGAATATCTCAAAGATCAGGATATAGATACGGAATTATTAACTGTAAATTAAACTTTGAATCATGAAAACAAATTTTGTCAAAATCACCGCTATAGGCTTCCTACTATTTATAGCTCTGTTGGTAAATACCAAACCCGCGGATGCTCAACAGGAAAAACAGTCCTATATGCAACAGAAAGAACAGCTTGCTGAACAAGGTAATTATCATATTGAACAACAAAAAGAGTTTGCGCATCAACATAATGAACTTCAGTCGCAAAAATGGCAGCATGGTGAGCAAAGGAAAAACATTGAAGCCCAGAAAATAGCATTTATTACGCAGGAACTGAACCTGACTCCTGACGAAGCAAAAGTATTCTGGCCTGTTTACAATGAATACGACACCAAACGCCATGAATTAAAGAAATTATTCAGAGGAAATGATGACGCACGCAAAGTGGACATTGAAAAACTTACGGATGCCGAAGCAACTCAAATTCTCGATAACCAGATTATTGAGGCACAAAAATTACTGGACCTGAGAAAAGAATATCATGCTAAATTCAAAACCGTTCTACCTCCCGTAAAAGTTTTAAAGCTATACGATACTGAACGTGAGTTTCAAAAAATTCTTATCGACAAGTTGAGACAGAAAAAACAGTCTCCTCCTGGTAATAGAAGGTAAACAGGAACTTTTCTTTTGAAATGAAGAAGGCTGACATTCCTGTCAGCCTTCTTCATTTAACCTATTATTATTTCACTCAATATCTGATTGATAGTTTTATCCATTCATCGAAATCAGGAATTCCTCGTTGGTTTGGGTGAATTTCATTTTATCCCTGAGGAAATCCATAGCTTCGATCGGGTTCATATCGGCCAGGTGATTACGAAGAACCCATAAACGCTGCAATACATCTTTTTCGAGTAAAAGATCATCGCGACGTGTGCTGGATGCTACAATGTCAATAGCGGGGAAGATTCTTTTATTAGAGAGTTTGCGGTCGAGCTGAAGTTCCATATTACCGGTACCCTTAAATTCCTCAAAGATAACCTCATCCATACGTGAACCGGTTTCGGTAAGTGCTGTAGCGATTATAGTAAGAGATCCGCCATGCTCAATCTGGCGGGCAGCTCCAAAAAATCGTTTCGGTTTCTGCAATGCATTGGCTTCAACACCTCCCGACAGAACTTTGCCTGAAGCCGGAGCAACCGTATTGTAGGCCCTGGCCAATCGTGTGATAGAATCCAGCAGAATAACAACATCATGACCACATTCAGTGAGTCGTTTGGCTTTTTCGAGTACCAGGTTGGCAATACGCACATGGCGATCGGCAGGTTCATCAAAGGTTGATGAAATAACCTCAGCTTTTACGTTGCGGGCCATATCGGTAACCTCTTCAGGCCGTTCGTCAATAAGCAACACAATAAGGTATGCTTCGGGATGATTGTAAGCTATAGCATTTGCAATTTCCTTCAGTAAAACAGTTTTACCGGTTTTAGGCTGAGCAACGATCAATCCACGCTGACCTTTACCAATAGGGCTGAAAAGATCAATAATTCGGGTGCTGAGGCTCGAGCCTGGGTGACCTGTAAGTTTGAATTTTTTTTCAGGAAACAGTGGTGTAAGGTAATCGAATGGAATACGGTCACGGATTTCCTCAGGTAACTTACCATTGATATTTTCAACTTTTACCAGCGGAAAATACTTTTCACCTTCTTTTGGAGGACGTATAGTACCTTTTACAGTATCACCGGTTTTAAGCCCGAAAAGTTTTATCTGCGATTGCGATACATATACGTCGTCAGGCGAACTCAGGTAGTTGTAATCGGACGAACGAAGAAATCCATATCCATCAGGCATCATTTCGAGAACACCTTCACACGAAACTATGCCTTCGAATTCCCATGAGTACTCTTCACGGGCAGGTTGCTGCGGCTGAGGCTTGCGGTCATTGCGTTCCATGCGGTCATTTCGGTCGTTGCGGCCATAACGCTGCATATCGCGCGTAATGTCGTTGGCCCGGGCCGGTTCACCCTGCAAATTTCCGTTTTGAGGCTGAGTCTCATCAATATCAGCTTGCTGAACTATTTCATGTTGATCCAGAAGTTCAGTATCCGGTTCTTTGAAGTCAAAAGCAGGAATAAATTCGTCCGGAATAACCACTTTTTCTTCAATAAGGGCTGCATCATCCTCCTGGTTTGAATTTCTGGGTGTCGGCTTCCAGTCTTTCCTGGGTAGCGGACGATCAGTTGTCGGAGGGACAGTATCATTGTCTGTTGCTACAGGTGATACAGGACTATCGCTTCTATCCTGCGGGCGCCTGCCCCTTCGTCGCCGTTCATGAAATTCCTGCAGTTCCCAGGCAGGAACATTTGTTGAGGCCGGACGTTCAAATGATTTAACCGATTGTGTATCTTCATCCGGTTTACTGGTATCTTTGTTATATCCTCCTTTGGATTCATAAGGCGTCACAACACGCTTTTCAGGTTCAGGAGTGACAACAGGTTTTACAGACGGAACGGATTCAGGAAGTTCTTTTTTGTTAGCTTCTGCCGGAGGTGAAACTTTCGGTTCAGTCTTACCGTTTTCGTCAACCATACCAGGGGCTTTTTTGAATTCGACCTTTCTGGTATCTTTTAATTTTTCTGCCGGGATACGCTGACGCGGTCCTTTCTGAGGAAAATTACGCGATTTTTTTTCTGCTTCCAGAATATCGGATGTGGGATTGGCCGCCTGGTGGTCAAGGATTTGGTAAACCAGGTCCTGTTTTTTCATTGTGTCGCTTTTGCGGATGTTAAACTGCTTCGCGATATCGCGTAATTCATTGAGCAGCTTACTTTCGAGTTCGCTTTTATCGTACATGCGAATAGGATTGATTGGACGAATAAATGGGAGTTTAAATCGTGTGAATTAAATTATACTTTCATGTGAAAACCTGAAGATAGGTGTGTTGAATAATTACCGCGAAAAATCAGGAAAATTCAGAGTGGATTGTATTAAAACTGTGCAAATATATGAATGTTTTTTTGATTTGATTCATTTTAATGAAATTTCTTGCAAAAGAAATTTAAACATGAATTTTATAACTGCATGCAAAAATACAAATTTAGTTATCTAAATTCGCAGATTGTAACTTCCCTTTCTTAATTTTATGTCATCAACACAGCAAACTGACACGTTCAGGCACAAAGGTCTTAGGAAAAAACTCATTGATTTACTACGCAGTAAAGGCATTGCAGATGATAATGTATTGAATGCCATGAATACAATCCCCCGACATTTCTTTTTCGATTCCTCATTCCTCGAATTTGCTTACGAAGATAAAGCTTTCCCTATAGGATCGGGTCAAACTATTTCGCAACCCTATACAGTGGCTTTTCAAAGTGAACTTTTACAACTTGAAAAGGGAATGCGTATTCTTGAAGTCGGAACCGGGTCAGGATACCAGGCAAGTATTCTTGCAGAGATGGGAGCCCGGATTTTTACTATTGAAAGGCAAAAGTTGTTATACGAAACTCTAAAATCGCTGGATCCTCCTTTACATTATCGTATCAGGCTGTTCTATGGCGATGGGTATGCAGGTTTGCCTGCCCATGCTCCTTTCGACAGGATCCTGATCACTGCTGCAGCACCCTTTGTTCCGGACCCATTGATTAAACAACTGAAAATCGGAGGAATATTAGTTGTACCTGTTGGCAAAACCGATGTTCAGATCATGACCAGAATTACCAAAGTATCAGAAAAAGAGTTGCTTACTGAAACCCACGGTACGTTCCGGTTCGTACCGATGCTGACGGATAAAGCACAGGATGTGTAAGCAGGGATCCGGAGTATCTGAGATTTGGCAAAGCGAGAAACTATAACCTGAAGTGGGGAAGAAATTAGATATGCCAGGTCCTGAAAAATAATATCTATTTTATTGTAGCATTAACCTGTTCTGCGATATGCAAAGCAGTAGTAATTGTAGAAATATCCGTAAATAGTTCCCCGGTTTTTCCCGAATAGTGGCTATGGCCAACCGGTTTTAGGGCGACTCTTTTACCTGGTGAATCCAGATCAAGAACAGTTGAATAAACCAAGGCAGGCTGGCATGAAGTTTTATAATCAAAATCATCAGGATATCTGCTATTGTTCCAGTATTCATTCCAATCCCAGGGCTGATTTATCTCCATTACAACTTTTATTTTCCCCTTCAACGGATTATCTGATTTTGTCGTGAGCCTGAAACTCCCTTCAGGTGTAGCACCGCTGTATGCATCAGGCACTTTTTGCCGGGGAGTTGGTAACAATGAGCCATCATCTGTTATTATTCCTCTTTTATGGATCCAGTAAGGAAGAGCTGCCGGCCTGCGAACTTCTCCGGGTTTCCAGGTACCGCCGGAGTTGTCACCATGCGTAAAAATTCCCTGCCCGATTGCCCTGGTTATAAACAGAGTCTGAATGTAATTGCCATTTGTATCTTCTATCCATAATGCAAAGGTTGGATGATTGAAGGCTTTTCCTTTAATCATCTCAATCTCAATAGTTCTTCCTGTTCCAGACACATTGCTGGAGATCAGCGATATGCTGTCCGTTTTGCGGGCTTTAGAATTTTTCCATTCAGCTGTTGGTTTGCAGGATAACCAACCTACAAGACTTACTGAAACAACAAATACTAATGGAATAAATATGTTTAATGACTTTTTCATAACCATGCTTATTAAAGTTCAATAATAATACCAACTGTTGGCAGCACTGTACCTGATTCGCTGGCGAGATATTTGAGTTCATAGCGCAATGGGTCTTCCGGATTAATTACAGGGTTCCCTGCTTCATTCTTGACCTGGACAAGAAAATCCGGCTGTTTTGCCTTAAAATTATACAGATTTTGAATATCCAGATACAGGTTTAGTGACCATTTTCTGAAATAATACTCTTTATCTACTCTCAGGTCGAGTTGCTGAAATGAGGCGAGCCTTTCTGAATTATACTTATTGTAATCGAGATAACCCTGGCCTTTCACATCCCATGCTGCAATAAGAGACGAACGTTCAAGGTCATAAGGAGTATAAGGAGCGCCTCCGACAAATCGCCATTTTATACCTATATCCCAGTTTTTCTTCATTGAGGCTAAAGCTGTTACATTTAAAATATTCCTGTTATCCCAGGCCGAAGGAATGAAAACGTTGTGTTTATCTTTAAATGAAGATCGCACCCAGGTATAGGATACTGTAACGTCTATATTCTTTGCTACTTTTTCACGATAATAAAATTCTGCGCCCCAGGCTTTTCCCCGTGACGTGGAAACTACAGCTTCATCGCCGGCCACACCAAAATCGGCACCTTTGCTGGCCAAGGAAACCGAGTCGCGAAGTGAGAAAGGATAATAATTGTAATACTTATAAAATCCTTCGATCGTTATTTTTGATTTATCATTCCGGCGGTAATCAATACCTGCTACAAGGTGATCTGCCCGTATGTATCTCAATCCGTTCGTTTTGTTTAACAATTCCCCGGCTTCCGATCTGTAACCCATTGTAGTATAGGCCGGAAGCTGATAATATCTGCCTGTATTAAAATTTACCGTAAACTTCTGATTAAGTGAATACGAAGCCGAAAACCGTGGTGACAGCTGTTCTAAAAGATTCGACATCTGCTTGGAGTAGTTATTTGCATCCGACCGAACACCAAAAGAAAGCATAAGTTTATCATTGTCAAGTGATTTGCTTACCTGTCCAAAAAGATTCCATTTGATCATATTTAAATCAGAAGAATATTTTATCGAGTTAATGGTGTCTTCATCTGTTGGAATAAATACCTGCTGGGATGTCCTGTTTTTGTACTTTGCATATTCTGATCCAGCACCATAAGAAATTTTATATCCGTTCATGCGGGTAACCTCTTCGTACCTGATTTTATTTTCAATCTCATACGAAGAATAATCAATTATTTTATTTGCAGGATCAGTTTCATCATTACCTTTATATTTATAGGTTTCATTATAAAGCATATTCCTGCTCAGGATAAAGGTAGAATATGAGTTTTCGCGGTAGTGACGATAATTGGCTCCTATTGCATAATTCCACTGATTGTTAACCGGCAGATAATTCAGAATAAACTGTTGCTCCTCGGTTTGGTTTTTCAGACCTGTATTGAGTTTTAATTTATCAAGCGCACCAATACTTATAATAGTAAGTTCATTCTTGACATTAAATTTGGTTTTAACTTTTAAGGTATAATCGGTAAAAGTCGGAAGGAAAGGCAACCCGATTACACTAAACAAAAACTGCAGGTAAGACCGCCTAACCGAAAAGAGCACATTGGTTTTTTCACTTACAGGGCCATTGGCACTTAATGCCATCTCACTTGCTCCGAGAGTAGCACGGTATATCATTCGGTCGGGGTTGCCATCAATTAATTTCATATCAATTACCGAACTCAGCGAATTACCTCTGCTTGCAGGAAATGCGCCGGAATAAAAATCAACTTCGCGAAGAAAATCAGTGTTAATAATTCCAGCCGGCCCGCCTGAAGCACCCTGGGTAGCAAAGTGGTTCAAATTTGGAATTTCTATCCCATCAAGCAAGAACCTGTTTTCCGAAGGGCCTCCTCCCCTGACTATAATATCGTTGCGAAACGAAACAGACGATGCAACTCCGGGTAATGACTGAATTACCTTCGAAATATCCCGGTTCGAACCAGGGCTTTTTTCAATCTGCGAAATCCCTATTGATCTAAGCGACAAAGGACTTTCTTCAACACGTTTAAAAACCGAGGCAGAAACTTCAACACCACTGATCTGAATTGCTACTTCTTTCATTGCAATATCAATAGCCGCTGTTTTTGAATTTGTAACCAGAATCTCTTCTGTCATGATTCGCTCAAAACCAATTGAAGTGGCTTCGAGTCTCACATATCCGGGATTCAAACCGGTAAATAAGAAATTTCCATCAAGGTCGCTGACTGAACCTATCGAACTTCCACTGATAATAATGTTTGTAAAAGGAAGAGGTTCATTGTTCTTTCCATTAAAAACTCTTCCCTTTATCGATCCTGTCTGCGCTGACAGACCTAGGGAAAAGACAAGAAAACAAACAAAGAATAATACTTTAAGGTACATAATTGTATTCTGTTTAATAAATTAACATAAATGTTAGACAATAATTAAACGAATGACACATAAAAATGTTTATGCATCAATAAAAAAAAACAGAAAACACGGAGTTTATTTTCCGGGAACTACCCACATTTGGATCTGAAGAACTTTGGTTGCTCCAGCTTCGATGCTAAACATTTCAGGATCAGGAGTAAGAATATCGCCTTTACCATACCATCCAAAATAATCACCGGCATTCAACGTGTTACCATAATCCACATCTTTCCAGACATCAAGGTAATAGGTTCCGATGGGTATATTATCGAAGCGGAAGCTGATAATGGGTCCAAATCCTTCCGTGTTTACTGCAGCAAATACAGTATGATTAACCCAATTAGTTTTTGAAGTAAAGAGCCTTGCCTTCGAATCAATAAGATTAAGATCAATTCCTGAAGAGAAAACAGCGACCCCGGTTATTTGCGTTGTAGTATCATTCTTAACAACTACGAGCCTGATACTGTCATTGGCCTGGTTACCATCCTTATCTGCTACCAGAACACTGGCCATATATATACCGGGTTCATCGGGAGCCTGCCACACAACGGTATCGCCTATCCCTGAGATAGAACCACCTGTGGTAGTGTAATAATATACAAGATTCTCGTCATCTGCATCGGTTGCAACTATTTGCAGCATGGTAGTACCCCCGGTTGCGACAGTATCGGGAGTAATATCGATAGATTTTATAACAGGCACATAAGAGATTTTGTCGTTACATCCGGCAATCAGAATTGCTGCCAGGGAAACCGCACAAAGCAAAGCCTGAGATTTGAAGAAAAATGATTTCATGCTTAGATGATTATGATAGAGTGGTGCAAATTAATTAAAATTAAGCTTAGTCAGGACGAAATTCCGTAATTTTAACCAATTATTTATACTTTGTGCAAATTAACATATTTTTTTGCCTTTGTAAGGTTATCAATTAACCCATTTTCCCCTTCGAGCCAGAAAATTCTGATCCCTTTGCTTTCCATTCGCCTGAACCAGGTCATTTGTCTCTTTGCAAACTGATGTATAGCCGTATTTAATAAGGAAAACATCTGACTGTAGGTTAATTCACCTGAAATATAGGAAGTAACATACTTGTATTCAAGACCATACAACTTCATCTGATCTACACTAACACCATTTTTGAGTAATTGCCGAACTTCATCTATCAGCCCTTCATTCAGGCGATGATTAAGCCTGGCAGTAATACGTTCGCGTATTATTTTTCGCTCGAAACGGATGCCAATTACCGGATGGTCAATGAAATCATTTTTGGGTTGCTGGTTTTTATATGACTTCTTATGTATCTCAATTTCAATAGCCCTTGTGAGGCGTCCGCGATCAAGGATATCCGTTGTATTATGCAAATGGCGGAGAATTGAAAGCCTGGAAACCAGTTCATCAGTACTCAATTTATCAAGCTCTTGCCTCAGAGATCTGTTAACCGGGGCTTCTTCAAGGTTATAGCCTAATAGTACGGATTCAAGGTACAAGCCGGTTCCTCCGCACATCAACGGTATTTTCCCTCTTGAAACAATTGAATCATAAGCAGTTCCGAAATCGCGCTGAAACTGAAATACATTATATTCGGTTCCGGGATCGACAATATCAATAAGATGTGAAGGGATAACCTGATCTTTTATCCTGTAATCTTCAAGGTCCTTGCCCGTTCCTATATCCATACCCCTGAAAATCTGCCGCGAATCAGCACTGATGATTTCTGCATTCAAATCTATCGCCAGGTGCGATGCAAATGCAGTTTTTCCGACGGCTGTCGGCCCGAGAACCGTAATGAGGGGGAATTCAGAACTCATGGTGCAAAGATGTGAAAAATATTGTTTGAAACGGAAGCAGAAGCCATTCTCAAAGGTTGTGTTTAAGAATATTGCAGAATTTTTCGAATCCAATCAATAATGCCGGGTGCTGAGTGCAGAGTGCTGTAGAACCTGGAACCCGGAACCTGAAAGTATGATTTTCGACGTTTTCCAAACCCGCCACATTTCAACTATATCCTTAATCAGAACCTTTATAATGAACTGGCATACTAATTCATGAATTAGTTTTGCTCAAACAGAGAAGATTTAAACATACCGATGCAGGATCCTGTTTGTAATTCTGAATCTTCTATTTTTGCAATTGTTTATAGCTTTAACATGGAACTAATTAAAAAATATTTCCCGGATCTCACAGATCATCAATTTGAAAAATTTAGTCAGATTGGTAATTTGTACCTGGAATGGAACAGCCGTATCAATGTAATTTCACGTAAGGACATGGAGAATTTCTACGAGCATCATGTTCTGCATTCGCTGGGAATAGCGAAAGTAATACAGTTTATTCCCGGCACGCAGGTACTGGATGTAGGCACAGGCGGAGGATTTCCGGGTATTCCCCTGGCAATCATGTTTCCTGAAAGTGAATTCCTGCTGGTTGATTCAATTGGCAAAAAGATAAAAGTAGTTGAGGAGGTAGCCAAAGCAGCAGGTATCACTAATGTCAAAGCCATTCAAGCCAGAGCAGAAGATATAAAGGAAAAATTTGATTTCGTGGTAAGCCGCGCTGTTACTACCATGCCTGATTTTATCCTGTGGGTTCAAAATAATATTAAAAAACAAAACAGGCATCCCTTAAAGAACGGTATTTTATATTTGAAAGGTGGCGAACTGGATGTAGAGTTAAGAAATATAAAAAGCAATTACCGCATTTTCAGGCTTAATGATTATTTTGAAGAATATTTTTTTGAAACAAAAAAAGTAATTCATGTCGTAATTTAAATTTTCACAAGATTTAACATATCAATTTCCACACTATATCCTCGCGGGCCAACCTTTTTACTACTTTTGACACTCGCTAATATATTTTGATGAATGTATTTAGCAAATATTACTTATCGTGCAAAGTAAACTTTTTGCACACCATACATGTTGATATAACAAGGACACCGTGAACAATATACTCTGAGCCTTTTGCTTCAGATTAATTTCCGTGAAAACACAATTAACTATTTTTAATACATAATACACATTTTTCAATGAACAAAGAAATCTTTAAATTAGAACCCACAGCTGTTTGGAAAAATTTTTACAGCCTGACACAAATTCCGCGACCTTCGCACCATGAAGACCGGATTCAGGAATTTGTGTTCAACTTCGGTAAGAACCTCGGACTTGAAACCATCAAGGACGGTGTCGGCAATATAATAATCCGCAAACCGGCGACTCCGGGAATGGAAAACCGCAAAGGAATTGTTCTGCAAACCCACCTTGATATGGTTCCGCAGAAGAACAGCGACAAGGCTCATGATTTTGCCAAAGACCCTATAGAAGCTTATATTGACGGCGACTGGGTTACAGCCAACGGTACTACACTGGGATCGGATAACGGAATGGGTGTTGCTGCCAGCATGGCTGTGCTCGAAGCAACCGACCTTGTTCACGGACCGGTTGAAGCATTGTTTACCTGTGACGAAGAAACCGGTATGACCGGTGCATTTGGACTAAAACCTGGGTTGCTGAATGGAGATATACTGTTAAATCTCGATTCGGAAGATGAAGGCGAATTATATGTTGGATGTGCTGGCGGCACCAATGCCAATGCTACTTTCAGCTATAAAGAAGAACCCGTAAAACAGGGTGTTGCATCGTTTAAACTTTCCATAACCGGTTTAAAAGGCGGCCATTCAGGCCTGGAAATTATTTTACAACGTGGCAACAGTAACAAATTGATGAATCGCTTCTTACAGCATTCCGTTGTTGAATATGATCTTCGCTTATCCTCTATCGAAGGCGGAAGCCTCCGAAATGCCATTCCACGCGAATCGTTTGCCGTTGTTACTGTTCCTCCTTCGAAAGCTGAGTCACTTGTTAAGAGCGTGGGCGAATTCGAAAAACTTTACCGAAGCGAACTTTCAGCAACCGAACCGGATTTAAAATTTGCGATTTCGGCAACGGCAACACCTCATACGGTTATTGATGAAGTTTCACTTGATAAAGTAATGAAAGCAATCAACGCATGCCCGAACGGCGTTATGCGCATGAGCGACGATATGAAAGGACTTGTTGAAACTTCAACTAACCTGGCCAGTGTTAAATCAGGCGATGGTAGAATATTTGTACAATGCTTACTCCGCAGTTCCGTTGATTCGGCCCAGGCGGACCTTGGCGGAATGATTAAAGATGTGTTCGAACTTGCCGGTGCTGAGGTTATTTTGAACGGGACCTACCCGGGCTGGAAACCAAACATGAAATCAGCTATTCTGATTACCATGCAGGAAGTATATCAGAAATTATACGGCCGTATTCCGGAAATCAAAGCCATTCATGCCGGCCTCGAATGTGGTTTATTGGGTGGAGTTTATCCGAACTGGGATATGATTTCGTTTGGCCCGACCATTCGTTACCCGCATTCACCTGACGAAAAAGTACATATTGCTTCGGTAGAAAAATTCTGGAACTTCCTGGTTTCCACATTGAAAGATGCACCTTTAAAAGAAGGAAAAGTTTCCTAAAACCATCTGAAAATCCTTACCGGCCGGAAAAATGCAGCCGGTAAGGATTTTTTTTATAAACCATTTGGTTATTTGGATACATTTCATACCTTTGCACCCCTAAAAACTACCAATCATGAAGAGGACTTTCCAACCATCAGTCAGGAAAAGAAAAAATAAACACGGATTCAGACTTAGAATGTCGACTGTTAACGGACGCAGGGTTTTAGCTGCTCGCAGGGCTCGTGGAAGAAAGAAATTAACTACTTCGGACGAAGGAAAATAATTATTCTTTTTGAAACTGCTGTCCTTTAAATAACAGCTTACAGAACTTAAATATATCCCGGAGGAGGCTCTCAAGCTTTCCTCCTTTTCTTTTTACAGAAGTTACTTTCGGATATTATTCATGGTGCTGTTTAAGAAAATCGTTAATAAGATGTTAGTTTGAAACACCAACAAGATCGATTTTCAAGGTTTCGCCGGTGCACTGCATGCCTGCTTTCAATAAGTAATTCGAAAACAGTTCTGTAAGAACACCCGAAGATTCAATCATATGCAATAGAAATTTGGGACCAAAGAAATTCTGCAATCATAAATCTTACTTTAATAAGATAAATTTGATTTATTGAATGACTAATTCCCCCTTTCAATACTAAAATTTTTTGCCATTGGATTTTTTGCTTCTGATAATTTCACAATTGTTGTTAACTGCAACCCGGCTGCTACCAATTCAGGAAAATATAGTAATTTAGCCTTCTTTTTAACAAACTATGCATCAAATCATTCACGAAGCTTCGATCACTGGAGTATTTCGGCTTTTAGTGATTATCATAACAGTTTACTTAGTGTATTCCCTGTTTATCCGTGTCATTATTCCATCGATGATGAAGAAATATGTTAACGATTTCCAGAAACGGTTTACCGAAGAAAATAAGCCCAACCAGGAAGAGCAAAACCGGAAAAAAGAAGGTGAAGTCTCGATAAATTATGTAGAAAAGGATAAAAACTCCACTCATATTCCTCCGGATGACGGAGAATATGTAGATTATGAAGAAATAAAATAAACTTGCTTTCGCATTTATAGTTAAAACCATTATTAAAATACATTTCAGATGAAGAACATCCGTTTCAAACAGGTTCTCCCCTATCTTTCAGCCCTTGCAATATTTGTTGTGATCACGTTGGCATATTTCAGTCCGCTGCTCGAGGGCAAAAAACTTAAGCAATCGGATATCACACAATGGAAAGGCATGTCGAAAGAGATTTCGGATTTCCGCGACAAAACAGGTGAAGAAGCCTTGTGGACTAACAGTATGTTTGGAGGGATGCCCGCATACCAGATCTCAGTCCGATACAAAGGAAATGTGCTCCGCTACCTGGATGAGCTGATACAATTGTATCTTCCGCAACCGGCAGGAATGGTTTTCCTTTACATGCTGGGCTTCTTTATTCTGTTACTGGTTTTAAAAGTAGATATATGGCTGGCAATTGCGGGAGCCATTGCCTTTGCGTTTTCATCGTACCTTTTTGAAATATTCGAAGCAGGTCATAACAGCAAGGCCCATGCCATAGGGTATATGGCGCCTGTACTTGCAGGAATTATACTCACTTACCGGGGAAAATATCTTGCAGGTGGCATACTCTCAGCCATAGCACTTTCACTCGAATTGCTTACGAATCACTTGCAAATTACGTATTACCTGATGATGATTATAGGTGTTTTTGTGATCACCGAACTGGTTAGCAGCATCAGGGAGAAACAGCTTCCCTCCTTCGTAAAAGCTTCCGGAGTTCTTTTAATTGCAGCTATTTTCGCAGTTGCAAGCAACATCACAAGCATATGGGCTACTTATGAGTATGGCAAAGAAACTATACGCGGTAAAACCGAACTCACTACCGAAAAAGAAAATCGCACCAGCGGGCTTGATAAGGATTATGCTACAGGTTGGAGTTACGGGAAAATGGAAACATTCACCTTACTGATACCCAACTTCAACGGCGGATCGTCGCAGGGACCCCTAACAAAGTCATCAAATGTTTATAAAGCTTTGAAAGCAAATAATATAGATGATAACCAGGCTAAAAACGTAATCAAAATGATGCCGCTTTACTGGGGATCCCAGCCTGGAGTGGCTGGTCCGGTATATATCGGAGCAATTATTATGTTCCTGTTTATTTTTGCATTGTTCGTGGTTGATAACAAATTCAAATGGTGGCTCCTGGCGGCTGTAATTCTGTCAATATTGCTGGCATGGGGTAAAAACTTTATGCCTTTTACCGATTTCTTCCTGCATTATGTGCCTGGTTATAATAAATTCAGAGCTGTATCCATGACATTAGTCATAGCTGAATTATGTATCCCATTGCTTGCTTTTTTAGGCTTACAAAAGATCTTTTCGGGAGAAACCGACAAGCAAAAACTTTTAAAATCCCTTTATTATTCGATCGGCATTACAGGTGGTATCAGCTTGTTTTTTGCCCTTGCCGGAAGTTCGATTTTCGATTTTGTTTCACCTGCTGATGAACAATACAAATCGTATTTCCCTGACTGGCTGATGGCAGCCTTACGACAGGACAGGGCTTCCCTTTTAAGTTCCGATTCATTCAGATCGCTCGCATTTATATTGCTTGCCGGAGGATCCGTATGGGCTATGATAACCGGAAAAATCAAGAAGCCGGTATTCTATTCAGCGCTGATATTGCTTATTGTTTTCGATATGTGGTCAGTGAACCGCCGTTACCTGAATTCAAGTAGTTTTGTCCGGAAAAGTGTTGATGCTGTTCCGTTTCATCCAACAGCTGCAGATGAGTTCATAATGAAAGACAAAGACCCCGATTTCAGAGTTTTTAACCAATCCGTTGGCAATCCTTTTGCTGATGCAAGCACATCATATTTTCATAAATCACTCGGAGGCTACCATGGAGCGAAATTGCGCCGATACCAGGAATTAATTGATCATCATCTTGTAAAAGGTAACATGAATGTTTACAACATGTTAAACACAAAATACTTTATTGTTCCCGGCGAAAAAGGCGGCCAGCCCCAGATGCAGATCAATATGCAGGCGCTTGGCAATGCATGGTTTGTAAATAATGCACATATGGTAAATAATGCTGACGAAGAAATAAATGCACTCACTGACTTTGTTCCAACCGAGACGGCTATCTATGATAAACGTTTCGAAGACCAGGTTAAGGGACATATGATTAGCAAGGACACACTGGCAACCATAGTTCTCACTGACTATAAGCCTAACCACCTGACATACAAATCAGTAAGCGAAAAAGAACAATTGGTGGTCTTTTCTGAAATCTATTATGATAAAGGATGGAATGCCTTTATTGACGGGAAACTGGCACCTTATTTCAGGGCTGATTATGTGCTTCGTGCTATGATAGTCCCAGCAGGAAATCATACCGTTGAATTTAAATTTGAGCCTAAAGTTTATGCTACAGGCGAAAAAATAGCCTATGCTTCGTCAATTCTTTTAGTATTACTGGCATTAGGAACGATAGGATTTATGGTGAGCCGAAAAAGCGAAACTGACACAAAGGCCTAAGAGTTTAGCCATGAGCAATTCAGGCACACTCCGCAAGGTACTGATTATCACTTACTACTGGCCTCCTAGTGGTGGAGCCGGTGTACAACGATGGCTTAAATTCAGCAAATATCTTCGTGATTTTGGATGGGAACCGATTATTTATACTCCTGAAAACCCGGAAGCGCCGGCAATTGACAATTCACTTGAAAAAGACATTCCTGAAGGCATAACAATTCTGAGACAGCCGATATTTGAGCCATATTCAGTTTACAAGCGGTTTGTAGGCATGAAACCCGGTGACAAAGTAAATGCCGGATTCCTTCAGGAAAAAGAAAGACCAGGCAGAGCCGAGGGATTTTCAGTCTGGCTCAGGGGCAACTTTTTTATTCCTGATGCCCGCCGCTTCTGGATAAGTCCATCAGTAAAATTTCTGAAAAAATATATGACAGACCATCCTGTTGATGCGATCGTTTCAACCGGACCACCGCATTCGATGCACATGATAGCCTTGTCGTTACATCAAAAACTCCACATTCCCTGGCTTGCCGATTTCCGTGATCCCTGGACCGGAATCGATTTTTACCATCAGCTTAAGCTTACCTCCTTAGCCGATCAACTTCATCACAAACTCGAAAAGAAAGTGCTTTCTTCGGCAACTGCAATTAGTGTAATCAGTAAGGACATGCTGAATGAATTTAACCAGATTGTAAAGCGGGAATACAAACTTGTGACAAATGGCTATGATGAACAGGATATCAGTCCTTTGCCTCAGAATCAGCTGGATTCGAAATTCACCATTTCCCATATCGGGAGTATAAATCCATCACGAAATCCTATCCATCTGTGGAATGTTCTGGCTGAAATGATTAAAGAGAATCCACTATTTGCCAAGGCTTTACGAATTAAGCTTGTTGGGAAAGTGGATATCGATGTTTTAAAAAGTCTGGAAGAAAGTGGCCTGACCAAGTATCTAAGCAGGATTGAGTACATGCCACACCAGGATGTAATGCGTGAAATTCAGAAATCGCAGGTGCTTTTACTTCTGATAAATAATACACCTAACGCCAAAGGAATTCTGACAGGCAAGATTTTTGAATACCTTGGTTCCGGCAGACCCATTTTGAGTATTGGACCCGAAAACGGCGATGCGGCCGTAATTCTGACAGAATCGGAAGCAGGTCATACTGCTGACTTTGAGAATGAAAAAGCGATGCACCGGATTTTAACTGATTATTTTATAAAATTTAGTGAACAACGACTTGAAAGTAAGGCAGATAGCCGGTTAAAATATTCGAGAAAAGTACTTACCTATGAAATTGCGCAGATATTAAATGGGATGTAACTGCTCAACAAAGATAAAAGATTACACTCTTAACTTTCAATACCTTTCATTAATCATCCTATTCACAAAACCCGCTATATCAGTACCGCCGTTAAAAACCTTATCGAGTTGCAGCATCATGTGGTAACCGGCTTCAGGCATGTTACTTTCTGCTAATTTATCAAGGAGTATGCTCATGGCAATTCTGCCTTCGAGTACAACTTTATTGGAAATTCCTTCGTTGAAAAACCCTTTACCGATAAGCAAACCAAGTGTACGGTTGCGACTCAGATCGTTGAGCGCGGTTAGTCCGAAATCGCCGATACCACAATAATTAAACATCGTTTCTTCATGACCGCCAAAATGAATAAGGATTTTACGCATTTCGTTGAATGCCCGGGTAAACATCATAAACCTGAGGTTGGGTGAATCGAAATGGGCATCTACAATCCCGATGAGTATTGCATAGATATTTTTCAGAATACTGCTCATTTCAACCCCAAGCAGGTCAGTAGAAACATCAACGAAAATATTTGTCCCTTCAAACAAAGGTTCCAATTGCCTGCAAATCTCTATTTCAGATGCAGCAAGAGTAAAAGATGTCGGACTGTTGTTAATTATTTCGCGTGCAAACGAAGGTCCTTTCATTGCACAAACAGGATTTGGAAGATGTTCGGCCAGGCAGGTTGAAATAATTTGCTGATGGCAGCCGAATCCCTTTGCAAGGTTCACTAAAATAGCATCTTCAGGAATCAAATGCTTGATCTGAAGCATATAATCCACCACTGCAACTGACGGAATGCCCAGGAAAACAACACCTGCATTCCTAAGTATTTCATTATCCAAAGTAGCATGTAACGAATGGTCAAGCCGTATATTCGGAAAATATTTCTGGTTTATATGTGAGTTGGCAATTGATTCGACAACATCCTGTTCGATTGATAACAAACTAACATTCAGATCAGGGCGGACTGCCATTGAATTCCCTAAAGCCGTACTTATTGAACCGGCACCCAGAAAAACTATATTCTGCATCTTTCTCATAAGCATATTACTTTTTAGTTAGTCGCCTGATATTTTCCTTAAATTCAGCCGGATTACTCCATTTATTCCATCCACCCCTAATCCTGTCGAGTTCAACAGGTTCATAAAACCGGAATACATATAAAACAAACGGATAGGACAAAATTAACATGGATTTTGCTCCAAGGCGCGGAATCAGATCCCAGGAATTAAATAATATCGATATGATGTATAAGCCGGCGGCTATAACCAGCATAAGGGCAATTCGTTTTAATTCATAAGGGATAGGATAGACTTTTTGCGCATAATATAGTGTAAGCAGGAAGAATACAAGCATTGACAACATTTTTGATAAGGCTGCTCCCTGGCTGCCAATCAAAGTTATGAGGATATAATTGAGAACCAGATTTAAAACTGCTGTAATAAATACGGTAATGGCTATAACTTTGGTTTTCTTTGAAATACTAAGTCCGGTTGTTGCTACATCCTTCATCATTCCAAACACAATAGAATAGATGATGAATGGGAAAATATGCCATGCATCGAAATAATCAACCCGTTTAGCAAGGAGTTTTGTGATTTCCATCCCAAATACCATCATACCCAGGCCAAAAATCATGGTTCCGAAAGTATAATAAGTAAGTAATTTGCCATAGAAAAGTTTGTTTCCGGGTGCATTCATCATTCGGTAAATCATAGGCTGAATGGCAAAGTTTACCGAAGTAATCAGGAAAACATTGAGAGTATTAGCAAGTTTAAATCCGTAAGAATATAATCCTACATCAGCCATATTTCCTAGCTCGTTGAGGGAATACCGATCCGTCACATTCAGCATTACGAGAGCTACTCCCGATAAGAATATAGGAAAACAATAAACAATCAGTTCGCGTAAAAGTGCTGTTTCGAATTTGAATACCATGTTCCGGATAGTATACCTGATCAATACTGAAGCAAAGGCAAGGCTACCCACAATCTGTCCGTAATAAATCCCTTCGATACCGGCATGCCTGTATGCAACGAAATACACGGTAACAACCAGGCTGAAAATAAGCTGTAAAACATTGGCAAGTGTAAAAAGCCAGGGTTTTTCCTGCAGCCGCATCAGGGTATTAGGCATAATGAGAATAATCTGCATCAACGATGATATCAGCATCAACCGGAGCAGGTTACTATAATCAGGTGATTTGAGAATTAATTGTGAAATACTTTTCAGAAATGGCTGTGCAACAAAATAGGTAACTATTACTATTCCGATCTGAAACAAAGTAACGGTAAAGAAAAGCGACTCTTTTTTATTTTCCGCACTTTTATCCCAATACCAGCGGAAAAAACCTGAGTACAGGGCAAAACTAAAAAAAGATAACACTACGGCAGCGCTTACTTCAAGCAAGCCCAATACACCGAATTCAGCTAACGTAAAACTCTTGGTGTACAGGGGAATAAGCACAAAACCAGCCAATTTGGTTGACAACATTCCCAGACCATAAATGGCCGACTGGCGGAAGAGTTTTCGGAAATCAGCTAACATTTTTTAATCTAAAAAGAGGCAAAGGTAAGGAGAAATGATTAGGGTTATTGGGGTCAGGGAATGAGGAAGTAAAGGAGCGAGGGAGCGAAAGAACAAAAAGAATTACACAAAATTCTGAATCCAATAATTAAGGGTAGCAATACGCCAGGCTAGTACAGATTTGGAATTATCGCCCTTACGATGCTTTTCCATGATACTCTTAACCAACTCTTTGCGCAGGAACGGGAGATTTGAATAATTGATATCGGTGAGATGGTTCAGGGGGCCACGGAGCCATTTGGTTTCACCGGGTGTAACAAATCCCTTTTTATCCTTACGGTTAACGATCGCCTCAGGCAAAACATTTTTAAGCGATTGTCTCAGAATTCGTTTGGTATCAATGCCTCGCATTTTATCTTCGTTTCGAAGGGAAAAAGCAAATTCCACTATGCGGTGATCCAAAAACGGAACACGCGACTCGATTGAAAACGCCATACTGTTGCGGTCTTCGTAGTGAAGCAATGAAGGCAGGCTGGTAGTGAACATCAGGTTGTAAAGAAATTTATCGAGTTTTGTTCCCTGAACATCCCCAAGGTTAAAAGGCACTTTGGCAGGTTTTTCGATTAACAGGAAAGGATAGTAATTCATATATTCCAGGGCATATAACTTTTGTTCCGGGCTAACCGAACTCAGTATGGATTTTGCGAAATGAGTATATTTCTTTTTTCCGTTAAGCGAAAGATTTGCAGTAACTTCAGCGGTAGTTGAGATTGCATTTCCGATATTCCCAAGCCTGAGCATATCCGCAATTAACCTGTAATACGAGTGCATGTAGCCTGCAAGATACTCATCACTGCCTTGCCCGTCAAGTACTACTTTAATACCGTTTTCCGAAATTAGTTTCATAAGGAAATACTGTGATATAAAGGAAGAACCTGTTGCCGGCACATCCGCATGAAACAAGGCATTATGAAATTCCGCTTTCACTTCTTCATCCGATGGCATTTTGTAAAACGGATCGATAGCAGGGTATTTACTGATCACTTCGTGTATAAAAGGCCTTTCGTCAACTTCGTCATCGCCATCATAATAAATGCTGAACGATTTATAGGAGGTATCCGGATGCTGATGCTGCACTTCCGATACAATAGCGCTGCTGTCGAGTCCACCGCTCAGGCAGGTGGCAACCGGAACATCACTTCGCATATGAAGGGCAATACTTTCAGCAAACATTTCCCTGAAGTGATCCGTCTTTTCGGTGAAAGATAATTCAGAATAATTGCCGGTGTCAATATCCCAGTACCGGGAGATCTCAATACCCGCTATCTCATTGTTGATGAACCTGATAATCAGGTTATGCGCTGCGGGCAGGGCTGCAATATCATTAAAATAAGTTTCGTTATTGTAACAGAGCCACCCCATCTGTAGTCCCCGGCTCACCTGATCCAGGTTAAGTTCATTTCTAAAAACAGGAGTGGATTTAAGTCCCTTCATTTCAGAAGAAAAATAAAAGCTGTTTCCTTTACTGATGTAGTAAAAAGGCTTAATACCAAACCTGTCGCGCGAAGCAAACAGAATATTGTTTTTTGAATCATAGAGCGCAAAAGCCCACATCCCTACAAAATGATTCACACAATCCTTACCCCATTCAATGTAAGAAGCCATTACAACTTCAGTATCTGATTGTGTAATAAAACTATAGCCTTTAGTAATAAGTTCTTTTCGTATTTCGAGGTAATTGTATACTTCACCGTTAAAAACCAAAACATTGCCCATATAGCGCATGGGTTGATCGGCTTCATGGCTCAGATCGATTATACTTAAACGGTTGTGACCCAAAACGAGCCCGTTGTTCCACCAGGTCCCCCGGGCGTCAGGACCTCGGTGAGCAATGGCTTGAAGCATTCGCTCCAAGCCTGCAAGTGCTTCTTCTTTAAATAAACTGGAATTAAAAAATCCGGCTATGCCGCACATATTGAACGGATTAGAAACAAAAATAATGAATGGTTTTCATGTACTTGAACCAAATAACATTTGTATACAATTCGTCAAAATTACTAAAAAAGCAGGATGGGTCGGGCCGCAATTTGAAATATAGAATAATATCTTGATTCTGACTGATTTTTCTTGTTGAATTCATTTTCTGCCAGATAGAACCAAAATCAAAAGCATCAACCGTTTCAGGTTGATAAATTTCGAAAAATTTATTCCATTATTTCAAAAATGTTAGTAATTTTATAGGTTAGTTAGGATACTGATAGTACCACCTAATGGTAGTCTCTAAAAACCAGCATCATGCAAACTCATTTTTACTCGATTTCAGAACGTAACTTTTTTACATTTTTCAAATTTCATAGGCTGCACACTGGTTTGGCGGCACTTCTTATCAGTTTGTTTGTTACTTCGGGAAGTTTTGCAGAAGGGACGAAGCAATTGGAGCCCAATACTCCCAGTTCTGCAAATGGTTCACTGGGACTTGTTTTATATCAGGGTGGTTGGACATCTAACGGGCAAAGAATTCCATTTGCGACGGTTGGATGTCTCGATAAATACAGGTTGAATGTTTATATTTCAGATCCCAGCACCGAGATTATCTATTTCGGATTTAAGCAGGATGGTAATGACCCGTTATATTATCAGTTCCGCGATCCTGATGGCAATGTTGTTTCCGGCTTTTCATTAACTACTCAACCCACAACGGGGAATAATGGCTATATTACAAACTATAATGAAGCTATTGCAGGTCCAAAATTCGGAAGTGTAAATCCGACAGGTTATAAACCTCTTGTTTTAACACCAACTAAAGTTGGAAACTATTATCTTGAGTTTGCTACTAATGCCTCCGGAAGTACAACCTTTAACGGAACGGTAATAGAATTTTTCGATATAAGTGTTTACAATGGGAATAATGAAAAACCAGGGAGAGTGTGGAGCAAGGCATGGCAATTTTCTGATCAGATTGCGGGAGGTGATTCTCCGGAAACAGATTTCTTTATCCTTTCAGATGATGGTGTCGTTACCAAGTTAAACATTGACCGATGGCAAGGGGGACATTTTATGTTTTATTGCAACCAATGGGGAGCCGTGAACACTGGTGACTGGTTGATCGACCGCCTTTCGAGGACTGCTGCTAACCAGTCTCAATGGCCTGGTGATTTCCCTCAATACAAAGTCTTCCTCAATGATCCTGATAATATCGTGTTTCCAACAGGCACCTTTGGTCAGATTTGTGATGTTTCCAGCACTTCAAATTGCGATGGTTCGGTTGATATTCTGGTTAAGGTAAACAAACCCGGGTCAGTTGATTTAAAAATAGATATTGATCCCCAGGGTTCTAACAGCGGTGAAGATGTCGCTCTGAATGCAGACGTAATTGGGTCTCCGGGTTGTAATACCTGGGATACTATTCCGTGGGATGGTAATAATGGATTTGGGTTACCGGTTCAGAATGGTGCCTCAATCCATATGGATATTGATTATCTGAATGGATTAACCAACCTGCCAATTTATGATATTGAACAAAATGTTTATGGAATAATGGTAGATTTGATCAGACCCGTGCCTTCAGGCAGCTCCAAACTAAAAATTTATTGGGATGACCATCTACTTAATGTTTGTACTCCCGTTTGTGTTGAATTAACTGGTTGTACTTATACTGACAGAAATGATGCCTGTCATAAATGGCCAGGCAATAACCAGGGGAATCTGGATATTTACAACTCCTGGTGGTATTATTTAACTCAAAATACACTTAATCTCAACCTCACAATAATAAGGACGCCCGAGACACCGGCTACCTCACCGGCAGGGCCAAATCCGGTCTGTGTCGGGCAATCGGGCGTAGCCTATACCATTCCTACCATATCCAATGCTGAACGATATATCTGGACTTTACCTGATGGCAGTATTGATACTACACTTACCAATACTGTAAACCTGAATTTCCCAACGCTTATATCAGGAGGAAATCTCACCGTTAAAGGATTAAATGCCAGTTGCGGTGCCGGCCTGAATTCACCTCCGCTAAACATCACGGTCAACCCGGACCCTTTGCCTACCATTACAGGCAACCAGGTGGTATGTAACGGAACAACAGGCGTTTATACAGGAACTACCGGGCTGTCTTCGTATATATGGACAGTCCCGGGAGGAACTATTACTTCCGGTAGCGGTACAAATTCAATAACGGTTAACTGGACTGCGGCAGGAACCAACGTGATACAGATGCAGACAACTTCCTTTAACTGTGGCACACGAACGACATCACACTCTGTTACTGTCAATCCGCTTCCTTCTGTAAACTTTACTTTTGCAAATAATTGTGCCCTACAACCCGTTCAGTTTACAGACAATTCAACCATAGCAATCGGTTCAAATACAGGATGGAACTGGAATTTTGGCGATCCAACCTCAGGAATTAATAATACATCAACTCTTCAAAATCCAACACATACCTTCAGCACAGGGGTTTCTTACCTAGTTGCACTCTCTGTTACTTCTGATCAAAGTTGTTCAGCTTCTCATACTATTTCCGTTAGTGTTACTACTCCGCCTACCGCTGATGCCGGGCCTGCAGCTGATGCCTTTTGTGCTTCCGGTGCGTATACACTTGCTACTGCTGCAACATTGAATAGTCCATCCCGAGTATGGTCTACGTCAGGAACAGGCACATTCAGCAACAATGCCATAATAAACCCTGTCTATACGCCTTCAGTTGCAGATATAGCTGCAGGAACTGTTACATTAACTATCACTGCCGATGGGAATGCGCCCTGTGGTAATACATCAGATGTTATTCAGCTCACCATTCATCCTCTTCCCATAGCCAATGCCGGCCCGGCCGGTGCAACCTGCCAGGGTGTAAATTATACAGTTTCAGGTGCTTCAGCATCAAATAACAGTTCCGTTTCCTGGACCGAAAACGGACCCGGTTCGCTGGTTAATGCAACTACACTTACACCAACGTATGTTCCGACTCCAGGTGAAACCGGCCTGGTAACCCTTACGCTTATAGCAAACGGCTCTAATGCCTGCAGTTCCGAAACCGCTAC
>JBBRCH010000012.1:0-68566 GCA_038204995.1 Bacteroidales bacterium | reverse complement strand
TTTCGAAAGCCTTGAATTTTTATGCACTCATTGCTTGTTTCTAAAGGTGTGCATGAGATCGCTGCGCTAAGTTGTTACTTTTTGTTCAAGCAAAAAGTAAGAGAATGAATATATTCAATCCGATATTAACAAAAACAATCTTATTTCTTTAAAATATCATACATCAAAATTTGTTTCCAGCACATCTAAATAATATGTAGCCTATATACTTAACCGGTTTGCGAATTTCGGCATATTTCATACCTTTGTTGCGGCATATTTAAAGTTTCTGCTCATTCATTTGTTTACAACCTACTGCATATCGATAAAATGAAAAAAGACAAAGTTATTTTCGACCTCATTAATGAGGAAAAGGACCGGCAGATGCATGGCATCGAACTGATTGCATCAGAGAATTTTGTAAGTGAACAGGTTCTGAAAGCGATGGGATCGGTTTTGACAAACAAATATGCCGAAGGCTATCCCGGCCGTAGGTATTATGGTGGCTGCCAGATTGTGGATCAGACTGAACAGATTGCTATTGACCGGGCCAAAGCGCTTTTCGGCGCCGAATGGGCCAACGTGCAACCGCATTCAGGCGCTCAGGCCAACATGGCCGTACTGATGGCTATCCTTAATCCGGGCGATACTTTCATGGGACTCAATCTGTCGCACGGAGGACACTTATCGCACGGCTCACCTGTTAATTCATCAGGCATACTTTACAATCCGATTGCTTACGGCGTTGAAGAGGAAACGGGTACCATTGATTATGATAAAATGGAAGCAACTGCCCTTGCCGGAAAACCAAAACTGATTATTGCAGGCGCTTCTGCATACAGCCGCGACTGGGATTACAAACGTATGCGTGAGATTGCCGATAAAATCGACGCCATACTGATGGCTGACATTGCACATCCTGCCGGCCTTATCGCCCGCGGTCTTTTAAATGATCCTGTACCCTATTGCCATATCATTACAAGCACAACCCATAAAACCCTTCGCGGACCCCGCGGCGGACTCATCCTGATAGGAAAAGATTTTGAAAACCCATGGGGAATTAAGACACCCAAAGGCGAAACCAAGATGATGTCGGCAATGCTCGACAGCGCTGTTTTTCCCGGAACACAAGGCGGGCCGCTGGAACATGTAATTGCCAGCAAAGCGGTAGCCTTCGGCGAAGCGCTGTCGGATGACTTTATGGATTATGCCCTCCAGGTTAAAAAGAATGCACAGGTAATGTCGAAATCCTTTATGGATAAAGGATTTAAAGTAATTTCGGGAGGTACTGACAATCACCTGATGCTTATCGACCTCCGCACCAAATACCCGGATATCACCGGTAAAATGGTTGAAAACCTGCTTGTAAAAGCCGACATTACATTGAATAAAAATATGGTTCCTTTCGATAGCCGAACGCCTTTTACCACTTCGGGTATTCGTGTCGGTACCCCGGCAATTACCACACGTGGACTCAAAGAACACCATATGCCGCTTATTGTAGACCTTATTGATGAAGTAATAGCCAACCATGAAAATGAAGAAGTTATCACAAAAGTTCGTTCCCAGGTTAATGAAATGATGAGTGAATTCCCCTTGTTCGCATATTAATACCGGATATGCGCTTCCCGACAAAAGCGGTATCTGTAAATTTTCGGGTATCGCTTTTATGTTTTAAGTTATTTTGTATGTTTACCAAAATTTAATCCCCCGATATGAAGACTGTATATATTGTTCGTCATGGCAAAGCCATTCCGGCAACTGCAAACATTGCTGATGCTGACAGATTACTAACTGATACAGGAGTTGCACGTACATGCAGGGTTGCCCTGTATATGGCTGAGAGCAAACCTGTTATTGATCAGATCATAGCCAGCCCGGCAGAAAGAGCTTATGCAACTGCCTTGATTATTGCAGATAAACTTGGTATCGCTGCTAAAAATGTTTTTTCGAACGAAAAACTTTTTACCGGTGATGATTCAGATACACTTGATGTGATCGGGGAACTTGACGATTCGATAAACAGTGTAATGATCGTGGGACACAACCCGGTGATTACTTTGGTTGCAAACCATTTTGCAAGTCCTAAACTTGATTCACTGCCAACCACAGGCGTTGTTTCGGTGCATCTGGAGACTGAAAAATGGGCTGATGTCAAAACAGCGAAGGTTATCCAGAACTTTACCGTCTGGCCGGGGATGTTGTAAAAGAACATCCCGTTAGAAAGAGGTTTTCGTTAAAATTTATTGTTATACGAATGCAACATGCATCCGCGTGGTTTTATGCGGGTGCATGTTTTTTTGTTTATGGGATTTTTGTGGAGTCGGCTGTTGCTGAGATAAGCCAGCCGGGCTAAACTTAGTGAATTATTTGAAACGGATTTTTACCCATTAAGCTCGTGGGTCCTTACCCTCCGTTCTCCATTCGCATGCGTCTTATTTTTTTGACGAGTGAGGCAGATATTGTTGAATTACATAGCTACTTTTTATCAAAAAGCACCCTAATCATTTTAATGGTTGATTCCTCCGTTCGCGCGCGTCTTATTTTTTTGACGCGTGCGGCAGGGATGTTGTTGTTCTACTTTACTAATATTTGTAAAAAAGTAACTTTACAATCCTTTTAATGGTTGATCCTATTTTTCATAACATAGTTTTATTGTTTTATCCAAACCTGGCGCGGATTTGCAACTTAGCGAAGCCATAACTGCAGGAAGCAGGGATCACTTTAACCGAAGGCTAAAAATTCGTGTCGTTCACTGATCCAACAATATTAGTCAATTTCATTCAATTACAAAAATATCCAGTAAGCACTTACCTTCTGCATAATCCAAACACAGATATAAACATAATCTTCCCCGTTAATTCCTGATCCAGCTTCAACTAAGGCTTTATAGAAACTTAACATTCCGGGTTTCTCAAACTTTCGTAACTTTGACGAAATTGATACTAATTCATAAAGCAAATCAATATTTTTCAGAATAGCCGGACTATTTAATAAGAAAAATAACAAAAAAGGCAATAGCAGTGTTTAAATCATTGGATTTGTCAAACATGAAAAACTTACACCGAATCCCTATGGCCGGAAATAAAAATAACATTATCAACCGCGAAATCAGCTGGCTGCATTTTAATGAAAGAGTATTGCAGGAAGCCGCTGACCCTTCCACGCCATTGATAAACCGTATAAAATTCCTGGGAATCTATTCCAATAACCTCGATGAATTTTTCCGTGTAAGGGTTGCCACAGTAAACCGTATGATAAGCATGGAAAAAAATGTGTTCCATGATAAATACCTTAATCCACGCAAAACCCTGCGCGAGATAAACCGCGTTACCAAAATACAACAATCAGAATTCCAGAGAATCTATAATTCAGCTATCCAGGAACTCGCCGGTGAAAATATTTTCGTTATTAACGACAACGAATTAACTGCCGAACAGGGGAAATTCGTTGAACAGTATTTCCGGGAACAGGTTCGCCCCAGTCTGTTTCCGATTATACTAAATAACCTGAAAGCAGCCTCGCTTAACGATCATTCCCTGTACCTGGCAGTTGTGCTGCAGGTAAAAGGGATAGCTGCGCTCGAAAAATACGCGCTGGTTGAGGTTCCGGTGAACAAGATTTCACGTTTCCTGATCCTTCCGCCGGAAAACGAAAAACGATATATCATCCTTATTGATGATGTTATTCGTTATTGCCTGAATGAGATATTTTCAGTCTTCGGTTTCAATTCCTATAAAGCATATGCTATAAAATTTACCCGCGATGCCGAACTGGATATTGATAATGATGTATCGAAAAGTTTCCTCGAACTTATGACGGAAGGATTAAAGCAGCGTGAGATTGCACCCCCGGTAAGGTTTGTTTACGACCGGCATATGCCCGAGAGATTGTTGAAGCAATTACTTGCAAAGCTGAATATCAGCCAGAGTGACACTGTTTCGGCAGGGGGTAGGTATCACAATTTTAAGGATTTTGTGAGTTTCCCCAATATCGGAAGTCCGGATATGGAATTCAGCCCCATGCCACCGCTCGAACACCAGGGAATGCGGGTTACCAAAAGCATACTTGCAGGTATCAGGGAAAAGGATTACCTCCTGCATTATCCTTTTCAATCCTTTCATTATCTTATTGACCTGTTGCGCGAAGCATCACTCGATCCGCAGGTAAGAGCTATAAAAATGACACTTTACCGTGTTGCCAGCTACTCCAATGTTATAAATGCATTAATCAACGCTGCACGCAACGGGAAGGAAGTTACAGTTTTTCTCGAAGTACAGGCCCGGTTCGACGAAGAGGCCAATATTTACTGGGCAGGAAAGATGCAGGAAGAAGGAGTTAAAGTGATTCAATCCATACCCGGTTATAAGGTCCATGCCAAGCTTTTGCTTATCCGCCGCAGGGAAGGTGTAAGAAACGTTTATTACGCGGGAGTCGGCACCGGCAACTTTAACGAAACCACTGCCAAAGTGTATACCGATGTTACCATTTTTACAGCAAACAAAGAAATTGTTGCAGATGTAAACAGCGTTTTCCACCTGTTCGAATCTATTTATAATGCCCCCAGGTTCTCAAAACTTATTGTCGCACCTTTCCACATGCGAAATCAGTTCATAAAAATGATAACAAACGAAATCCGGAATGCAAAAGCCGGTCTGGATGCATGGATGATACTTAAAATAAACAACATTACTGATATTAAGATTGTTAAAAAACTATACGAGGCAAGTAAGGCAGGGGTAAAGATAAAACTTATCGTCAGGGGAATTTGCGTGCTTCAGCCCGGAATTGCGCACCTAAGCGAAAATATCGAAGCAATTACTATTGTAGGACGATTCCTTGAACACAGCCGAATAATGGTGTTTGCCAACGATGGGAATGAGTTGTATTATCTCTCTTCGGCCGACTGGATGGAACGCAATTTCGACAACCGTATTGAGGTAGCCTGCCCCATTACGGATCGTGATCTGCAACGTGAAATCATGACCATGCTTCAGATTCAGCTTCGCGATAATACCAAAGCAAGAGCGATTTCCCCGACCAGGTCAAACCAATATGTTAAAGGAAATCCAAACCTGAAAATTAACTCACAGGTGGAGACGTATAAGTTTTTTAAGGATAAAGTGTTTTAGATTAAGGGACGAGGGACAAAGGACGGGGGACGAAATGGTGTGCTATTGTTATTTCTTTGATATAGTTGATATATAGCCACGCGTCTTTACTCAACATAAATCGTTATTCGTTATTCGTAAATCGTAAATCATAAATCGTAAATCGTAAATCGTAAATCGTTGAGATATCAAAATCAGTCGCTCAGTTTAGCGCTGCTCACAATATACTCACTTTCGCCTCGCCATGGCAATGTATTATTTTTCTGGGTATAATGTACAACCACATTTTTACCTTGCAGGCTGTCAAGCTGGAGGGCTAAATTCTTATCGGAAACCGAAAAAATAAATTTCTCTGAAGCCAGTGCGACATTTTTATTACTCTCCACACTGCTCAGGATCATTTCGCCTTCATAGGTTTTGAAAATTGTTCCTTTACGCGAAAATTTCTGAAGCAAACCGGCGCGATAGCCATCACTGTAAGTGAAGAAATAACTCCAGTAAATCCACACTCCTATAATCAGAATAAGAAATGTGAGGGCCAGGTAAAGATATTTTTTAATCTTCTTTTTAAGCACACTTGCCCGTTTGGGTGCCGGAGTTGCAGAATTATTTGATGAGTTGATATCAGCCATGTTGTATGTTTTTACAAAGATAATAAAAAAACATAAAATCAGAATAGTTACTTCCTGTTAAAAATTAAAACTTTATCATTCCCCCATACCGATCTGAATCTGCCATCCATTCGCATCGAAATGATAATTATCTTTGCCGCATAATGTGAATTACTGAAAATGATACAATTTGAAGAAGCATTGGAGATCATTACCAGATCAGCAAATCTCCTTGCATCAGAAAACGTAAGACTCGAAAGCTGTTTGGGAAGGGTATTGGCTGCAGATGTGTATTCAGATATGGATATGCCTCCGTTTGATAAATCTGCCGTGGATGGGTATGCCTGTCGCAGGGCTGACCTCGATCTGGAACTGACCGTTCTCGAAACCATACCTGCCGGCAAAGTGCCATCAAAATATGTTGGACCTGGGGAGTGTTCAAAACTTATGACCGGAGGAATGCTTCCCGAAGGCGCCGATATGGTAATAATGGTTGAAGATGCAGAAGTAACCGGTCTGGAAACTATACGCTTTGTGGCAGTAAGATCTGCTCCGAACTTTTGTTTGAAAGCTGAAGATATTTCGCTGGGCGAAAAAGTACTTTATAAAGGGACTCTGATCAGGCCACAGGAAATTGCAATATTGGCTTCGGTTGGATGCGCTGCGCCTGAAGTATACCAGCAACCCGTAATAGGAATTATTTCAACCGGAGATGAACTGGTTGAACCGGACGAAATCCCTGTCCTTTCGCAAATCCGCAACAGCAATGCCTACCAGCTTATAGCCCAGGCTCAGCTCGCAGGCTGTAAGGCTAAATATTTTGGAATTGCCCGCGATACCGAAGAAGCTACACTTCAAATCATTCAACAAGCCTCTCTTGAAAGCGAAATTGTAATACTGACCGGAGGAATTTCAGCAGGTGATTTCGATTTTGTTCCTTCCGTAATTCAACAGGCCGGTTATGATATCAAATTCCGGAGCCTGGCCGTGCAACCCGGTAAGCCGGTAATATTTGCCACGAAGGAAGATAAATACCTGGTAGCCTTACCCGGCAATCCGGTTTCGTCGTTCGTGCAATTTGAGATGCTGGTTAAACATCTTATTAAACTGATAACCGGGAATACCGGGCAGGATATGCCATTAAAAATACCCATGGGTACCGATTATACAAGGAAAAGGACTACACGAAAGGCATTTTTCCCGGTTTATATTACAACTGAGGGAACTGCCCTGCCTTTGGAATATCATGGGTCAGCGCATATACATTCCTATATTCATGCACATGGGATCGCTACCATCGAAATTGGTAAAAACGAAATCTGTAAAGGAACTTTGGTGAATGTTCGACTCGTATAACCGACGTATAAATTACCTCCGCATTTCGGTTACTGACCGATGTAACCTGCGTTGCACCTATTGCATGCCTGCCGAAGGCATCGCCTTAATGCAGCATAGCGATATACTCTCATTCGAAGAAATAATGGAAGTAGTAGATGCCGCTCTAGCCCTTGGGGTTGATAAAGTAAGGATTACAGGCGGAGAGCCCCTGGTAAGAAAAGGGATTGTGAACCTGGTGCAAATGATTGCCCTGAAACCGGGTATTCAGGATCTTGGAATGACAACCAACGGACAACTCCTCGAAACATTCGCAAAACCACTCAAAGATGCAGGACTTCACCGCATTAATGTAAGTCTCGATACCATGAACCCGGAAAAATATCGCGAAATAACCCGGGGAGGAAACTTAACGAATGTAATGAAAGGTATTGATGCTTCTTTAAACGCAGGTCTTTTGCCGGTGAAGATCAACTGCGTAATCGTAAAATCACCTAAAGAACCCGATGCGGTGGAAGTGGCTGAATATGGCAAAAAACTTGGTTTGCAGGTTCGTTATATAAGGCAGATGGACCTCGTGAAAGGAGAATTTTACATTGTGGATGGCGGCAGTGGCGGCGATTGTTCCACCTGCAACCGCCTGCGCTTAACAGCCAATGGCATGATAAAGCCCTGTCTTTTCAATGATTTGGAATACAACATTCGGGAACATGGAGCGTATGAGGCTTTACAACTTGCGCTCGGCAACAAACCTTCGTGTGGAACGGTAAACAGGCATGGGGAGTTTTATAATATAGGTGGATAAGGAGTTAGGGGTTAGGGGTTAGGGAGAAATGGAGACTGGGCGAAATTGAAAATGTGGGACGAATGAGCGGGCGACGATCTGTTTTATTATGAATTGTCGTTCAAACTTCATTGAACAGACTACCCTGACTCTTAAACATGAAAAGCTGCAACCCTGAAACTCTTCAAACCATGCAAACACTTCACACTCTTCAAACATTTTAAACCTTTTAATCCAATGAATAAGCTCAGTCATACCGATGATACCGGCAAAGCCAATATGGTTGATGTCGGACATAAAGCCAACCAGTTGCGGATTGCAAAGGCACAGGGTTTTATCAGTCTGCAACCTGAAACGGTTAAGCTGGTGGAGGAAAACAATATGAAAAAAGGGGATGTTCTTACCGTTGCCCAACTCGCCGGAATACAGGCGGCTAAACTTACTTCGTCGATTATCCCGCTTTGCCACACCCTGCTGATTACAAAGGTGGATGTAAGGCTTACATTGGAAACCCGGGGCGTAACGGCTATCAGTGAAGTACATTGTATCGGACAAACCGGTGTTGAGATGGAAGCACTTACAGCAGTTTCAGCATCACTTCTGACGGTTTACGACATGTGTAAGGCTGTAGATAAAATCATGGAAATCAGTAACATAAAACTATTAAGTAAAACAAAAACTAATATTTAACCAGCTCAGGGCCCGAAATACAGGACTCTATTACATTCAAGTTCAAAACAGATGTATCTCCTTTTACTCGCATTAGCTCCCGCAATCATCATCATGATGTATGTGTACTTTCGTGATAAATATGAAAAAGAGCCTGTTAAACTGATTTTGAAAGGAATCCTTCTTGGAGCGGTCATTATTTTTCCTGTAGGATTAATTGAAAACTACCTTATTGCCTTTGGAAAGGGATTTGATAAAATTCCAAAAGCTGCGTTCGACGGTTATATTGTGGCCGGTGCCACCGAAGAAGCTTTTAAGTACCTGATGGTGTTTATCCTGATTTGGCGTAACCACAATTTCAATGAAAAATTCGATGGAATTGTATATGCAGTTTCAGTATCGCTGGGATTTGCAGCCATCGAAAACCTGTTATATGTCTTTTCGGGAAACTCCCTGCAGGTAGGATTACTCAGGGCTTTTACAGCTGTGCCGGGACATACTGTTTTTGGAATTGTAATGGGTTTCTACCTGGGACTTGCACGATTCAGTATAAAAGACAGACGAAAGTGGTTACTCAGTGCTTTTACCATACCCTGGTTATTACATGGTACGTATGATTTCATGCTCATGTCGGGTCATCCGGTTCTGATGATTACCTTTGTTCCGTTTCTGGTATTTATGTACCGCTATGGGTTGAAAAAAATGCGGGAGCATACTATACAATCCGTGTTCAACCCGGCAAATATCAATTTCACGATGAACCGGGAGTATAACTATACCGAACAGGAATCAAAAGATAGAACAAAGTAATTCGTAATTTATGCCAAACAATATCCTTCAGAAATTGAAACCAGGCGTTCCCAAACCGGTGCTTATAGCTCTAGGGGCGGCACTCTGGGGATTTGCGGCGTACCGGATCCTGAAACTTGGCTTTCTCTTTATCGAAAAGCATGCCCTGCATCATATGCTTAATTACCTGGTTGGCATCGCAGGTTTCGTACCGTTCTTTTTACTCGTTTTTCGCAAGGTGAGTATCCGTTATGTAACTCGCATCAAAAACCTACCGCAGCAAAGGCCTTGTATGTTTGCATTTTTCGATCTGCGTGGTTATATCATGATGTCGTTTATGATCACGATGGGAATTATGGTAAGCCACTGGAAAATTATACCTGAACTCTACAAAGGAACATTTTTTATCTCACTCGGGCTTTCGCTCCTTGCATCCTCACTATTTTATGTAGTCGAAGGAGTGCAGTTTGTAATGCAACAAAAGAAAGAAAAGAACAAGATAATCTGAGAAAAATTTATAATACAATTATCCGCAAATACACACAAATGATACACAAATGAGCGTATAAAATTCTCTCAAATAACTGAATCACAGTTGAATGAACAGAGTTGACCATCTTAAACCCAATAATACTCACAAAAAAAACAATAATACACCATAACCTTTCCAAGCAAATATGTCCTCCCCCATTACTGTAATATCCGTAAATATAAGTGAGAAAAAAGGTACCATTAAAGTTCCGGTTCCTGAAATAAAATTAAATGAACTTGGCGTTGTTAACGATGCTCATGCAGGTGACTGGCACCGTCAGGTCAGCCTGCTTGCCAACGAAAGTGTGCAGCGGTTTACACATGCAGCCGGGCGAAAAATAAACTATGGGGAGTTTGCCGAAAACATTACTACCAAAGGCCTGGAACTGGTTAATACACATCCGCTTGACAGGTTGACGATCGGTGAAGTTGAACTTGAGATTACCCAGATCGGTAAGGAATGTCATGGTTCTTCCTGCGCCATTTTTAAAGAAGTTGGCAATTGTGTGATGCCCAAGGAAGGGATTTTTGCCCGCGTGCTTAAAAACGGGACTATAAAAGCCGGTGATGCTGTTGTGTATCAACCACGTGTATATAAAGTATTGATTATCACCTTGAGCGATCGGGCCAGTCGTGGAGAATATGCTGACCGCTCGGGGCCTAAAATTGAACAGCTCTTATCCGTTTTCTTCGACACGGAAGGTTGGAAATATTCCATGGAGCGAAAGCTGATTGCTGATAACGAAGAAGCACTTGATGCAATACTTAATAACGCCCGGGCAGCCGGAACTGATATCGTAATAACGACAGGTGGAACAGGCATCGGTCCCCGCGATATTACCCCTGAGGTGGTTAAACCTTTTATTGACAAAGAAATACCTGGTATAATGGAACTTATCAGGTTTAAATATGGAAGCATAAAACCTAACGCATTATTATCAAGAGCCATTGCCGGAGTAATGCGCAGTACACTGGTTTATACATTACCTGGAAGTGTAAGAGCCGTTGAAGAATATATGACCGAAATAATACCAACCCTACGTCATAGCATTTATATGCTTCACAACCTGGATGCACATTGATCCGGAGAAAAGTCAGAAAATAAAGTACTAACTCAAAATTGAAAATTACTAAGTAATTTACTACTGGTAACTATTTAACTAATTTGTTATCAAATAAGTATGATTCAATGATCCCGCATCGAAAATTAATCAATATTAACCTTGGCATATTTAATTCTGACCATTGACCTCTGAATTTCCCAATTATCAAATGCTTTGAGAACATATCTTACCAACATGTTGTCAATTGGTAGTCGTTCGTAAATCATAATTTGTCATTCGTCAGTCGTCATTCGTCAATCGTCAGTCGTCAGTCGTCATTCGTCATTTATTTCTCCAGCAGGGTTTTTTCCACGAAAGGACAATTTAGTCTCTGATCGTTTTAAACCGCAATATAGCAAAAGTGCCAATCACTGCACCACCAATAGCTATATACTTTACAATATCATCCTCAATAAAATAAAATACCGATACAAGTACCATTCCCCACATCATTAGGATCGACAGTATTTTGATATTCAGCCGTATGCCTTTCCTGTACAGAAAATCAGATAATATGGGGCCAAACACTTTATTGTTAATGAGCCAGTCGTGCATCTTTTTTGAGCTTCGCGCAAAAGCAAATAAGGCAAGCAGCAAAAACGGCGTTGCAGGCAGTCCCGGTAAAATAACGCCCAAAGCAGCTAGCAAAACACATAGAAAGCCTAAAACGAGGTAAAAAACGCGCATAAAACAAGTTAATTGTCAAATTCAGAGTAATGCAAGAAGCATATTCCAAACACCAGGTAAAACAACTTAGTTCAATCTAAAACAATTCTTGCATGTTTCGGTTCAGCTATACGGATAATAAAAGTCATAGAAGCTGATTGTGTGCTTGCTGAAGGTATAATAACCACCTTGCTATTCGCTTTGCGGCTTTGTTTCCACATAAACCGGCCCGTAACGAATCCAAGTGCTGAACCGATTACAATATCAGAAGTCCAATGTTTGTTATCATAAAGCCTCGATACTGCCGTTCCGGCAGCAAGAGTGTATGCCAAAAGCGGAACCCAGACCGTGTTTCTGTACTCCATGGCAAAAACCGAAGCCACGCTAAATGCAGCCGTTGAATGACCTGACGGGAAGCTTGTATAACTCATATCACTGAAAGGTCCATCCCAGTTTGCATGATCAGGTATTTCATCCTGAAACGGGCGATGCCTGTGGGTGAGTTGTTTTACAATTTGCGAACAAACCGATGAAACTACGAATGCTTTCGCAGCGGTCAGCGATGTTCCGGCAAGCCGTTTATCCTTTGCCAACGTTCCTCCAAGGTATAAGCCGCCGATCAGGGCAGAAGTGATTTTGCCGTTTCCAAAAGGTTCAAAAATGAATTTTGATAGATTACCTGCTGCAATTGAACGGTGCACGATAAAATATTCCTGAATCTTTTCATCCTGTGTATAGGCAAGCACACCGGTTCCGGCTACCACTCCAAATTCGATCCATTGCCTTTTGCCCCATTTTGCAGGTGAAATAACAAAGCTCTTCGTATCGTGCAGATAGGATTTAAGATAGGTTTTATTGAGTTCAGGATACGGGATGGAATCAGCTCCGGCGGCTTCCAAATTCGAAACCGTCACGAAAAATAATATGAACAGAGCCCATTTTTTCATCAGTTAATATTTATTTTTTTACGGTTCATTAAATGATTAAGGTAAATTCAACAATTCCTGTCAGCGAAATCCGGTACTATCAAACATCAAAGCCGGCAAACTGACCTTGATAATTTTCGGCAATATTATACATTTTAAAAATATCAGGCCTCTAAATAATGTATTGACAAACCTGAAATCTCTTCATTATGAAAAAATAAATCACAAAATGTTTCAAATCTGACTTAATCATTATATTTGTAATGACTTTGTAGCTCATAAACCCAATTTACTTGTATTCTGCTGAGTTTAATGGAATTACTATACTATTTTATAAACGGCCTGAAATCATACTTGTCTTTTCTGGTTTTTGTCAACATACTGATCCAGTTTAAATCCTGAACTACCTGAATTTTAAATGTAGGAACTTCAAATCACTTAAAATCAACTTAATAACAATAATTACTTCTCTGCTGGTTTACAATTTGGCTTGCGCTTACCTAAACAATCTGATTATACTCGTTTCCTTATTTCAAATAAACAAATTAGCTATACCGGAATTTTCCGGGGTAAATTAACCGCAATACAATAAACAAGTAAAAAAAATACACAACCACGGAAATCCGGATTTGCAATAATTAAACTCCAATAAGAAAAAACCATTATTTTTAATTTCAGTTGATCGGTTTTAGAATCGAAAACTGATAGCTGCCTGTAAATATTTTTGTTTCAGCAATGTCAATGAAAACTATTTACATTTTTGTATAACTGATTGTTAAATCTGCAATACTGGTCTGGTCTCCGGATACGCAGCAAAATACATATATCGTTGATGAACAGTAAATATTATACTTACTCTGAAACTTGTATATCTAAAAAAAAACTCTTGTTTTTTAAATAAATGCAGGAATCCGGTTCCAACATTAATCCTTGACATTTTTCTTGTTATTATCCATTTTCTACTAAATCTACCTGTAAGCATCCGTCCTGGAATCATTCTTTAAAATTGAATTATTGGCATTTGAGTTACTACACTAAATATCACTAGTATGAAAAGATTTTTACACATTAGTCTTCTAATAATTGCAGCCACAATTAGCAGTATTGTTTTTGCCCAGCCGGCTACCCTTGTTACAAACCCGGTAAACGGACATTATTGCCAGGGAAGCGCAGGGGTACAGATTTTAATGGAACACTCTGTAAACGGAACTACTTATAACTTAAGAAGACAAGGGCAAATCGGAAACCTGGCTACTCTTGCAGGAAACGGGAATACTATCACCTTTCCGGGCTTTTATCCTGCAGGCACCTATGTTACAGTTCCTGTTACCAATTCAGTAACTGTGGTTATGGATCCTATACCAGCTATGTTTATATTTTCAGCCACCAACAATGGAGCTTATTGCAATTACCCGGGAACAACCGGCGTAGAGCTTCTTATTCAGCCTACACAACCCGGGATTAACTATGTGCTTTTCAGGGGGATTACACCATTAGATACAATTGCCGGCAGCGGAGGTCAGCTAAGTTTTGGATTTTATTCAACCCAGGGAAGCTATCGTGTCTCTGCCTATAATCCATTAACTGGTTGCTCAAGAAGTTCTGTCTTTATCAATGTTGTTGCCTATAATCCACCTGATGCAAATTTTCATTCAGATAACGATACTCCGCCCTATGTTTGCGCTAGTACTGCCGTTACTTTTACCAGCACGTCAACAGGAAGCGGACTGACTTATTTTTGGAACTTTAATGATTTGAACTCAGGAAATAATGATTCCGCTTTTATTGCCAGTCCTTCACATATTTTTGAAGCGTTTGGGAATACGACCCAAACATTTGGTGTATTATTGAAGGTAACAGATATTCATGGCTGCATGGATACAATCACCAGGTCATCCACCGTGATTCAGAAACCAGATGCAACGTTGCATGAGAATCTCTGGCTGCCAAATGCAAATTTTCCAAATACTTTTGCTGCATGTGATGCCTCTCTCCAGAATCCGGTTGGAGCATTCGAATTCGTGAATGCGTCAACCACTCAGCCAACAAATACCTGGTATAATATCAACTGGGGAAACGCCGGGATACCAACCTTTAACCAGGCAACCTTCGATAATGTACTGGCAGTAACCTATACTACATCAGGGTATTCAACACTCACTTATACAATAAACGGGCTGAATGGTTGTAATAATACCAAGCTATACAATGTATTTGTAGGTAATTTTGCCGGTGGCGGACTCGGAAACCCAGGAAACACAGCAGGTGTTGCTGATTTTTGTATCGACTTCCCTATTCAGCCCGAATCGTACGATAATCCGCCCGGTACCAAATTTAATTTTGAATGGGGAGACGGGACAACACAAACCATTCTGCGGGAAGATCTACCTTCGAACGGCATCCTGAACCATTGTTATACATCCTGTTCATCTGTTCTTCAGGGGACCCCTGAAAAATACGGATTTAAAGCAATGTGTAATACTGAAAACCCTTGCGGGTCAATACAAACGTCGGTGTGGCCCATTGTTGTTTCATGCAAAGCCCAGGCCAATTTCGCAAGCTGTTGTGCAGGAGGTAACGGAAATAGTAGCATTGGAGGTCTCTTTGGCGGAAATGGCGCCGATACACTTGTTGGCTGCAATGATGTAACTTTTACCGATAGTACCCAGATAGGTTTTTATATCATACCTCCCGGTTATAATACTTTCACCACAAATACTTTTTATTCCTGGAATTTTGGCGACCCTGCCTCAGGAACTAATAACACATCCACTCTACCTAACCCAACCCATCATTTTACCACTAGTGCTACATGGTACACTGTTACTATGATCGCCTATACCGGCACCAACGCAAATTTTAATTCGGGAAGGGACACCGTTATTAATCAAATCTATATTCAAACACCTCCTTTAGCGGATTTCGATGTCTTTGCCCCGGATACCTGCAGCCCTATTCAGGTCCTTTTCACTGATTTAAGCACTGTTGGCGGTTGGGGAGTTCCGGCATACAGGTGGCGGGTTAATCCAACAAGTGGATGGAGCATAATTACACCGGGGCATGTTGGCGATTCAACCTACCATTCTCCTATATTCGAATTTACTGCTGTTGGTTCTTACAACGTAAAACTTGTGCTGGCAAATAGCTGTGACATTAGTGAGAAAGATACTACAATACTGGTTTGCCAGCCTCCACAAGTGGCCTTTACTACTGAAGACATATACCTTTGCGGCCCGGGGGTGCAAAACTTTGGTCCTGCTTACGATATGAATTGTGACACAACACTAATTTCCTATCATTGGCATATTACTCCTGATACATATTCATTTGTAGATGGAACAAATGCAAACTCCAAGTATCCTCATATCAGTTTTGCTGACTTTGCTGATTATGAAGTAAAGTCAATAATAACAAACAGTTGCGGAAGTGATTCTACTATTCAGAATGTTCATATCACCCAGCTTATCACAAATAATCTTATTTCGCCCGGTACCCCGGCATCGGGTGAGATTTGTGCAGGACAAGCCCCTATTGTAATAAACGGGAGTATTCCTTCAGGTGGCTATGGTTCCTACACCTATCACTGGCAGGAAAATTTAACCTGCGACTTGTCTCCAACCGGAACCTGGACAAATATTGCAGTGGGAGGAACCCAACAGAATTACACTTTAATGAGCCCGTTAAACGCTACCCGGTGTTTCAGGCGAGTAGCCTTTGATAACAGCGATTGCTCTCACATTTCGAACGTTGCTCAGATTGAGGTTCATCCGGCAATCATCAATAATATTATTGTTAATAATCAGCAAATCTGCAGCGGAAGCACCCCAAATTTACTATCAGGCACCCAGGCTTTTGGAGGTTCAGGTGATCCGACATATCAATGGGAAGAATCAACGGATGGAATTGCTTTCTCTCCTATCAGCGGAGCTAACGGGCAAAACTACCAGCCTGGCATACTAGTCCAGACAACTTATTTCCGAAGGATCGCTATTTCAGATCCTTGCCCGTCAGATTACTCGACCCCGGTAATGATCACAGTCTGCGATCCGATTACCAATAACACAATTACGTCCAATCAGACTATTTGCCAGGGGACTATACCTTCCATTTTTACAGGAGCCAATCCGGCCGGTGCATGCGGCATATTTTCATACCAATGGCAAATCTCAACAGATGCAACTTACCCTGTATTTGCCAATATTTCAGGTGCAATTTCACCTTCTTATCAGGCACAGGCTATAAATACAAAAACATATTTCAGACGTGTTATCACCTCTGTAGTCAGCAATTGCACTGTGAGTGCAAGTAACGAAATCACAATTGATATCATGCCCAGGCCAATTCCTGATGCAGGATTTGTGCAAACGATTACCAACGGTGCAACTGCAAATTTAACCGGAACTATAACTGGCGGAACTCCTGTGTATAGTCCGCAATGGACCCCTCTCGGTTCCGTTCAGGCGCCTTCAAATGCTCTCAACGTTACTACCGTTAACCTGTCAGCAAGCACTCAATTTATCTTGACAGTAACGGATGTAAACGGATGTATCGGAACTGACAATGTATGGGTTTTGATTACGGGAAGTCCCCTTTCTGTAAGCTTAACCGCCAACCCGTCAACCATTTGCCCTAACAGTCCTTCACAGATATGTGCTAATGCCAGCGGCGGCACGGGCACGTATATTTACAGTTGGACAAGTCCTGGTAATACTTATCCATCTACCCAATGTATCAATGTTAATCCGGGTGCCACAACCACCTATACTTGCCTGGTATGGGATGGTTTTGTTTCTGTTAGTGCTAATGTGACACTTGTTGTATCGCCTTCGCCGATTATCATCAGTCCGCTCTCAGTTGAAATTTGCAGTGGTGAGCAATTAAATTATTCTCCTTCTTCATCCATAGCCGGCACCAATTATATCTGGACATCGACTTCCGGAGGAACATGTTCCGGCAATTCTAATTCAGCAGTAACCGCTGCGATAATTCCCGATTATCTGAGCAATTCAGGAAATACAGATTGTGTCGTTTCATACCTTATTACTCCTGTTGGTCCGGCGCCGACATTTTGCCCCGGGCAGGCTGAAACACTCGAGGTCACTGTAAAGCCAGTTGCGTACATTACAAATACGGTAAATTCACAAACAATTGTGTCCGGGTATCCTACTTCACCGGAAACATTTAATTCGAGTGTAGCATCATCGGGCATACATTGGAAATATTCCGGTACAACCTGCCCCGGATTTGTTCAATTTTCAGAATATGAAGGGTATACACCTACAATTCCTTCTCAAACCGTATCGCTCTTAACAGGATCACCTTCTACATGTACCCTGAATTATGATGTACGGCCTTTCATAGTCATCACAATCGGCGATACCTGCTGGGGTAACCCTTTTACCTATCATATCGTTATCAACAGTGAACCAAATAAATATGATATGATTTGCCCTGTTCCCATCTGTGCCGGGCAATCAGCAACAATTTCGTTAACAGGTTCAGATGTAGGCATTAATTATATGTTGTACAGGGGTGGTACTGCATTGCCTCCTTCGAAACCAGGAACGGGAATGCAACTGGACTGGATAAACCTAGTAGTAAGCGGCTCATATACAATAAGAGCTACAAATCCTACAAATGGTCAATCGAATCTTATGAATGGATTATGCCAGGTTGTAATAAACCCTCTCCCTCCAATCTTTCTTCTCACTGCTCTGAACGGCGAACATTGCGCTCCTGTTACATTGTTACTCAGCGGTTCACAATCTGGAATCGACTATTTGTTAATCAGAAACGGCGATGTTAACAATCCAATTCAGACATTACCCGGAACAGGTTTACCGGGATTCCTTGTTTTTAGCCCTGTTACTGAAGCAGGAGTATATACAGTAATTGCAAATAATCCAACAACAGTTTGTCAACGATTAATGCAGGGAAGTGTAAATATTGATGCTCAGATACAGCAATTTGCAATTTTCCCCGGAGGGATTTTATGTGCCGGAGATAATTTATGCATCGAAGGTTCCGAACCGGGAATAAACTATCAACTTTGGTTAAACAACCAACCTTTTGGACCGGTAGTTCCCGGTGACCCAAATGGTGCATCCATATGCTTCGGGAGTATCACGAATGCAGGAACTTACCGTATACACGCTAAAAATCCCCTGACAAATTGCGAGCTATTTTTTACTGAATCCATTGTTATTCACCCGCTTCCAAATACCTATATCATTTCGCCGGTGCAAGGTTGTGCCGGAACCGAGATCATGCTGAATAATTGCCAGCAAGGGATACATTACTATCTGTATTTTACACCGGGTAGTGGCAAATCATCAAAAGAAGCTATTGCTGCCGGCCCCGAATTGTGTTCAGGCGGAATAATAAACTTTGGCCCCTGGTATGACGAAGGCGTTTACAGAATACAGGCAGTTGACACCATCACCAATTGTACGGCCTGGATGTCAGGAACAACTACCATATATCCCAAACCCGAAATTTACAGCATCATTCCTCAGGGTCCCTCGTGCCCACCGGTGAATATTGCCCTGGCAAACTATCAGCTGAATGCTACCTATTATTTATACAGAAATGGCGACACTTTAGTTGCTTCCGATAATGGAGCAAACGGAAGTGTTGATTTTGGAATTCAGATTCAACCCGGAGTTTACACTGTGAAGGCTCAATTTGTGTTTGCCAGTGGATTCGAATGTTGGAACAACATGCAGGGATCAGTTGAAATATATCCGGAACCTTCAAAATATACACTTTTACCTGCAGGGCCATTATGCCCGCCGGCAGCTTTATTCCTGAATGGCTCTGATGCCGGAGTAACCTATACCTTATGGCATAATACTTACGGCATCAGGCAAGTTATGACCGGTACTGGTGGAGTACTTCATTTTCAGCCTGTAAATCAGGCAGGCAATTATTGGGTAGTTGCCAAATCCGGTGATAGTTGTTCGGTCATTATGTACAATACGGTTACTGTTAACTCTATTCCAACAGTATACCATGTTCTCCCTCAGGGACTAGGATTATGCGAGCCGGCATTTGTGGGTCTTGATGGGTCGGAAATAAATACCGCTTACGAACTTCTTCATGCTGACGGAACCAGTCTGATCCCTCAGGAGTTATTTACTCCATCATTATCCGGATCATTTTGGTTTAACAGTCCCCAGCAAGCAGGCAATTATATTGTAAAAGCTACCAATTCATTTGGCTGCAATGCCCTAATGAACGGAACTGCCATTGTAAACTCTATGCCGGTTGTAGATGCAGGACCCGCTACCGACACTATCTGCAATCCACCTTCTGCCTCTGTATCCCTTAATGGTTTTGCTTCTGATTATTCCACCGTTCAATGGACGAGTCCCACAAATCCGGGAGGCAGTAATTTTACCTCACCAAACAGCCTGAATACCATCTATACATTCACAGCACTTGATTTAATCAATCAGAAAGTAACCCTTACTCTTACTGCATCTGGCAACGGAATTTGTGCAGGAGCGCATGTTTCGGATTCCATAATAATTCATTTACTTGCTCCTATTATTGATGCAGGTGTTGATCAGACTAAATGTATAAATGAACCTGTACAATTAAATGGTGCAATTAGTGGCGGAGCTACATCAGGAATCTGGACTACCAGTGGGACCGGCTTTTTTAATAATGCTGGTTTATTAAATGCTGTTTATACTCCGGGTGCTGCTGATCAAACCAGCGGAACTGTTACCTTAACATTAACAACTACTAATTCAAGCGTTTGCCCGAACCTGAGCGATTTCATGGTTATCAGTTTTTACAACCAGCTTTCTCCCGGAATTGCAAGCACTGATCAAATACTATGCAACGGAGAAACTCCTTCTACGCTATCATCAACTATTCCTTCAGGAGGAAGCGGTAACTTTCTTTACCAATGGCAATTCTCAACTAATGCGGGCAGTACCTGGTCGGATATATCATCCGGGGGAAATGCTCTTGCCTATTCCCCTCAAGCGCTAACTGTTACTACATTATACCGTTTGCGGCAAACTGACACCTATTGCAACCCGGATCAGTTGGTTTACACCAACAGTGTTACAATAAGTGTTCACAATATGCTTACCGCCGGAAATGCCGGTTCTGACCAGACTATTTGTTACGGCGAAGCACCTTCTACAGTATCGGCAACTGCTCCATCAGGCGGTAGCAATACCTTTATTTACCAGTGGCAATTCTCAACAGATGCAGGGTTAAACTGGGTAAATGTGCCTTCGGGTGGAAACACACTTTCTTACTCTCCTTCTACCCTCAATGTTACAACTATATTCAGGTTGCAACAGACTGACTCATACTGCATTCCTTATCAGATGGTTTACACCAACAGTGTTACAATAACGGTTCACAATATCCTGGTCGCCGGTATTGCAGGTACGGATCAAACCATCTGCTATGGCGAAACTCCATCAATAATAGTTGCAAGTGATGCTTCAGGAGGCAGTGGTAGCAGGATTTACCAATGGCAATTTTCAACAAACGGCGGTTCATCCTGGACTGATGCATCTCCTGGTGGAAATACTCTTATCTACTCCCCCGGGGCCTTAAATGTAAGCACAGTATTCAGGTTGAGGCAAACTGACACGTATTGCAATCCTGACCAGGTAGTGTATACTAACCATGTAACAATAACTGTTCACAATATTCTCTTCGCCGGAATTGCCAGTGCTGATCAGATAATCTGTTTTGGGGAAGCACCTGCTATGCTATCAGCAACTGTTCCTTCAGGCGGAAGCGGTGTCTTCCTTTACCAATGGCAATTTTCACCTAATCTAGGCAGTACCTGGACAAATGTATCTTCTGGTGGAAATGATCTTACTTATTCTCCTCAATCGCTCATTGTTACTACATTATACCGTTTGCGGCAAACTGACACCTATTGCAACCCGGATCAGGTGGTTTACACCAACAGTGTGACAATAAGTGTTCACAATGTGCTTACCGCCGGAAATGCCGGTTCTGACCAGACTATTTGTTACGGCGAAACACCTTCAACAGTATCGGCAACTGCTCCATCAGGCGGTAGCAGTAACTTTATTTACCAGTGGCAATTCTCAACTAATGCAGGGCTCAACTGGGTAAATGTGCCATCGGGTGGGAATACACTTTTTTACTCACCTGCTGCACTGAATATTACAACCCAATTCAGATTGCGACAGACTGACGTATTTTGCAATCCAGATCAGGAAGTTTACACCAACAGTGTAACAATAACGGTTCACAATATCCTGGTCGCCGGTATTGCAGGTTCGGATCAAATTATATGTTATGGAGAAACTCCTTCCGTGTTGTCAGCAGCCAATTCTTCAGGAGGTAGTGGAAACGTCCTTTTGCAGTGGCAATTCTCAATTAATGGAGGCATCACCTGGACCGATGTTTCATCGGGAGGGAATGCCCTAAACTATTCTCCAGGAGCGCTAACTGTAACAGCATTATTCCGGTTGAGGCAAACTGACACCTATTGCAATCCTAATCAGATAGTTTATACTAATAATGTAACAATAATTGTTCACAACATTTTAACCGCCGGTATTGCCGGAACTGATCAGTCCATTTGTAATGGAGAAACACCCGCTGCACTTACCGCAACTCCGCCATCAGGGGGAAGTAGCATTTTCCTATACCAATGGCAGCTTTCAACCGATGCAGGGCTTACCTGGTCAGATATATCAATAGGTGGAAATTCTCTGATATATTCACCTGTAGCGCTTACCGTTACTACCTTATTCAGGCTGCGACAGACTGATACATTTTGCACTCCCGATCAGGTAGTTTACACCAACAGCCTGGTTGTAAATGTTCACAACATTCTTTCGGCCGGAATTGCCAGCTCTGATCAGACTATCTGTTATGGGGCGGTTCCTGCTATGCTATCAGCAACGGCTCCTACAGGCGGAAGTGGCACATTCCTTTATCAATGGCAATTTTCGACAAATGCTGGCCTTACCTGGTCGGATATTTATACAGGCGGAAACGCTCTTGAATATTCACCATCAAGTCTTATCGTCAACACATTATTCAGGCTGAAGCAAACAGATACCTATTGCAATCCTGATCAGATTGTATACACCAACACGGTTTCTATAGAGATTCAGGTCCCAACCGTTAACACAGGCCCAAATGATACAATCTGCGGAATGATTCCTTACGTTCTTTCGCAGGCGACAGCAAATTATGCAATAAATTATACGTGGAGCACATCCGGCACCGGATCATTTGTTGGGCAATTTCAGCTTAATTCTACATATTTCCCCAGTCCGGCTGATATGAATACAGGTAACGTTATTCTAACACTCACCATATCGGATCAATGCAATAATGTTGTTAGTGATAATATGGTACTTACTCTGAGCCAATTACCTGTATCATACTTTTCATATAGCACACCTACCTGTGATAATGTACCAATTCATCTTAACGATCAGTCAAGTGTAAGCAATGGTTACATAAAAATGTGGGTTTGGGATTATGGCGACGGAACACATGATACCATTCATTTTCCGGCTAACCCTAACGTACAACATACATTTGCACCTCCGGGTCCGGCTTACCTTGTGAAGCTTACAATAGTTACTTCTTTAGGTTGTACTGATGATTTTCAACAACTTATCACTACCCTTTCAGCTCCAGTTGCCAATTTTTACTTTTCACAGGTAAGTTGCGACAATAATCCGGTTCAATTTACTAATTCATCGCAATTAAACGGATCATTCGGTTTACAGCCATGGAATTGGGACTTTGGAGATCCAACAACCGGAATAAACAATACTTCCAACCTGCTGGATCCGATTCACCAGTTTTCAGATTCAGGCACTTTTATCGTCAGGCTTATTGTAAAAAATTATAACAACTGCCTGGACACAATGGTTAAACAGGTACATATTAATCCTCATCCTCCGGTTGATTTTTCTTATAATACAAGTTGCCTGTCTGAACCGGTTTATTTCGATCCAGATACTAATATTATGAATGTCAATGCTATAGGAACATGGCACTGGGACTTTGGCGATGGGGTATATTCCGGAATGCGCAACACGCTTCATGTATTTACAGCGCCCGGAACATATACTGTTTCATTAACGGTAACTGACACCTTGGGATGTGAAAGCTCAAAGAGTCACACAATACTGATTAATCCTTTACCAATAGCCCACTTTGATGCAGGTTCAACCAACTGTGCTGCCACAATGGTGCATTTCACTGAACTAACCTCAACCACAACCGGATATGTAGTCCGATGGATCTGGGATTTCGGAGACGGAAACATGCAAACTGTTGTGCACCCTGACAATCCTAATGTAACACATCTCTATCCAAATCCGGGAATATACAATGCTACACTTATGGTTATTGCATCCGACAGCTGCAATAATTCTGAAACCCAGGCTATAACCATACATCCAAATCCTGTTGCGAATTTCGATTTCAGTTCAGCATGCGACAGTATGCCTGTATCTTTCTCAGACCTTACACAAAACAATGGTGGTGGTAATATCACTCAATGGCACTGGAATTTCGGTGACCCTGTGACAGGAGTAAATAATACTTCAGGAATTCAGAATCCAAACCATGTTTACTCAGCACCTGGCCAATATACTGTGCAGTTAATTGCATGGACAGCCAACGGATGTACCGACACCATTTCCAGACAGATCGTTGTTAAAAGCAAGCCTCCGGTCGATTTTACCACTCAGAATAATTGCCAGGGTATTGCAGTGCAATTCCAGCCCAATAATATTGTGATGAATGTGAATTCTATAGCTACCTGGTTTTGGGAATTTGGCGATGGGGGAATTTCTACATTGCCCACACCAAGCTATACTTATGTCACAGCTTCCATTTATATGGTGAAATTAACAGTTACGGATACTGCGGGATGTATCAATACGATTACCAAGCCCGTTACCATTGCCCCGCAGCCTATCTCAAATTTCGATTATGCACAACCTGCATGCCAGGAAACAGCTGTTCAATTTACTGATTTTTCTTCAACAACAGTAGGCTATATCGTTCAGCGAAATTGGGATTTTGGTGATGGAAATACGCAAACTGTTGTCTTTCCTGAAAATCCTAATATCACCCATAATTATTCCAGTTATGGAAGCTTTAATGTTACTCTGACTATTAGCACTAATGTTGGATGTACTAAAACAATTATCAAAACGGTTGTTATAGCTCCAAATCCACTGGCAAATTTCTCATTCATAGCTGGTTGTGTAAATGTACCGGTAGAGTTCAGCGATTTATCACAAAGCGGAAGCGGTATCCTGACCGAGTGGTTATGGAATTTTGGAGATCCTACCACCGGAACAGCTAACCAGTCATCGCTCCAGAATCCTGATCATACATTTTCAGGACCGGCTTCTTACCTTGTTACATTAGTTGTTACCAACAACGGTGGATGTAAGGATACAATAGCTAAATCATTGATAGTAAACATACTTCCGATCGTAGATTTTACAGCAGATGAAAGTTGCTCGGGTGATTCCACTTTTTTCACCAGCTCGGTTAACGCACAAATTATTGCCGGACAGCTATGGAATTTCGGGGACGGTATTACCTCCACTTTAAATGACCCGATGCATATTTATTCGAGTCCGGGAGATTTCACAGTCACCTTAACCATAACTGATACAGCAGGATGTACCAATTCAAAAACCCATGATGTTACCATTTCCTATCCTCCCTCTGCATTATTCCAGGTTACACCATCAAGTTGCGTAAATAATCCGGTATTTTTTGATGACATTTCAACTTTATCAAACGGGCAATTCACTTCATGGTATTGGGATTTTGGTGATGGCCAGGATACTTTGATTATAGCACCGTCCTCCCCTGATATTGCACATATTTATACTGCAGCCGGTACTTTTGCAGTATTGCTGAAGGTCTTCACTTCTCAAGGTTGCGATGATGAATTTACACAGACAATAACCATTTCGGAAAGTCCAACATCAGAATTTAGTTTTGGGAATACGTGTGTGAGTGAGGCTGTTAGCTTTACCAACCTGGCCAGCACAAACGGAGGAATGACCATTATTGATTATTTCTGGGACTTTGGCGATCCTGGTTCCGGTATAAATAACTTCTCAAGCTTACCGAATCCAATGCATGTGTATGCCAATATCGGATCATACCTTGCTACATTAATTGTAACCAATGCGGGTGGTTGCAATGATACTATATCACATACCGTAATCATAAACCCAAAACCCACAGTTGATTTTTCATGGATCAATACCTGCCTTGGTACTATTACGGACTTCGCTGTAGATACAGTTGCAACTAATGTTCCTTCTGTACAGGCTTTCGACTGGGATTTCGGTGATGGGACACCTCATTCCGCACTACAGAATCCATCGCATCTCTATACAGTTGCAGAAACCTATACTGCTACATTAACTATAATTGATACTACCGGATGTACCAATTCTAAATCATATTCATTTACCATTCAGCCCCATCCCGTTGCATCATTCATACACAGCAGTATTTGTATGAACAACCAGGTAGCTTTCACTGATCAGTCATTCTCACCCGGTGGTGAGCCAATAACAGGATGGTTCTGGGATTTCGGGATAACCGGCGTTTCAAATGACACCTCTACTGCTCAGCATCCTTACTGGACGTATACCTCTGTTGGTAATTATTTTGTGTCATTGATAGTTACAACCCAAAGTGGTTGCGCTGATTCGGTTACTATTCCGTTACAGGTACTGGATTTACCAAATGCGGCATTTACTTATAAGGGTTCACCATGCTCCAACGGTAGTATCACATTCTTGGATTCATCATTTAGTCAGCAAACATCCATCGTAGGATGGTTGTGGGAATTCGTTCCCGGAGTTTTCTCCAGTATTCAGAATCCGGTTTACGGATTTCCTTATACTGATTCATGTTATAATGTCAGACTTATTATCACAGATAACAAAGGCTGCCGGGATACAACCGAGAAACCGGTATGTGTTTCTCCTCAACTAGTGATCAACTTTGAATATACACCCACATGTTACCGTGATACAACCTATTTTTCAACAATGGTGGTGACACCTGCAGGTAGTTCCCTGGTAGCATACGACTGGAATTTTGGAGATCCGTCTTCAGGCGCGAACAATATCTCAGGATTGAGGGATCCGGCACATTATTACAGTAAACCAGGAACCTATACAGTAATTTTTAAAACAACTGATATAAATCATTGCGAAGCACAGAAAATCCTGTTTGTGATTGTTAAGCCTTTGCCTGAACCAAAATTCAACTACCAGTCAGGGGTGTGCGACAGTACCATATACTTTAATGGATTCCATACCGACATCGGGAACGATATAATCAGCTGGCACTGGACTTTCGGAGATGGATCCGATACATTAACAGGCCCTTCCTCCGGAACCACTTTAACTCATAAATACATGCTTCCGGGAGACTATAGTCCAAGTCTTACGATTACCAACTCCGATGGCTGCACAAATACTTATACTGAGAGCATTCTGATGAAACCTTGTATTCAGGCTTATTTCGATGTAATCAACACCCTGGTATGTCAGAATTATACTATATTCTTTTCGGAAAACAGCTTCAGTGGAATACCCATAACTGAATGGGAATGGAATTTTGGAGATAATACTACATCTCAATCTTTCTTCAAAAAGCCTGACCAAATTTCCCATACTTTTGATCAGCCTGGTTACTTTATGGTGCGATTATTGGTTAAAACCGAAATTGGAAGTGTAGAAGTACTTGATTCCACATCTACAGTAATATATGTAAAACCATCTCCCATAGCCGAATTTGATGCTAGTGGCGAATGCCTTGGAGATTCGATTATTTTCGCTAACCTGTCATTAGGGAACGGTACTATATTGACTTCATATAAATGGATTTTCAATGACCCGATCACTAGTGATTCATCATCACTTGAAAATCCTGTACATTTCTACCCGATTGCAGGCGATTATATGCCTGACCTGATTGTCGGGAATTCGATAGGGTGTACGGATACTATATCTCATTCAGTGTCAGTTTATTCGCCACCAAAGGCTCAGATAACAGTTAAAAATCCCTGTATAGGGCAACCAACCAGATTCTTGGATAAAACTAATCCGGGAAGTTCAGAACTCACTAAATGGAATTGGTCCATTACAAATGACAAGGGTTACTGGCAATTGGACAGCATGCAAAATCCTGTAATAGTTTTCGAATTAACAGGTGACTATTCAGCTCAGCTTATTGTTTCTGATGTCAACGGATGTGGAGATACTATAACACAACCAATCAACGAGTTGCCCAGTCCTGAAAGCGAATTTTCCTATGTCGAAAGAATTGAAGACCAACAATGGCAGCTGGTAATCACAAACGAATCAAAGAAAGCTGAATCATATCAATGGGATTTTGGAAACGGGAAAAATTCGATGGCAACAGATCCTGTCACAACTTATGATGAAGAAGGAGAATACCTGATTAAACTGGTTTCACAAAATTCAGATATGTGCACTGATACTCTCACCAAGGAGTATCACCTCCTGTTTAAAGGTTTATATATTCCAAATGCCTTTGTACCCGAAGACCCAAAAGGTAAGCTAAATATCTTTCAACCAAAGGGCGAAGGGCTCCAAACATTCAACATAGAGGTCTACGACAAATGGGGTAATATTTTGTGGACTTCAACTACCGAAAAACTTGTGGATGGACACCCGGGACCAGGTTGGGATGGGAAATACGAGGGAGGATATGCCCCGATAGGTGTTTACATCTGGAAAGTTTCGGCGGTTTTCAAAGATGGTTCTGTCTGGACCGGCCAGAGTCTTGGAGATAATAAAAATCTTTCGGGTTTTGTTTATGGAACATTAACTTTGATCAGGTAAAATACTGTTAACAAAAATATAATTTTCAGTCATTACCAACTTCGGAATATGTCGGATTGAAAACAAATTGTTACTTATTTTTTCTCTTTTATGTTGATAATCCAACAAAAACAGCTGACTGAAATTTCTTCCTGTCATTTTTTAAAAAATGAATTTGATCCTGATCGATAAAAGGTAATATTCTGGCTTTAAATCCTTAAGGGTAAAAGTATTTCAGGATATAATGGGTAACCGGAATCTATAGATAAGTATTATTAACTTATCCAATAATTAATCAGTGAAATTAAACACGTAAAATGAAGGAATTGTAGATTTAAAACCGCTGGCTTATATTAACATAGATACGGTCAAAGTTTCTTCCCTTTTCAAATGTTCCTTCATAGTTCAGGGAACAGGAAAGCTTTTTCATGATACGCCATGTCAGATTCATTTCTGCCATATTCTGTATTAAAGGCGTTTCAGCGCTCACAAACCTGTATTTAACATAACGGTAGCTTAATCCGCCATACAATTTCCCGGGTATGAGATCGCGCGAAAATCCAAGGCTATAAATACTGCCCGTGAGATACCCTGTTTCCATAAGCGTAGCAGAAATAGTTGCCGCAGCATTTAGCCAAGGCAAATTACTGTAAGTCAAATAAGTATAAAGATTTTTCGAAGGCCTGGGATCTTTTTTACTCAAACGGTAGCCCGCATTTGCTCCAATTGATATTTTCTTCCCGGGATGGTAATTTACCTGCAACATGTATCCTTTCATCGAAGATTCTTCGAGAAGTTGATCAATAAAGTTTTTATAGGTTTCGTAATAAATGATATTCTGCCGGTCGCTGTATGAAATGGATACCGATAACTGCTTAATCACTTTATACCGTAATGAAACATACAGGTTCGAGAGATTGGGCCTATTATCCTGAGAATAGGTGCTATCCTGAGAATTCAATACTTTATTATACAAATCAAATTCAACGGATCCGAAGAAATAAAGATGGGTGAGAAGAGAATTTGCATGTTGGAAATATGCAAATCGCCGGTCAGTATTCCCATTGTTCTTTTGTTCCACTATACCTATGGAACTTTGCATATTGCCATTGGACGTTTTATAGTCGTGCCCTATATATCCGCCATATTGCAGTAGTTTGGCATTAAAACTGTAATTCATATAATCGGGTCTTGTGCCGGCTATAAGACCGGCAGTGAACGATTTGAACCTCGATTCGAACTGGATACCGTCTATTGCCCCGACATTGGAAAGTTTTGGATTAATCCTCCGGCCAAACCAGATAGTTGTATTCTTATTAAAAGCATAATTCAGTGCCAGGCTATATATTTTCAAACCGTTAAAAATATCATTTTTCACTTCGCTCCATTCTTTAATTTTATGCACGAATGAAATGTAGGTTTCACCTGATACCTTCGAGTTGCCAATATTCTGCACATTGAGCGATAAAGTATACCGCATTCGTTGTGAGAAATCAGAGACATTAGAAAAATTTGAATACGACGAAAGCGAAACACGTCCGGTTATTTTCTGCTTTATTTCTGCAGGTTGTTCCTTAATCAAAGTTGCAGTATCTTTACTTGTAATCTCCTCTTTTTCAACAGGTTTATCTGCCAGATCGACCGCTTTACTGAGTTTTACTACTTTCTGCTTTGTGGTAATCTTGTCTGCCACTTCTAATTGTTTTGCAGATAGCGGCTTGCAAACACACGAAATAGAAGAAAGTTCCTTTACAATCAGTACCGGGATGTAAACAGCATCCTTTAATATGAACAAAGTATCCCCAGCCGAAATATGCTCTGTAGATTCAAATTTAACATATACATTCTGAGAGGTTATGTATGAGACTATTCCATCTTTAGAATCAATAATTGTTTGTCCTCTCAGGTTTAATCCCAAAAAGATCAATAAAAAAATAGCAGATAAGTGTTTCATAATGATGCTACTAATTATTTCTGAACAGACTATTATTCATCATTTTACCAGCTGATCCATTAGGGTGGCAGGCCAAACATGCGCTACTCAGGTACTGGTATCCGCCAACACCCTGATGTTTATTATCCATTGTTGATTGAGGGTGGCATGATGTTGTGCAGGTGAATACTGAATAATTTGAAGGATTTGTATGGCAGTCAGCACAACTATTCCATTCATTTTTATGCTTGCCTGAATAAATTGGGAAAAATTGACCATCGTGATCAAACGTTGCGGGTGACCAGGCCGATTGTGTGTGACAGTCAGAACAGGTTGTAGGAAATTGCGCTGAAGTATGATTGGGGTTTGTTGTCTGATTATAATTGTTCGCATGGCATCCAAAACAAGTATTCGGGGAGTTGACATAGTTACCTTGGTGACAGGTAGTGCATTCATTTGCTATAGGAATATGTGCGCCAGCCAAAACATAATAATTGTTGTGCGTCGGGAAGGCAGCCGGATTCCAGCCGGGATTTGTAGTATGACAAATAGCACAATCATTTGAAATCCCAAGAGTAGTGTGATTTGGATTGGTTGTCTGGTTGTAATTAGGTGTATGACAGCTTGAACAAATATTTGATGTACCGCTGTATCCGTTTGCATGGCAACTTAAACATTGAGCTGTTGCATGACCGCCTGTTAAAGGAAAGCCGGCACCAGTGTGATCAAATCCTTGTGCCGAACCGTTAGGATGGCAACCAAAGCAGGCAGGACTGTTGTATAGATATCCGCCTACACCCTGATGTTTATTATCCATAGTTGGTTGAGGGTGGCATGTACTTGTGCAGGTATAAATTTTATAATCTGATAAATTTGTATGACAATCAGCACAGGAATTCCATACACCTATATGTTTTCCCGAATAAATCGGGAAGTAAGGCCCATCATGATCAAAATTTGCCGGAGCCCAAGATACTTGCGAGTGACAATCGGCGCAGGTTGTAGGAAACTGAGCTGCTGAATGTGAAGGATTATTCGATTGCGAATAGTTGGCTGCATGACAGTCAAAACATACTGCAGGCAATACTGTATAATTCCCGTTGTGACAGGAAGCGCATTCGTTGGCAATAGGAATATGAGCTCCTTCGAGATTGGAATGTGTCGGGTATGAAGCAGGTTTCCAGCCTGGCACAGTGGTATGGCAGGCTGCACAATCTTCGCTGAACTTGCTGCCTGTTGTTTTGTGGTTGGGATTTATCGTTTGATTATAATTATTGATATGACAGCTGGCACATACATTTGGAGTTCCGGCATAACCGCTAGTATGACAATCCGTGCAGGCTGTTGTAGTATGTGCCCCCGTTAAAGGGAAACTCGATTTGCTATGGTCAAAACTTCCTGCGGCAGAACCTGTGGGATGGCATGCGTAACAGGATGTTTTGCTGTATGTGTAGCCGTTAACCCCATCATGCTTGCCGTCAACATCAGATTTATTGCTGTGTTCGTGGCAGTCAGTACAAGAATACTGAGCATAGTTAGCGGGGTTGGTGTGGCAATCAGAACAGTTATCCCATTCATCTTTATGTTTCCCTGAATAAATCGGGAAAAAACTGCCATCGTGATCCCCGTATCCAGCAGGTTTCCATCCGGGAGCCAATGAATGGCAAACTTTACAATTTGTAGGGAATCCAAGATTCGTATGATCAGGATTAGTAGTAGAATTATAATCGGATTGGTGACATGTAGCACATTCAGATGATATTTTTGAGAAGCTCCCAGAAGAATGGCAGGTAAAGCAATCAATATTTGAATGTCCTTCCTGCAGAGGGAAAAAATTATGGTTGATTCCGGCACCTTTCCATTCAAATGCATTAATATTATGGCAGTCGGTGCAATTAGTCGGGTAATTGAGGAGTACATGATTAGGTTTGGTCGCGGCAGTGTAATTATTCTTGTGACAATCAAAACATTCAATTCCCAACGGGTCAAAACGGAGCAGCGAAGCTGTTCCTTTCGAAGAAGCGGAGGGCATCAGGTTTTTATGGCAATCTTTGCAATCAGCAATTGTATGCGGGCCAATGAGCGGGAAACGACTTAGCTGATGGATTTTAGTAATGCTTGTTACTACCCATGAATTCGGAGTGTGACACCTTGCACATTCATTACCCACAGTCTGTTCGTGAATGTCGGTATGGCAGGCGTTGCATTCGGACTGTGCTTTGGCGAATTCAAGGGATGTATGACACTGTTTACAGTCAACTGCCAGATGCTGTCCGACAAGCGGGAATTTAGTTCCATTGTGATCGAAAGAAATTGTCTTTAAATCAACTTTCCAGCCACTTGTTTTATGGCAATCGTCACAATTGGCCCTGAAACTATCCCCGTGAGGGGATTTTTGGGCCCAAAGACATGCTGAAAGCAACAGCAACAGTATTAAAGATGACAGTCTGCGCATTTGAAATTCTTTATTTTGTATAAAATAAAAGTTACTCCCTGTTCCGTTACTTCCTTGTGGCATTTCGAGCATGCTACATTGATGTGTTTCCCATCCAGTAAAAATTGAGTCATACTATGATCAAATTTTGAGGCAGGATTGAATGAATCGGAATTATGACATCTTTTACAATCCGTAACTCCGTTGATTTCAAATTGTTGCACATGCACATCCTTATGACAGCTTGTGCAATGGGTGGCTAATCCAGCGAATTTCTGACTGGCATGTCCAAGCTTTTCTTTATTGAAATGACAATCGCGGCAACTTTGCTTTGCGTGCGCTCCTTCGAGCTCAAACTGAGTTTTAGTATGATCAAAGGTAACTGAATTCCACCTGCTAATTGTGTGACAAACCTCACAGTTCGATTCCGGGTAATACTTTTCGCCTATAAAGGCCTGGTGAATGTTCGCATGACAATCTTTGCATAATTTGCCAATTTCTTTGAATTTCCATTTTTCCTGTTTTTTATGACAGGCAAAACATGGTGTTGCAACATGTGCACCTTTCAGAGGGAAAACACCGGCATTGTGCTGCTCCATGGTATAGGAAAATTCAGTAAATCCTTTAACATTGTGGCATGCTGAACAATCAGGAGAAATTCCGTTCTTAGCGAATTGTTTATTGTGATAATCAGTATGACAATCCGTACAGCGTTTGTAATTTAAAGGCGTGGTGAGTTTATTTTTGTGGCATGACTTACAGACTACCTTCTGATGCTTGCCTTCCAGTTTAAAGCTCGTTTTATCGTGATCGAAATTCTTTATACCACCTACAACTGCAAATGATTCGTTGTTGTGGCATTCGGAACAATTTTGTCCAAATTTATTATCATGTGGATCTTTATGACAGTTTGTACAATTGGTTGCTTTAATACCTTTGAACTCCTGGAATTTCTGTCCGTTTCTCACAGATGTCTTATGACAATCGGCGCAGGCTAACAGTTCATGTTTGCCAGCAAGCTTGAATTTTGTTTTCTGGTGATCAAATTTTGATGCCGGTTTAAACTTTTCGTCGTTATGGCAATTGGCACAATTATTCGAAAGTGTTTTCTGATGATAATCATCATGACAGTTTAAACATTCCGTTTTCAGGCCAAGGTATGTGAATTTTTTAGCTTTGATTTTAGTATCCGATATAAAATCGGTTTTATGGCAATCGTCGCATTTTTTCCTGCTGTGCGCCCCGGTTAACTTGTACCCGGACTGGTCGTGATTAAATTTATCCTTATCGAACCTTACGATCTGAAAAGTTAATCCATGATGGTCGTTATGACATCCTGCACATTGTTTTCCTTTTACCTGAGCTGATGAGTGGTAACCTTTTCGCTGATCAATTCGAACTTTTAACTCGGTATGGCATGCCAGACATTTATCGTTAGATACTTTCTCACCCAGCGTATGGCATTGCGTGCAATTCGACATTCCTTCGAGATGCGAATGCACTTTAGCCAATTCTCCCGGCGATATCTGTGCAAAAACCGGCACAATGAAAGCGAACACAAGCATAAATGTAAAAGCAATATGTCTGATTTTCAAATTCATAGTTGAGCCAGGTTAGTATTAATTATCGTGTTTTAAAACAGCCTCTCCAAACTTTTTGGTGATATGAATCCCAGCCTTCTGCAGGAATTGAATAGGAAGTTCGCCACCGGCAAAAATGTAAACAAGATCATTTTTAACATTCAGTTCTTCACCCATTTTGTTCGTAGTAAGGATAACAGAATCCTTGGTTATCTGTACCGGATTTGTATTAAAAAGCACTTTAACAAGTCCTGTCGCAATAGCGTCTTTGATCTTCTCGTTATTTTTCGGTTTTATCCTGTTAAATATTTCGTTACGATATGAGAGGGTAACATTATTCTGGTCAGCAAGTAATAAAGCTGATTCAATGGCGGAGTCGCCTCCTCCTATAACCATGATATCTTTGCCACTTATATTTTCCGGTTCAAGGAGCCGGTAAGCGACTTTTTCCTGTATCTCACCTTCCACACCCAGCTTACGTGGCGTTCCACGCCGGCCAATGGTTAGCAATACCGTTTTTGATGTGATTATTTCTCCAGAAAGTACTTCGATATTAAAAAACCCGCTTTCGGGAGTTATTGATTCTACTTTTGTGTTTTCCCTTATGGTTATTTCATTCTTCTGCAGTGCTGCATTCCACAGATCAAGTAAAGCAGATTTACTTGTTTCAAATAATTTCACTTTACCATAAAGAGGTAGATCCATGGCTGATGTCATTACAATTTTTTGCCTTGGAAAGGTGAAGACTGTTCCACCCAGTGTATCCTGTTCGAGGGTAAGAAAATTAATATTGTGTTTTTTAGCAGTAAGCGAGGCCGAAATCCCAGCAGGTCCTGCACCAATAATAACCAGATCGTAAGTAGCCTGGTGACTCTTACGCAGAGTTTTCGCAATATTCTCAACTGCTTGCTTGCCCTGCTCAACGGCATTTTTTATCAGGCCCATACCTCCAAGTTCACCGGCAATATAAATTCCGTTTACATTGGTTTCGAAATTCTGATTGATATGCGGTAGCTCAACACCCCGTTTTTCAGTTCCTATTACCAGGGTGATGGCCTGGGTAGGGCAAGCATGAAAACAGGCTCCGTGCCCGATGCATTTGGAAGCATTGATTGTGGTTGCTTTCCCGTCTTTTATCCCGATAATATCTTTTTCGGGACAAGCAGCCACGCAGGCTCCTGTGCGTATGCAACTGTTTTCATCAATAACAGGATGAAGGGATACTGGCTCATACAAGCCTTCTTCCTTGGCCCTGGCAATTTTGGCTTCAACCTTTTTCGATGCTTTCTTTTGTTTGCGCAAATAAATTAATACAACTACCAGGCATAAAAGAATGGCCAGAGAATAAATTACAATTTGTTCGATTTGTACTTCCATACTTAAAAGATCCACCTGTAACCAAAAACAATTGTTACTCCTACATGAATTACCATGATCACAAGCATAACCAATGCAAACGGCAAATGGGCCACATGCCAGTACTTAAACATGTTCTGCATAAGGGTAAGACGTTCGATCCGGCGATTAAGCGAAATTTCATTTTTCACGAGTTTCACTAATTCTTTCCGCTGTGATTTTTCGAGAATATTCTTTTTCAAAACTGACTTTACCTTTCTCAGGGACTTCCTGTCGTCAAGATATTTCCTGAAAGCCCGCACAAAGAAATTGGAATGGTAAAGTTCAACATTTACTTTGATGGAATCAGCAATTACCTTTTGGCTTTCAGCATCTAATTGAATTGCATTGTTTAAAGTTTCGCTTATGTCACTTTTCATTCCCCTGACTTCATTCAGGCTTAATTCACGACCTTCGATGGTTCGGGGTATTTGTATGTATATAAACCTTCCGATGATTCCGCTCAGGAACACTGCAACCATACTCCAAAAGCTGATTGCTACTATTCCTCCGAATTTAAAAGTAGTATGAAAAAGTACCAGAATAGGGCCTATTGTGCAGAGAAAAATATGAAATTCGAGCCAGTGTTTTAAAATTCCCAAACGTGAAAAAATGCGGTACCTTTTTCGGACCATATACATTGAAACACCCAAAATCATAAACAACGATCCTAATATTCCCATACCATGCCCCCATATTCCACTGGGTTTCAGGATGATATGATCAGGGTTGAAAAATCTTTCCTCAATGCTTGTTTTATAGTACGAATATCCTTTGTTGGTAAGAACCACCAAAGCAATTAACACTATCATTGATAAGCTGATCAGGTAGATCCGGTGAGCAGTTTTGTTCATTGAAAGAAACTTATTTTATTCCGAAATTAAATTGAATGCGGAAGATGAAATGCCTGTCATCAAAGTTACATGACATTAGCACAAGTTTTGCAGATTAGCTCTATTTAGATTTGTTCTAAATTTTTATTTATTATCTTCAAATGTGCATGAATATCCGTAAAAGAATTCTCACTTCAGCTTATTATACCTTATTCAAGTATTAAAATACTCAACTATTTTTTCTTCTAATTCTATAATCAACTGTATGACAGTGACATAGATTTTTCGGAAGTAAATCTTTTATTAATAAACGTTGTCGAAGATTATTATATTGCAATACCTGATTATGTTATCTTCAATTTTAATCATTTCGATTATTTGTAAGTAAAAATATTTACTGATTGTACTAACGGATAATTTATAATAATTCTGCTTTACCGATAAAAAACCCAACATGTGTAATACTATTTCTTCTTTTATCAACTGAATCCTTTAAGGACAGTTCTACTTATAAGAATAGATAACTAAAAAAAACAATTCAGACGAAGTGCCTGAAGATGCGAAATAATCGCTAACAATGCCCTGATCGTCATTTCATACGGCAGGAATCCCGCAATGAAAAAAAATGGCTTCATATATGCTAAAATGGATTTTTGCAGCTTTGCTTAATGCTTTCAACGGAAAAACCAGTTTGATCGCCATTATTGAACCCTGTGCATGATTATATTCTTTTTTGCTATGCAATTTGTTAAACATTCTCAAATGATACTATCTTTCCTGTCGATGCCTATATCCTGCATCGAAACAGGATCTTCTACAGGCTCGAGATGAGTAAAAACCGTAACAGGAGAATCAAAAAGATCGCGAATATTTTTTTCAATTTTCTCAACAATATCATGGCCTTCCTGAATAGTCATCTGCCCGGGCATCAGTACATGAAGCGAAATAAATTTGCGCTGTCCGGCCTGCCTTGTCATGAGTGAATGATATTCAAGATCCTGTCCTTTAAATTGATCAAGAGATTTAATGATTATTGAGATGTCAGCTTCAGGTAAACTGGAATCCAGCAATCCCAAGGCCGACCGGCGCATCAGCTGGTACCCGGTCCAAACAATATTCAAAGCCACCCCAATTGCAACTACACCATCCAAAACCAGCCAACCGGTAAGTTTTACTATACCAATGCCGATAATAACCCCTACCGAAGTATAAACATCTGTCATCAAATGTTTCCCATCAGCTTCGAGCGTTATCGAATTGTTTTTTCGCCCGTTTTTAATCAGAATCATTCCGACGGCAAGATTAATTAATGAAGCACCCAGTGAAACTAAAAGTCCGATCCCAATATTTTCAAGAGGCTGAGGGTGAATTATCCGGGGTATTGCTGACCAGATAATGCTGAATGCAGCGAGTACGATCAGTCCCCCTTCGATGGCACTCGAAAAATATTCAGCTTTATTATGACCAAAAGCATGTTCTTCATCAGCAGGCTTTTCGGCCAGGGTGATCATAAAAAGTGCAACAATGGCAGCTATCAGATTGACCACTGATTCCAGTGCATCGGAAAATAAACCGACCGAACCTGTAAGAAAATAAGCAAAAAGCTTAAGCGAAATGGTAGCAACGGCTGCCGCTATGGCCAGGTAAATAAATTTCTTTAATGATTTGGTCTGCATTTTAAGGCTTCCTTCAAATTTGATTATTCAAACTTACAGCTAACTAGACTTTTCCCTTAATGCTTTTTTTGCTCTATCCCAATAAACATCCATTTCGGCCAGCGTCATATCATGCAGGCTTTTACCTTCAGCATTTACAGCTTTTTCGAGATGTTTAAATCGGTTGATAAACCTGCGGTTGGTGCGTTCGAGGGCAGTTTCAGGATTAACATCGATAAATCGGGCATAGTTTACCAGGGCAAACATCAGGTCACCAAATTCTGATTCGGTTCGCAGCGTATCTGCACCATTGGCTAATTCGTGTTTCAATTCGGCTATTTCCTCCTCTACTTTATCCCATACCTGCGATACATTATCCCAATCAAATCCAACGCCGCGCACTTTATCCTGTATGCGATATGCTTTAACCATTGCAGGCAGCGACATTGGAACACCTTCGAGAACTGATTCACGACCTTCGGTAAGTTTTATCTTTTCCCAGTTGTCCTTCACGTCTTCAGCGCTGGTCACTTTTACATCTCCATATATATGCGGATGGCGGCTGATCAGCTTTTCGTTAATTCCTTTCAACACATCTGCTATACCAAATGATCCTGACTCTTCACCTAACTTTGAATAAAAAACAATATGAAGCATCAGGTCGCCGAGTTCCTTCCGGATTTCACCCAGGTCTTTTTCGAGGATGGCATCCGAAAGCTCATATGTTTCTTCTATAGTTAGATGCCGTAAAGAATCAAAAGTCTGTTCTTTATCCCAGGGGCATTGGGCCCTGAGTTCGTCCATAATTTTTAGCAGCCGCTCAAATTCAATCAGTCGTTGATCCATTACAGTTATTTTTGTCAAAGGTAAGCATTGTATAAAAGTACCGGGCTTCAGGTTGATAACTAGTGAAAATAATGGGCAGGATGTTATAGAAAACAGTTAAAAGCAATAAGAAAATCGTTAAAATAGTAATAGTCAGTAATTATAATTTTAGAATGGAATATGCAGCCTGACTAATTTTTATAATTATAAAAGAGACAAATGATAGCGGACTGAAGAATTAAAACATGCTAAAAAACAAATATAAAAATCATCTTTTCATAAAACCTGAAAATGATTAACATCTGCCGGTTTTTGTCTTTTTACTGTTATCGGAAATTTTTCGCATCAAACATGTAATTCAGGAACTGAAAACTCAAATCAGAAAGTCTTATAAAAATAGATTAAAGGCCATGAAAGCATCCAATATTTTCAACGGAATACAGGGTTTAACATAAAAAAGGATTTCATAATTAAAAAAGCTTTGTCATTTGCACTATTGGCAGTAAATTTGCGTTTTCATAATGGCCTTTCACAGGCCATTTTTATTACGTGCTAAAACATGCCCCTTTCCAGACTCAAAACAATTGCTCTGGTTCTTGTTATGCTGTTACTTTTAAAAGTACCTGCAGTAGCACAGCATAAGCTATGGGGCTCGAACCTTTTACTCGAAGGACGTGTAGGGTATGGTTTTATGATAAACCATCATCTCGAAATGAAGATTTTCAATGCGCATTTCCCTTCATTCGAGATTAATCTGGGTAAGGAAACTTACGGTCGCGAACGCTGGCAGGCAATGTATGGATATCCTTTCGTTGGAATATCATACTGGTATTCACAAATGGGGAATTCAAAATTTGTAGGCAGCGCCAACGCCGTATTCCCTTATGTGAACTATCCCATATTGCGAAACAACAAACATGAACTTAATTTCAGGTTAGGGCTGGGACTGGGATACCTGACCAGGCGTTTTGACAGGTTGGAAAATTACAAGTATATTGCTATTGGTTCACATTTGAATGCAGCCATTAACCTTATGGCTGAATACCGCTGGCGCTTCAACCCAAGGATGAATGCTGCAGTAGGCCTGGCACTTATGCATTTCTCCAATGGCTCGACAAAGACACCGAATTACGGGGTCAATACGCCTTCAATTAACTTTGCCTTTGCTTACCGCCTGAGTAAAGAGAATACATACCTTAGCAAAAAGCTGATTCCGGCTCTTTATACTTTTGAATTTCCCGAAATCAAATCGATTGATTTCTCAATTGGGGCAACAGCGGCATACAAGGATATGGGTAGTGAATACGGACGAACTTTTATGATATACAATCTCTTCGGGAATGTGATGAAACAATTTTCGTTTAAAAGCAGTGCCGGAGTTGGATTCGATCTCACATACAACGAATCGGATTTTTATTTTGCCAGACTTAATAATATAGAATATAATAGCAGCCGCGAAATATTGCGTTTTGGCATCGGACCGGTATACCAACTCAACATGTCGAAACTTTCGTATAATTTCGGTCTGGGATTTTATTTAAGAGGTAAACTCGTTCCTCAAAGCACTTATTTTAAAATAGGCCTTCAGTACCAGATAACTCACATGCTTTTCGCAAATCTCACCTTGCGAACCCATTTCGGGCAGGCTGATTTTGTAGGCATTGGAATAGGGTTTAAATTACCATGGATTTATAGTGGCAAATTATGAAAAATCAATCTTGCAAGGCTTCAGTGATCAAAATGAAACTCCCTTCAGGATTAGTAATGCCCCTGCTGGTATCTTTGCTTGTATTGCTTTCGTCATGTAAAAAGGATCATTTTTTTGATTTTGCAAAAAGTACGGGCAAAATGGTTACAATCACGAGGCCTGTTCATGATAATTTCACTAAAATATACCTGAACGACGATGTCAATCTTGTTATAACTCAAGGCAGCGACTATAATATAAAACTCGAAGGAGGCGAAAACCTTCTTTCGGGTATCGAAACTTCCATAAGTGATAGTACGCTGATTATCAGGAATAACAATACTTTTAACTGGGTACGATCATACGATAAAGAAATAACAGCCTTCGTAACCTTGCCTCATCTTTTAAATTTACAGTATCAGGCAACAAGCACTGTTACCAATACCGATACCATACGCGAAGATTCCCTTAGCGTTTCTTCTACAGGTGGTTCCGGGTATATTGATTTGATTATCAGGACAGGTACTTCAAAACTCAGTATTATTAATGGATCGGTTGACATGAATATAAGAGGTAAAACGGGTGTGAATTTTATCTTTTCCGGGGGATATGGCCCTTTTCACTGCCTTGATCTGAAATCGGATTTCCTGTTTATACGGAATTCAAGTACTAACGACTGCTATGTCAATGTGGGGCATCACCTTGAATATGAGATTACAGGCCTTGGAAATATCTATTACAAGGGAAATCCTACAGAAATCTCAGGTTCAGTATCCGGAGCCGGCAGACTTATCAAATATAATTAGATTCTATACTTTACTTAAATTATCGAGGGGTTCAGGCTTCTTATTTCTTAAAAATATATTATCACGATTTCAACACTACAAATTTAGTATTTCAAAAAATGAATGCCCTGTGAGTACATCAACGAAAAAATAGTGCCTGAATCGCGGTAAAACATATCTTTACGATAAGGAAATAAGTTATATCAGCAATTTTTGTCCTGATGCTAATGTTCAATAAATTTAAACACCAAACTTTCTCCTGGCCGGTAATTGTAACCTGGCTGATTATCCTATTAGTGTTCTGGACTATCAGTAACACCTCCTTTAAAAAAGAGTACAGAACCGGCATTATCGAAGCGGATGCAAAAGGCTACTATGCTTACCTGCCTGCTACTGGTACATATTTTCTCATCCTGGCATATGTGGTTTTACGGCGGAAGTTTTTCCCAACGTACAATAATCGATTTTTACCTTTTTTTTGCTTTCCTTCTTGCAATGGCTACGCAAAACATCAATCAACCAGCGTTTAAAAAAATATTTACCGGTATTATTGTAATCCTGGTAATTGTTAGCCAGATACAGACTTATCAATATCGCAGGGCTCAGATCCATTGGTCGGATATGAACAGGGAAAAGTATTGGGACGTGTTTATGCGGGCCGATTGCTTTCAAGGGAGAGGAGTTGCTTTTCTTGTTTTGACTGGTACCTTTTAACATGGAACACCTGACTTTCTCTTAAATGCCAAAGCCCCGCCGAAGCGAGGCTTTGAGTAGCATTTATAAATGAAAGTGAATCTTAGTACATTCCACCCATTCCGCCCATACCAGGATTTGGCATAGCAGGTTCTTTATCGTCTTTAGGTTCGAAAATCACACACTCGGTGGTGAGCAACATTCCGGCAATTGAAGCTGCATTTTCCAGCGCTACACGTGCAACCTTAGTCGGGTCGATTACGCCTGAAGTATAAAGTTTTTCGTATACCTCGGTACGAGCGTTGAATCCGAAATCATCCTTTCCGTCTTTTACTTTCTGAACAATGATGGAACCTTCGAATCCTGCATTGGCAACAATCTGGCGCAGTGGTTCTTCGAGCGCACGTTTTACAATCTTAACACCAAGTTCTTCGTCCTGGTTTTCAGTCTTTACATTATCGAGTACTTTAATAGCACGTATGTAAGCAACGCCACCACCAGGAATTGTTCCTTCTTCAATAGCAGCCCGGGTAGCATGCAAAGCATCAACAAAACGGTCTTTTTTCTCTTTCATTTCGATCTCGCTGGCAGCGCCAACATAGATTACTGCAACTCCTCCGCTTAATTTAGCCAGACGTTCCTGCAGTTTTTCGCGATCGTAATCGGATGTAGTAGTTTCAATCTGAGCTTTTATCTGACTTACACGTGCTACAATACCCTCTGATGAACCTTTACCACTTACTATAGTAGTATTGTCCTTGTCGATATTTATTTTTTCAGCTTGTCCAAGGTAGCTGAGGTCAGCATCTTCCAGACGATAACCTTGTTCTTCCGAAATTACAGTTCCACCGGTCAGTATAGCAATATCCTGAAGCATTTCCTTACGGCGATCACCAAATCCGGGAGCTTTTACGGCAACAATCTTAAGTGAGCCACGGATTTTATTCACAACCAGGGTTGCAAGTGCTTCTCCATCAACATCTTCAGCAATAATAAGCAAAGGACGTCCGGTTTGAACTGCTTTTTCCAGAACAGGAAGCAAATCCTTCATGCTGCTTATTTTCTTATCGTGTATAAGGATGTACGGATTTTCGAAAACAACTTCCATTTTCTCAGCATCTGTAACAAAATAAGGCGAAATATAACCACGATCGAACTGCATACCTTCGACAACTTTTACGGTTGTTTCCAGACCTTTTGCTTCTTCAATGGTAATTACACCTTCTTTCGAAACTTTTTCCATTGCTTCAGCCAGCAGTTTACCAATGGTTTGATCGTTATTAGCCGAAACTGTTGCGATCTGCTGAATTTTCTCGATGCTGTCGCCAACTTCAACTGATTGTTTTTTCAGATCAGCAACAACAAGAGCAACAGCTTGTTCAATACCACGTTTCAGATCCATCGGATTTGCACCAGCAGTAACGTTTTTCAATCCTGTAGTGATAATTGATTGGGCCAGAACAGTAGCTGTAGTAGTACCATCACCAGCTACATCAGCAGTTTTTGAAGCTACTTCCTTTACCATTTGAGCACCCATATTTTCAACAGGGTCTTTCATTTCAATTTCCTTAGCCACGGTAACTCCATCCTTTGTGATCTGGGGAGCTCCATAGGTTTTCTCTATAATGACATTACGACCTTTTGGGCCCAGGGTGACTTTAACTGCATTTGCCAAAGCATCCACGCCCTTTTTCATACGATCGCGGGCTTCACTTTCGAAAATTATTTCTTTGCCTTTCATATCTATAGTATTTTTTAGATTAATAATTATATCACAGCCAGAATATCGCTTTCACGCATAATCAGATAATCTTTGCCTTCTACAGAGATCTCAGTACCTGAATACTTACCGTATAATACCTGATCACCTACTTTAACTGTGAGTGGCTCATCTTTTTTACCATTTCCAATGGCTACAACGGTGCCTTTCTGTGGTTTTTCTTTAGCTGTATCGGGTATAATAATACCACCTGCTGTTTTTTGTTCGGCTGCTGCCGGCTCAACCAATACTCGGTCGGCCAAAGGCTTTACATTTACCTGTGCCATGTTTTTTTCTTGATTTTTATGTTAAACGATTAAATAATTTACTTTTAATGAAATTGGTATTGTCATAATTCGTGCCAAACTACAGAATGGCATTACATAGCAACATTTGCAAATGCAATATATAATACTGATAATAAACGGATTAACAATCAATAATCAGCAATTAAGAAGGGTTTTCAGGATTTAAGGAGTCAGACAAAAAAAAAGAATGTCAGAATGCACGTGACATTCTGACATTCGATAAAATAATTCTTTCCCGGCTATTATTTCTCTTCCTTAGGAGGAGTCTGGAAATCCTGAACAGGTTGAGCATTTTCATCAATATTCTGACGAAGTTCAGTATCAGAAGTACCCTGTTTGCTGGTTCCGCGTGGAATTACAGCTATCGAAAACAGGCTTAGAACTAAAATGGTAACTGCCAGTCCCCAGGTAAATTTTTCAAGAAAATCAGCCGTCTTACGAACACCCATATATTGGTTGGATGATGAAAAATTTGATGCCAATCCACCACCTTTTGAGTTTTGAACCAATACAACAAGTACCATGAGCACGCAAGCGATCAGGATCAAAACAGAAACAAAAATAAAAGCATTCATACTCTCTTGTTTTTATGTAGTTAAATATGTGTTATTTACGTTTTTTATCTATTTCATTAATTTGGGCTGCAAAGTAACTACTTTTTTCGGGAATAAGCAACATGAGTTTTTCATAAATTTTCACAGCCATTTGGTAAAGGCCTTGTTGCTCGTAAATCTTTGCCAATGTTTCACTTACTAAATCCTCAGGAAGACATGTACTTTGCCTTGCATTATCCTCGGGCTTATAAAATTCCCTCCTTGGAGTACTTATACGTGGTTCCTCGCGTATAAATTTATCAACCAACTTATTACGTGACGTTAAATTTTCAGATGAAACTTCACTTTCTTTTGATTCTGCATCACCCTGGTTAGCATCAGTTGTTTCCGGTTCAGTTATTTGCACCTCACTCAATCTTGCAAAGATATTTTCAATCAACGGATTGTGGATACTTTTGTTTAATTCCGGCTCTGTTATCCGGTTTACGTCCGGAATGATCTCATTTTCTGCATTCAGGTTGTCCTGAACTGGCTTTCCCGCCAGTACTTCGGGCTCAGCTTTCTGAGAACCACCGGCAAGTATAAAACCTATAGGATCAGATAAGCCTTTATTTTCAATTTCAACACTCTCAGGTTTTCCGGAAAGTATTTCAGCTTCAATTGGATCTGACTGTGACTCATGTAGGATTTCAGAACGCTTTTCATCCTGGGCAGCTTCCTTTGTTTGTAAAGGATTTCCTTCAATAAGAATTTTCAGCTTACTCCTGTTCCCGGCATATGCTGCAGCCAGACGGAGAGAGAGTGGATAAGCCTCGTGCCCTATATTGTAAAGGTTCCTTGCAAGCATCATCCGGGCAACCTGAAAATAAGGATACTCCTTAACCAGCATCCACATTTCATCTACTGTCCGGCTGTCCAGCTGCGACGGATCTTTCAGATATCGGTTAAAAGTTTCAGGTGTCATAAACAGGTTCAGAGGTAAAGGATGGAATGGCGGATATTCTCTACTCTTATTCAAATATTCGCTCAGTCAGATATAGTTTCAGTCGGTAGCTATTAAAAGTAAATGGCTTTTTATCAGTAAGTACTAGTTTTCTTTCTTGTTTTGTGAATCCTGATCCTTATTTTATTAAGTATTAAATTTAAACTTTGAGCATGCATAGTAACTACCAGTTCACAACTGCTTTATTAAAAATATCCTGCGCCAGTTCATCGCAGATAAGATCAATTAATGCACCTTCCACAGCCGAAAGCTGTTGCTTTGCATCATAGTCCTGGAATCGGGAAAAACTGGTTTCAAAATCCTGCTTTGGGTCCAGCTTATTTGTAAAACGAATGTTTACTTTAATATTTAGCCGTTGCAATGCACCTTGCTGATTACCGGTAATAGCAACAGGTTCGGTAGTATATCCCGTAATTTCGCCTTCGATATTAAGGTCTCCATTTGAGCTGGTTAGAGAAAGGCTCGACTGGCTGGTAAACTTATCCCTTATAGTTTCGGTTAGCTTACGGCTGAGTGTAGGTTGGACCAGCAACGCATTATTCGGGAGGTAACCTATTGAAATGGTTTTGACATTCGGTGAAATACTTGCTCCGGTAAATGAATAGCTGCATCCCTGAACTAAAAAGATGGTAAGAACTGATAAAAGTAAAGAAACCGGTACCATCAGTCTCCTTGTCGAAAGCTTTCTTCCTGAACGATTATTATCCTTTGATCCCATATTCCCTTATCTTACGGTATAATGTTCGTTCTGAAATTCCAAGTTCTTTTGCTGCATTGCGGCGGCGGCCTTCGTGTTTATCCAGTGCCCGGCGAATCAGTTCCAGTTCACGTTCCTGTAAAGAAAGCGATTCCTCCATAATTTCACCATGAACAAATTGTTCATCATCAACAGTTTGATTTCTGTCATGAACAACAACCCTGTTGCTTTCCTGCCGCTGAGGTTCATTTATGTAATGATCCGGAACATGAGCCGAAGCTTTGTTGAAATGACTCGCCACCTCATCGTGACCAATGATTTCTCCAACTAATTTCTTGAGGTCAGTCATATCGCGACGCATATCGAAAAGTACTTTATACAATAATTCTCTTTCCGACATTTCATTGCCTTTGTGCGAATCTTTAAACAGCACCGGCAGATCGCGGCGTGTTGTTTCAGGAAGATAGTGCTGCAAAGTTGCCGCCGATATATTACGGTTGCGTTCAATAATTGAAATCTGTTCTGTAAAATTTTTGAGTTGCCTGATATTGCCTGTCCAGCGGTAACTCATCATGATCTGTTTGGCTTCTTCGTCGAGTTCAAGCACAGGCATGCGGTATTTCTCGGCGAAATCGGAAGCAAACTTTCGGAATAACAGAAGGATATCTTCTTTGCGCTCACGCAAAGCAGGCACGGCAATAGGCACTGAATTCAACCTGTAGAATAAATCCTGCCTGAATTTTCCATGATCAATAGCCAACTGCACCTCAACATTGGTAGCAGCCACCACGCGTACATCCGTTTTCTGACTTTTAGAAGAGCCTACTTTAAAGAACTCGCCCGACTCGAGCACCCTGAGTAAGCGCACCTGGGTTGAAAGAGGCAGCTCAGCAATTTCATCCAGAAAAATGGTGCCGCCATTAGCCACCTCGAAATATCCTTTTCGCGCTTCGTGCGCACCCGTAAAAGAGCCTTTCTCATGACCAAAAAGTTCCGAATCAATAGTTCCTTCGGGAATTGCGCCACAATTCACAGCAATATATGAACCATGTTTACGGGAACTCAGATGATGAATGATCTGCGGAAATATTTCCTTCCCTACCCCGCTCTCCCCCGTTATCAATACGCTTAAATCTGTTGGCGCTACCTGCCTGGCAATATCTATAGCCCTGTCCAGAAGGGGCGAGTTGCCTATGATACCAAATCGTTGCTTTACTGAAAGTATATCCATCTTCATTACAGGCTTTTGTGGCTATTACAATGCAAAGTTAATGCTATTTGTGTAAAATATTTTATCTTGTTAACGTTTTTTGGCAGTATTGCTGACAAAATGGCAATGCATAGGGAGAGTTGTGTATAAAAATGAAATAATTTATGTTGCAGGATTTATTTTTTTTGAATGAAAGTGGTATTTTTTCATGTTCTTTATCCCGGAACCAAATAAATGAAATAATGTTCATCGCAGCAAGCTGGAGATGAATCCTGGCAGAATTGAATTCAAATTCGCTCCAAAGAGCGGGGAATATAACCCAAGAGAACCCTCATCCCGATAACCATCGGGATCGCTCCGGATCAGTTCGACTAAATAGTTTTGTTTCTCAAAACTAAAGTCTCACTTATTTAACCACTCAACTTTCTATTAGAAGAAAAAAACTGATGATATCAATATCTTAAAGGTGATTAAACTAAAAAACCGGAATAAATCCCGGTTTTTCATTAATCAGTAAAATCAAAGTAATTATCTCCTGATCACTGCGCCCAACTCTTTTTCGAAGACTTCGGTCAGCCGCTTCATCAGTTTCTCAATATCACTATCAGTCAAGGTTTTATGATCATCCTGCATAGTGAAACTAACCGCATATGATTTCTTTCCTGCTTCAATTTTTTCTCCTTCATATACATCGAACAGGTTTACTGAGCGGAGAATTCCTTTGCCATTGCGGTTTGCAAGGGCTTCAATATCCGAAAACTTAACTGTCTTATCGAGTAAAAGCGCCAGGTCGCGGCGAACTTCTGGAAAGCGGGAAATTTCGCTGAACTTAACTCCATCAGGTTTTACCTGCATAAGTAAAGTACTCCAGTCAACTTCGGCATAAAACACATCCTGTTTGATATCAAATTGTTTCAGAATGGATGCACTCAACCGTCCAATGCTCAGCAGTTGCCTGTTGTTAATACTCAAGGTTTCACCTTCGGCAAACATGCGCATTTCAATTTCTCCCGCCGACAGTTTTTGAAAATTGATTCCGGTCATACGAAGTGTAGCAAAGACAAACGATTTAAGGAAATGATAATCCGTATGACCAGCAGGCATATACCAACTTTCACCCTGCTGATTGCCAGTCATAAAAATGGCTAGTTTCTTCTTTTCACTATACTTTTTGGTGACATCATTGTTCTCCGACTGCGCAGGAATATAATTGTAGACATTGCCAGATTCATAGAATTTAAGGTCAGACATGCGGCGGTTCAGGTTGTACGAAATACTTTCGAGCCCGCTAAAAAGTAAACTCTGACGCATTACACCCAACTCACTGCTTAACGGATTCAGAATCTTAACGCATGTATCGAAATTGAAAACCTCAGATTTTTCATAATAAGCCGAACTAGTCAATGAATTGGTAAGTATCTCGTTGAAACCATTGTTACTCAGGAAATCAGCAATCTTCTGCTGTAGTCTTTCAGGATCAGGCTTGCGGCTATAAGAAAGCGATGACTGCAAGGATTCGCTCAAATCGATATTGTTGTATCCGTAAATACGAAGGATCTCTTCGACTATGTCAGCTTCACGGGTAACATCAACCTTAAAAGGCGGAACCGAAAGCTGCAATCCCTCTTCATTTTCCGAAAGTATTACAATTTCCAGCGATTTGAGGATATTTTTAACGGTATCCTTATCTATCAGTTGTCCGATCAGGGCATTTATCCGGTTATAGGAAACCTCAACCTTAAAATTCTCAACCGGAATAGGGTAAACATCGACAATTTCCGATGAAATTGTTCCGCCTGCCAGTTCTTTTATCAGCAAAGCAGCACGCTTCAGCGCATAAACGGTGATGTTCGGATCGGTGCCACGTTCGAAACGAAACGAAGCATCTGTCTTTAATCCGTGAAGTTTAGACGTCTTGCGCACATGAGTACCATCGAAATAAGCGCTTTCGAGAAATATGGATGTAGTTTTCGCACTTACACCTGATTTTGCTCCTCCGAATACACCGGCTATACACATGGCTTCGGTTGAATTGCAGATCATGAGATCATCACCACTGAGGCTGCGTTCCAATTCATCAAGAGTGACGAACTTTGTACCGGAAGTCATTTTTTTTACAATTACCTTCTTCCCGGTTATGTAAGCAGCATCAAATGCATGCAACGGCTGCCCGGTTTCCATCAGTACATAATTTGTAATGTCAACAATATTATTTATCGGGCGCAAGCCAACCGCTTTCAGCCTGTCGCAGAGCCAGGCCGGGGATTCCTTTACCTGTATACCACTGAAGGTGATTCCGGAATAACGGGCACAAGCTTCAGGGTTTTCGATACTAACAGTGACAGGAAGTGTATTGTTATCAATTTTAAAATGGGCGACTGACGGAATTGAAAGGGTGACTTTTTCATATTGTTTTTCACGGTTGTTGATTGCGGCTGCCAGATCGCGGGCAACTCCGATGTGTGAGGTGGCATCAGCACGGTTAGGTGTAATTGCTACTTCAAATATGGTATCTGACTCAACTCCAAAATATTCCGATGCCGGGGATCCGACAACAGTATTATTATCCAGCACCATTATACCGTCGTGTGAATCGCCAAGTCCAAGTTCATCTTCAGCACATATCATCCCATCACTGGGTTCGCCGCGAAGTTTGCCTGCCTTTATTGTAAAGGACTCATCCCCTTTATGAATAACAGACCCGATAGTAGCAACCGGCACATGCTGACCTGCTGCAACATTGGGAGCGCCACAAACGATATCCAACACTTTAGCTTCACCAACATCAACCTTGCAGCAAGTGAGCTTATCAGCATTCGGGTGGCGTTGTGTTGACAAAACCTTGCCTATAACTATCCCTTTCAGTCCGCCTTTAATCGATTCGAATTCCTCAATAGCTTCAATCTCGAGTCCGCAATCGGTAAGTATTCTTGCTACTTCAACAGGATTAAGGCTGACTTTTATATATTCTTTAAGCCAATTATATGAAATTTTCATTTTCGATTATTTAGAAAGGTGCAAATTTAGCGATAATTTAGGTTAGTGAATACTTAAGTAGGCAGATGATTTAAAAAGACAAATAAGATAATAAATGGATTTTGTATTCTCTTCATCTTCAAATTCATATATATGTATTTCACCTGCAAATTTAGCCTACCGTTGCACCCTTTTTCACAAGCAAAAACTTCATGCAAAGCATTCGAAACATTGCCATTATTGCCCACGTCGACCATGGTAAAACAACGCTGGTTGATAAGATATTACATAGTTGTAACCTTTTTCGCGACAACAAGGAAACTGGCGAACTTATACTCGATAACAACGATCTTGAAAGGGAAAGAGGGATGAACATCTTATTGGGCGTGAAATAAAAGAGGCTCCAAAAGGCGGCCTAAAACGCGAAAATGATTTCGTGCCCTTCACCATGCCCAATGCATTTTCGCCCAATGGCGATGGGTTGAACGATGTGTTCCGCCCCGTAACACTACCCGAAAAGATAAGCACCTTCAGCATGTACGTTTACGATCGCTGGGGGCAGCAGGTATTTTTTATCAATAATATACAACATGGTTGGGATGGAACTATATATGGAAACCCCGCGCAGATCGGCGGATACGTGTATGTGGTGAAATATGGAAATCCTTCGGGAGTGGTGAGGGAGAAGAGGGGGATGGTTATTGTGGTGCGGTGATGTAAAGTTAAAATGCAAAATGCAAAAGTCAAAGGTGTGCTAAACCGTATGTTTTTCAGGAAAAGTATGTGCTTTGCTGATGTACGACTTTTGATTTACGATTTACGATTGGGCACAATCCGCAATCCTCAATTTTACATCGAGCGTAGCCGAGATGCCCCAATCCCCAATCCAATGTAACCCCATAAAACTGCAACTATTCGGGAGTTAGTTCCTGAAATAATATAACTATACAGGAATTGATAAAAATTGTATATTTGTAGTTATTCCTGATAGTATGATAGATAGAACCTTAAACCCGCAGATAAATAATCGTCTTTTCTCAGGGAAAGCCATTATTATAACCGGACCTCGTCAGGTTGGGAAAACCACGCTTATCAAACACATTTTGAGTGAAACAAAGGATGTTTTGTTTCTTGATGGAGATGATCCTACCATTCAACGGTTGCTCGACAGGCCAAATACAGAGCAGTTAAAACAAATTATCGGAACCAATCAGATTGTTTTCATTGACGAAAGCCAGAGGGTTAATGACATTGGATTAACAGCCAAAATTATTGTTGAGCAGATGCCACAAATACAACTAATCCTGAGCGGGTCATCTTCTTTTGAACTGATGAACCAGACCCATGAGCCACTCACTGGCCGGAAATGGACGTTTTTCCTGTGGCCAATAAGTTGGAATGAGTGGCAAAACTACAGTGGATTTGTGAAAGCGGAGCAGGATTTGGAAAACCGGCTGGTTTTTGGTTTTTATCCCGATGTTCTGCTTAATCCCCTCGATCAGGGAAACATTCTCAAAGAGCTGACTGAAAGTTATTTGTATAAGGACATCTTAATGTTCGCTAATATCAAGAAACCAGATGCTATCCAGAAACTGGTTCAAGCATTGGCATGGCAGGTTGGTAGCGAGGTTGTATATTCAGAAGTTGCCGAAATTAGCGGAATGGATCCTAAGACGGTCGCCAATTATATCGATATTCTTGAAAAAGCCTTTGTTGTTTTCCGATTGCCATCATTCAGTAGTAACCTTAGAAATGAAATAAAATCGGGTCGGAAAATATATTTTTATGACAATGGAATACGAAATGCCGTTATCGGTCAGTTGCAACCTGTTTCCATTCGTCGGGATATAGGCGCACTCTGGGAAAACTTCCTGGTGAGCGAACGAAAAAAGTTGCTTAATTACAATAAGTTAACTCGAAATACCTACTTCTGGCGCACAAAGCAGCAACAGGAAGTTGATTATGTGGAAGAAGAAAATGGAACTGTATATGGCTTTGAATTCAAGTGGAATGCGAAACAATCGAAACGGCTTCCTTTAACATTTTCGGAAACGTACAAGAGTATTAATAATTGTATTACACGAGAAAATTTCAGGGAATTTTTAAGTCCTTAATAGCAGAATATGAGCATATTGCATCAATCAAAATGAAAGGGTATAAAATCATTAAAAAGTGCGACTTTAAGTCGCGCCCTGACTATTGGATTAAAGACGAGTGCCAGCAGTTGAAACCGGAACTGACGGTGTGTGTGTCAAAGTTCGCACTTAATCTCTCTCCTCAATTTTATTTGTTGAAATAGTAACCGTAAATCATAGTCCAAATTATTATTAACTTTGCAATGAACAGGAATTTGGATTTTGCTTCTTTTATAACAAGAAAAGTATGATGGATGTAGAAAAACAGATTGAATATTGGCGATCAGGAGCTTTAAGCGACATTGAAACTGCTGAAATTACGATTAGTAACAAAAAATTTATACATGGATTGTTCTTTTGTCATCTCAGTATCAAGAAAATTTTAAAGGCATTGTTGGTAAAGCAAACGGGCGAAGTTCCTCCAAAATCGCATAATCTGGTTTATATTCAGTAATTAGCTCAAGTTGAGGTTACTAATGAACAAAGAGTACTCATGTCAGTGCTGATGAAGTACCAGTTGGAAGGCCGTTATCCTGATTATAAACCCGAAACGCCCTCTTTTGACATAATAAATGCTTACCTTACCAGCACTAAAGATTTATTGATATGTCTCAGGCAGAAGTTATAACCTTAATCAGAAAGTATCTGAAAGCTTTGAAACAGGCAGGAATTCCTGTCGAAATAGCCTATCTCTGCGGTAGTTACGCCCGCAACGAGGCAACTGTTGACAGCGATATCGATCTGCTTCTCGTTTCTTCTGTTTTCGATACCAACAACGATATTATCCTTGCCAGTCCCTGGCTTTATACCACACAAATCGACCCACGTATTGAACCTTTATCAGTGGGAATTGAGAAATTTCAGAATGATAGTGTATCTCCTCTCTACGAAATAGTCCGGAAAGAAGGAATAAAGATACTTGCTGTTTGATTTTCCATTTCACAAGCCCACTGATCGGAAAAGTGATATTTTTTTATGTCTCCGGTTTTAAACTAAACCTATTAGCAGACACGGATATATTTTATTTCCGGTTTTTCTCAACTATATTATCTCTTATTTCTTCCTACCTTTACTATCATTTAAAGCTTATGTTTCACCTAACCAAACAAATAATAAGCACGCCGAATGAGGATAAAATTTACCGTCACGCGTCTAAAAAAAGACGCGCGCCAACGGGAGTACCAATGGTCCGGCCCTAATTGTTTCACGGATACAAATCCGCTTACCTTCCTTTCAAATGCTACACAGAAAAATGCAGGAACTTACACCCTGACACTGAGCGATACCAACCATTGCGCCAGCACTTACACTGCCGATGTAAGTATAAATCCCACGCCTGTTTCAGAATTCCCAACCCAAACCGATACCCTCTATTTCGACGAGCGCCACGAACTTATAGCTGGTGAACCCGCCAACCAATACCTATGGAATACCGGCGACACCACCAGCAGCATCTTTGTAACCGCCGAAGGCATGTACAAAGTTACCATCACCACGCCCGAAGGTTGCCAAACCACCGACTCGGTAATGATGCTTTACTCTTTTGCACCTTTCAACATGCCTAACGCCTTTTCGCCCGATGGAGATGGATTGAACGATGTTTTCCGCCCCGTAACACTACCCGAAAAAATAAGCACATTCAGCATGTACGTTTACGACCGCTGGGGACAGCAAGTGTTTTTTAGCAACGATATTTCACAAGGCTGGGATGGAACTATAACCGGAAACCCCGCGCAGATCGGCGGCTATGTATATGTGGTGAAATATGGAAATCCTTCGGGAGCGGTGAGGGAGAAAAGGGGGATGGTGACGGTGGTTAGGTAAAGGTCAAAAGTCAAAATGCAAAGGTCAAAAGGCAAAGGTGTGTGCACCAGTAGATTTTTCGGAAAACAACTTGCTCATAGTAGTTGTACGAAGGATGATTTACGATTGTGTCCGCAATCCGCAATCCAATCAGCAAACCTTTGACCTTTGCCTTTTTCCCTTTGACCTTTGACCTTATTTTTGCTGGAGGGTGACGGTGGTTCGGTAATGTGAAGTTAAAAGTCAAAAATGCAAAGGTCAAAAGGCAAAGGTGTGCTAAGCCGTATGTTTTTCAGTATAAATATGTGCTTTGCTGATGTACGACTTTTGATCTACGATTTACGATTGGGCGCAATCCGCAATCCACAATCCGACATCCGCAATCCGCAACCCTTTGACCTTTGCCTTTTTCCCTTTTCCTTTTGACCTCATTTTTCTGGTTGATGCCTATAGTGAATCAGGAGTTATATGTTTAAAGATTTATATATCATAAGATTAGCACTTGATTATTTTTCTTTTGGCCGGTAATTTTAGCCTCATTTTGAACTATATTTGTACCTGTTTTACCATTAGTATCCTCATTCAATAACCATAATTATGCCTTTTACCATTGACACACACACACACACACGCTTATATTTGATGCCGATAATTATCGGCAAAGGGAAGACGATCATCCACCTTAGGTTTTAGTGTTTATTCGGTTCATAATGTCATAACTAACCTATTATAAACACTAAAAACTAATTTAAATGAAAAAGCTAATATTTACTGCAATCCTACGATTCTGATTGCTTTCAATTCGAACGCTGATCCTTGGGCGCAAGTTTGTGTTTCATGGAGTGGTTCTTGTGTTACTCCTGATCAAAACGCAATCTATGCTGTAACGGTCAAAGTATGGAACTCTGATACTGGCACATGGGTCTTCAATACAACTGTTCAAAAAAGCACAGGTTTACCTAATGCTATTTGTGTTGATTTGACTCAGTTTTGCACATTTGATGAAGAAGATCCTATTTTCAAAATCTATGTGATTGTTAGGAAAATTAGAGTATCAGATGGTGCTGTACTTTGTCAAGGGCATGCAGAAAGCAGTTATAAGAGATGTGATGATATAGCGGGTAAAGTGACACAAATTTCTGAAATTATTTTAAATTAGTTCCCTTGCGAAATTCAGTCCAGTGGACATTGATTGATCTTAAATTCCAGATGAAAAATAAGTGGACAATTTGCCTTACTATTTTGGTTCTGATGTTCTCTATTGCGCATTCTCAGAATGAAACAAACAATTGGTATTTTGGGGAACATGCAGGAGTGGCATTTAATTCAGGTGATCCTATTGCGCTTTATAATGGTGCTTCAACTTCTTGGGGAGGTGGAACTGCTTGCTATAGTGATACTAATGGATTAATTATGTTTTATACTAATGGTGAATCCATCTGGAATAGTCTTCACCAGGTTATGTTAAATGGTGATAATATAGGCGGAAATATGCAAGCAACTCAGGCCGCTATTATACTTCCATTACCCCAAAGCAATAACATCTTCTATGTTTTTACTGTTGGAAGCAGGAACTCTCCTAGAGGCTTGAAGTACACAATTGTAGATATGAACCTTGATGGAGGTTTAGGAGTCGTCACTGAAAAAAATAAGTCAGTGACGGCTGCTTCCGATGCAAATATTTTTTTGACAGCAGTTCGACATCACAATGATAAGGATTGGTGGCTAATCGTCCGTCGTTTAAACAATGACAATTATGCTTCTTTTCTTCTTACTTCAAATGGTTTAAACACAACACCTGTAATAAGCCCTACAAGATTTTTTTCTACAGGGAATTTGAACAGTGGGCAGATGAAAGCATCGCCAGACCGATCCTTGTTGATTACATCATTTTTTTGTGCATCCCCTGCAATTGAATATGATCTTGAAATGAATAGCTTCAATAGTACTACAGGACAAGTTGAACCTAAATTTGTTTTCGGTATCTGGGGAGAGCATAATAAAGGGATTGAATATTCACCCGATTCAAAATTTTTATACGTGGAGTATTTTGCACCTTTTTCTGGAAGTGACACACTAGATATGGCCCAATATGAATTGAATAATTTGGATTCTCTTCAATTTTTTCAATCCAAAGTAATTTTTGCCCGATTTGGTTCAGTCAATTCTACTAGAGGTTTAATGCAATTAGCAAGTGATGGCAAAATATACGCAATGGGTATTGATAACTTCCCTTCTTCTTACTTAAATGTGATTACTGAACCATGGAAAAAAGGGAGTGCCTGTAACATGCAGACAAATTCTATATGGCTTGGAGGGCGGTCATTTGAAGGATCTCTCCCCAACTTCCCCCAGGACCTCCTCTACCGCTTCGTCTGGTCCGGTGGCCTTTGCGCCGGAGTTCCCTTTAAATTCCGCCATCGTTTTATCCCTGAGCCGGATAGCATTCACTGGGATTTTGGCGATCCGGGCAGTGGTGTGGCCAATACCAGCACGTTGCATAATCCTTCGCATACCTTTTCGGCGGGAGGCACTTACGAGGTTTATACTTACGTTAAATACCCCAATGACCGCATCGAAGAAACCAGCCGCGAAGTGGAAGTGCTGCCCAAACCATACCCCAACCTGGGTCCGGATACGATGGTGTGCGCCAATACAAGCGTAACCCTTACCCCCGGCAGCGGCTTTGCAGGCTATTACTGGAATGGTTCCATAATGCCAGGCAACCCAACCTACCTTGCCAGCGATACTGGCACTTACATTGTGCGTGTAAAAAACGACCTGGGCTGCTACAATGCCGATACCATACAGGTAATGCAACGTCCCGCGCCTGCTTTAGACGAAACTTTGCTCAATATAGCACCAACCACTTGCGGAGGTTCCACCGGTGCCATTACCGGGCTTCAAATCGCGGGGCAACCGCCCTACGTTTACCAATGGACAGCCACCGGCTCACCCATAAGCGATTCATTAGATATTTACCACCTCGGTATCGGATTGTACGAACTCAATGTTACCGATGGCTTTGGCTGCACCAACACTGTGGCAACATACGCCATCAGCGATGCGGGCAATATATTGATTGATACCGCTACAGCCACCCCGGCTTATTGCGGCAACATTGATGGAACCGTTTCGGTTACGGCAGTTTCGGGCCTGGGCAGCATGTTGCAGTATTTTGTAAAAACCGGCAGCGATACACTTTCGCAATGGGGCAACGGAATTTTTGCCGGTTTGGCGGGTGGCACTTATTACGTTTGGGTAAGCGATTCGAGCGGATGCAGTTCGGTATATCCGGTTCCGCTGGTAATTGATGCGTTAACCGCGCCAGTTATTGTTTCGGCCACTTCCAGCCCCGAAACCGGCACGGATGCCGATGGAACCATTACCGTAAATGCGCTGGGTGCAGGGCTTACCTATTCGCTTAATGGCGCAACGCCGCAAAACATCGGCCATTTCACAGGGCTTTCGGCAGGCAATTATTCCATTAAAGTTAGCAACCCGGCAGGCTGCGATACCACTTTTACCGTTCCCGTCGATCACGATTCGGGCATAGTGCTTTCGGCCATTGCCGGCAGTGGTTTTGCCTGTTTGGGCAAGGAAGCCAAAACCCCGCTTGTGGTAAGCAATTTCAAGGATGTACAATCGTTCGAAACCATGCTGAATTACGATAAGCTATTTGTAACCTGCATCGGCTACAGCAACCCACTTCCGCAATTAGCCGATTCGCTCGAAGTAACGGTATTCCCGGCGAGTGGCAAAATACAAACACGCTGGAAAGGAACAACGCCACTCACCCTGCCCGACAGTTCCGAAATGGTGCAATTGGTTTTTAGCTCGCAGCTTCCGGGCAATGCGTTGTTGCTGTGGGATATCAGCCCGGCGGTAAGCAACTTTTTTGGTCCGGGTGGCGATACGCTGAATGTAAATTATACACTTGGAACAATTTTGATCAGCAACCCGCCGAAAATACTGCCCGAACCGGCTCAATCGGTTTGCGAAGGAGAATTTCTTTGGGTATCAGCAACTGTTGAAAACGGAACTGGGCCGTTAAGCTACCAATGGCAAACGCCAACCGGCCCCACCAACCAGGAAAGTATTTTTAAAACCGCCACCTTAGCCGATAATGGCCTTTACGAACTGATTGTAACCGACACTGTTCAGTGCGCCGATACTTCCGCGAAAATGGTAAGTGTTTTCCCAACGCCCGTTTCCGAATTCCCCATCGCCAGCGACACCCTTTATTTCGACGAACGCCACCAACTTGTAGCTGGCGAACCCGCCAACCATTACCTTTGGAGTACCGGTGACACCATCAACCAAATACTTGTAACCGCCGAAGGCTGGTACAAAGTAACCATTACCACCGCCGGAGGCTGCCAAACCACCGACTCGGTACTGATGCTCTATGCCTTTGTTCCCCTCACCATGCCCAATGCTTTTACTCCCGATGGAGATGGGCTGAATGATGTGTTCCGCCCGGTTACGCTGCCCGAAAAAATAAGCTCATTCAGCATGTATATTTACGACCGCTGGGGAAAACAGGTGTTTTTTAGCAACGATATTTCGAAAGGCTGGGATGGAACCCTGAACGGAAACCCGGCGCAGATTGGCGGTTACGTATATGTTGTAAAATATGGAAATCCTTCGGGAGCGGTGAGGGAAAAGAGGGGAATGGTGACGGTGGTGAGGTGATTGGGTATTTCGGATTTGCGATTTCGGATTTCGGATTTTTTTTTCAACTTTCCAATCCGTAATAGACAATCCGACAATTTTCATTCCACTTTTTGAACTGGTAAACGTAGATCGTGATCTAAATTATTATTAACTTTGCAATGAACCGGGATTTGGATTTTGCTTCTTTTAGAACAACAAAAGTATGATAGAAGTAGAAAAACAGATTGAATATTGGCATTCAGGAGCTTTAGGCGACATTGAAACTGCTGAAATTCTGATTAGCAACAAAAAATTTATACATGGATTGTTCTTTTGTCATCTCAGTATCTAGAAAATTTTAAAAGCATTGTTGGTAAAGGAAACGGGCGAAGTTCCTCCAAAATCGCATAATCTGGTTTATATTCAGGAATTAGCCAAGGCCGAAGTTACTGATGCACAACGAATTCTCATGTCGGTGTTAATGAAGTATCAGTTGGAAGGCCGTTATCCTGATTATAAACCTGAAACGCCCTCTTTTGATATAATAAATGCTTACCTTATCCGCACTAAAGAATTGTTGACATGTCTCAGGCAGAAGTTATAACCTTAATCAGAAAGTATCTGAAAGCTTTGAAACAGGCAGGAATTCCTGTTGAAATAGCCTATCTCTACGGCAGTTACGCCCGCAACGAGGCAACTGTTGACAGCGATATCGATCTGCTTCTCGTTTCTTCTGTTTTCGATACCAACAACGATATTATCCTTGCCAGTCCCTGGCTTTATACCACACAAATCAACCCACGTATTGAACCTTTATCAGTGGGAATTGAGAAATTTCAGAATGATAGTGTATCTCCTCTCTACGAAATAGTCCGGAAAGAAGGAATAAAGATACTTGCTGTTTGATTTTCCATTTCACTAGCCCACTGATCGGAAATGTGATATTTTTTTATGTCTCCGGTTTTTAACTAAACTCATTAGCAGACACGGATATATTTCAGTTCCGGTTTTTCTCAACTATATTATCTCTTATTTCTTCCTACCTTTACTATCATTTAAAGCTTATGTTTCACCTAACCAAACAAATAATAAGCACGCCAAATGAGGATAAAATTACCGTCACGCGTCTAAAAAAAAGACGCGCGCCAACGGGAGTTTATGTTTCGGCAGCTAAAGTATGGGTGCCAAACGGACCAATTGAATGTCAGGGAAAAGCTACAGACCAACCTGAATTTAATTGCTATGGTATAGTATATACTCTTCCAAGTTATCCCGATCCTATTGGCATTGTGGTAAATTTGGATTAAAAGGATGGTTTGATGAGTAAACAGTTTTTTCATTGGCTTCTAGTGAGTATGTTTTGTATGTCCAACCAACAAATATGGGCACAGCGAACAGCCAATAATTGGTATATGGATGATTATGTTGGAATTGAATTTAATTCCGGATATCCAATACCAACTATAAATGGGCAGGTTGTTTTCGGGAGTAGTTCAGCTTGTATTAGCGACACTTCGGGAAACCTATTATTTTACTCTGATGGAGAGACTGTTTGGAATAGAAATCACCAGGTAATGTTAAATGGCGCAGGATTGAATGGCTCCAAAGGTGCTGCTCAACCTGCGCTTATACTAAAAATGCCTGGATCCCAGACCAAATATTATCTTTTTACTGTTGGTAGCCATTATGGTGGTCTCTGGGGTCTACATTACAATGTAATTGATATGTTGTTAGATGGCGGAATGGGTGCTATTGTTACGGGACAAAAAGATATTGTAATTGCTGCAGGAAATGATGCTAATGGCGTAATAACAGGTTTTCGCCATGCTAATGGAGTAGACTTTTGGGTGCTTGTAAGAAAGTTTAATAATGATAAATATGCTTCATTTAAAGTTACAACAACTGGAATTGATTTAATTCCAATATTCAGTCCGGCAAGATATCTTCCAAGCACGGCAATTCCACAATCGATGCGATGTTCCCCAAATGGTAATCTGTTGCTCTGTCCCTTTTCTGCAACGTCATCCAATGCGAATACAGAGGATATTGAAATTTGTGATTTTAATACTTCAACAGGTGCAATAATTTTCAAATATACATTGAGGGAAGCAGCACTTAATCAAAATCTGAGCGATATTGAAATATCACCCGATTCAAAACTTTTGTATTGTACATTTCCAAAGTCTGATGGCTCTAACGGGTATCAGATTTTTCAATATGATCTAACATTAACTGATTCACTTGCATTGCTTCAATCCAAAATAGTAATTCAAGGGAATGCAGGATTTCTTCAACTGGCTCCTGACGGGAAGATATATTCAAGAGGATATGATTATTCAACAGGATCACTAACATTTCCTGATTCGTTAGGAGTCATAAACAAGCCATGGGTTAGAGGGGCTGGTTGTGATTTTCAATTTGCCGCTGTTTATCTTGGAGGGCCGACGGCTACTGGTCGTTTCCCCAATTTTATGCAGGAACAACTCTACCGCTTCGTCTGGTCCGGCGGCCTCTGTGCTGGTGTACCGTTTAATTTCCGCCATCGTTTTATCCCAGAACCGGATAGCATTCATTGGGATTTTGGCGATCCGGGCAGCGGTGCGGCCAATATCAGCACGGTACACAATCCATCGCATACCTTTTCGGCGGGTGGTACTTACGAGGTTTATACTTATGTAAAATACCCCAATGGCCGTATAGAGGAAACCAGCCGCGAGGTGGAAGTACTGCCCAAACCCTATCCCAACCTGGGGCCGGATACGCTGGTATGCGCCAATACAAGTGTAACGCTCACTCCCGGCAGCGGCTTTGCGGGTTATTACTGGAACGGTTCCATAATGCCCGGCAGCCCAACCTACCTTGCCAGCGATACCGGCACGTACATTGTGCGGGTAAAAAATGATCTGGGCTGCTACAATGCCGATACCATGCAGGTAATGCAACGTCCCGCTCCGGCTTTGGACGAAACTTTGCTCAATATCGCCCCAACCACTTGCGGAGGTTCCACCGGTGCAATTACCGGGCTTCAAATCGCGGGGCAACCGCCCTACATTTACCAATGGACAGCCAACGGCTCACCCATAAGCGATTCATTAGATATTTACCACTTGGGTATTGGCTTGTACGAACTTAATATTACCGATGGCTTTGGCTGCGGCAATACCGTGGCAACTTACGCCATCAGCGATGCGGGAAATATATTGATTGATACCGCTTCGGCTACTCCTGCGTACTGCGGCAATCAGGACGGAACCGTTTCGGTTACGGCCGTTTCGGGACTTAGTGGCATGTTGCATTATTTTGTTAAATCAGGTAGCGATACGATTTCGCAATGGGGCAACGGAGCTTTTGCGGGTCTGGCAGGCGGCACCTATTACGTTTGGGTAAGCGATTCGAGCGGATGCAGTTCGGTATTTCCGGTTCCGCTGGTAATTGATGAACTTACGGCACCGGCTGTTGTTTCGGTCACTTCCACGCCCGAAACCGGCACGGATGCCGATGGAACCATTACCGTAAATGCGTTGGGTACTGGGCTAACGTATTCACTTAACGGAGCAACGCCGCAAATCATAGGCCATTTCACCGGACTTTCGTCAGGCAATTATTCCATAAAAGTTACCAATCCGGCAGGCTGCGATACCACTTTTACAGTCAGCGTTTCTCATGAAACAGGCATAGTGCTTTCGGCCATTGCCGGTAGTGGTTTTGCCTGTCTGGGCAAGGAAGCCAAAGCCCCGCTGGTTGTTAGCAATTTCAAGGATGTACAATCGTTCGAAACCATGCTGAATTACGATAAGCTATTTGTAACCTGCATCGGCTACAGCAACCCACTTCCGCAATTAGACGATTCGCTCGAAGTAACGGTATTCCCGGCGAGTGGCAAAATACAAACACGCTGGAAAGGAACAACGCCACTCACCCTGCCCGACAGTTCCGAAATGGTGCAATTGGTTTTCAGTTCGCAGCTTCCGGGCAATGCGTTGTTGCTGTGGGATATCAGCCCGGCGGTAAGCAATTTTTTTGGTCCGGGTGGCGATACGCTGAATGTAAATTATACGCTTGGAACAATTTTGATCAGCAACCCGCCGAAAATACTGCCCGAACCGGCTCAATCGGTTTGCGAAGGCGAATTTCTTTGGGTATCAGCAACTGTTGAAAACGGAACCGGGCCGTTAAGCTACCAATGGCAAACGCCGACCGGCCCCACCAACCAGGAAAGTATTTTTAAAACCGCCACCTTAGGCGATAATGGCCTTTACGAACTAATTGTAACCGACACCGTTCAGTGTGCCGATACTTCCGCGAAAATGGTAACGGTTTTCCCAACACCCGTTTCCGAATTTCCAACCGCCAGCGACACCCTCTATTTTGACGAACGCCACCAACTTGTAGCTGGCGAACCCGCAAACCAATACCTTTGGAATACCGGCGACACCACAAGCCAAATACTTGTAACCGCCGAAGGCATGTACAAAGTTACCATCACCACGCCCGCTGGTTGCCAAACCACCGACTCGGTACTAATGCTCTACGCTTTTGTGCCGCTAACCATGCCCAACGCCTTTTCGCCCGATGGCGATGGATTAAATGATGTATTCCGACCAGTAACACTGCCGGAAAAAATAAGCTCCTTCAGCATGTATATTTACGATCGCTGGGGCATGCAGGTGTTTTTTAGCAACGATATTTCAAAAGGTTGGGATGGAACCATTAACGGAAACCCTGCACAGATCGGCGGTTACGTGTATGTGGTGAAATATGGAAACCCTTCGGGAGCGGTGCGGGAGAAGAGGGGGATGGTGACGGTGGTGAGGTAGGGAAAATGAAAAGTGAAAAATTGTTTTGAGAATACCTTTGACCTTTGGCTTTTCCCTTGTTTGGGGTTGGATGGTATTGATGGTGAGGTGCATTTTTTAATTATGTAATAACCGCGTCGTAGTTGAATCGAAGAAATGCGTCAGAATTAGGCTTATCTTGATTATCTTTGCAGTTAAACAAAGCAATATGAAAGCAGAATATATTTTCTGGAAAGAAGGTGAACTCTGGCTTGGATATCTTGAGGAATATCCTGATTACCATACACAAGGGAATTCGCTGGAAGAGCTTCAGGGAAATTTGAAAGATTTGTATAATGATCTATCTACTGGTCAAATTCCCTATTACCGAAAAAAAGGCGAACTTGAAATTGCATGAAACGAAAAGATCTGATCAGGCAAATAGAGAACATGGGCTGTAAATTCATTCGTCATGGAGGTAACACGACTGGTATCAGAATCCTGCAACCAAGCAGTCACAACCAATCCCAAGGCATAATGAGATTAATGAAAACCTGGCAAAGCATATTATCAAAATGCTAAATTAGCTGGTATTCAAATCTGTAAATCAATATCATTTCCTGATTACTAATAAAAACCTATGATATTCTGCATAGTTAAAGTATAAATAGTCAATTAACTATGCGGTATTTACTATCTTTGTAAAAAAAAGGTATGCAGGATATAAATAGTTTTGGGCCGGTACCTATGAAGCATGAGATGCTGCTGAACCTGTTGGCAGATTATAGTGCTCCGAATAACAAGATTATCAGCCTTATATCGGCGGGCGAACTAATTCGTTTAAAAAGAGGCTTGTATGTTGCTTCGCCCGGCAAAAACGGAACCCTGCTTTCACCTGAATTAATTGCTAATCATCTGCTTGGCCCTTCCTATGTTTCCATAAAGTGCATTAGCACATTATGGAATGATACCGGAAAGGGTATTTTCAACCATTTCACTTACCACTAAAAGAGCAAAGCAGTTTGATACACCGCTTGGCAATTTCTCATACATCCAAACAATTGCTCCATACTTCGCGATAGGTGCGGTACAGGAACTTTTTAACCAAAAATACGCTTTTCTTATAGCATCGCCGGAGAAAGCTCTGTGCGACAAAATGGTATTTACCAGGCAATTAAATCTGAACTCGCAAAAAGCGGTGGCAAGCTATCTGGGCGAGGATTTGCGCATTGATATTGAATTGTTACGCGGATTGAATTGCAATATTATTTTACAATGTATTGAAACCGGAATTAAAGCCGTTCAGTTAACACACCTTTACAAATTTTTAAAGAAATTGCGATGAGTCTTTTCGATCAGTTATTGTCGGTCTATACTATACAAACTCCCGCTGAACATGATAATGCGGTTCGTGAGATTCTACAGCAAGTAACACTTGCAGGATTGTATCGTGGAGGTTTTTTCGAAAGAGCCGCTTTTTATGGCGGAACCTGCCTGCGGATTTTTTACGGTATGGAGCGATTTTCAGAGGATATGGACTTTTCGTTATTGAAACCGGATAACGATTTTGCAATAGAAAATTATTTCGGTAGTATTATCAATGAATTTAATCTAGTGGGAAGGGATGTTCAGATTATCAGGAAAATTAAACAGGGTCCTTCTACTATTGAATCTGCATTTCTGAAAGATGATACCGTGCAGTATAATATACTTTTCAATACTCAAAAATCAGTTAAGATAAAACTTGAAGTTGATATAAATCCACCCCAAGGCTTTGTTACAGAATATAAGTTGTTAATGCACCCATTCTCATTTATGACCCGTTGTTATTCCTTGCCCGATCTGTATGCGGGTAAAATGCATGCTTTGCTTTTCCGGAAATGGAAAACACGCGTAAAAGGACGCGATTGGTATGATTTTCAGTGGTATGTGGGTAAGGTAGTAGAGATGAATTTAAGGCATTTTATTGAACGAGGCCGCCAGAGCGGAGACATTACAAACTCAGCGTTCAGTAACAAGGATTTTTTAGCTCTACTGCACGAAAAAATTGCTCAAACCGATATGTCATTGATAAAGAAGGATGTGCTTCCTTTCCTGAAAAATAAGGGCGAAACGGACATCTGGTCGCAGGATTATTTTTTACAATTAGCTGGTTTAATGAAAATCGGGTAAATCCAAACCCGGCAAAGACGCTTTTCTGACAAGAAAAATAAATTTCGGATTTTGCCCTGACTCGTCCTGAAATTTGTTTACAGTTTAATGATTTTTCACCCCTCTGTCCTTCGGACATCTCCCCTTGAAAAAGTGGAGACAATCCAGTCAAACTCTTCAAGTTCCCTGCCGTTCCTCGTCCGTCTCTCCTCTCCTGTCTTCCTCCAATTCGCCCCCCACAATCCGCAATCCGCAACACTTTGCCCTTTGTTTTTTTTCTTTTCCCTTTGCCCTTATTTTGTTAGGATGGTGATAGTGGTGCGGTGAGTCTGGATTGTTTTCATTGGATTTTTATTACAACAGTCCGTTAATAATTCCTAATAGTCTTTTATAAACAATATGTAAAATATGGTCTTTGCGTTCTAATATGCTGATAAATTGTTACTTATAGCTTTTCGACTTAGCGGTAAATAAAAAAATAACGGAGTATTGTTATTACAAAATCCAGTTTAAATAGTTTTCAGGATTTATAACTGTGAATTCTGAATCAGGATAGGCTTTTTGCCATGCCCCCGGAATTTTTACTTTCTTTTCTTTCCATTTAATTTCAAAGGCATTAAGTGAATCAGCATCAGCTTCAATCAGATCAATTTCCTGACCATCGTAAGTGCGCCAGAAATGTAGGGTGGTAAGTTCCGAATGGTAAAGTTTCTTCTTCATACGTTCAGCAACCAGGTAATTTTCCCATAATTGTCCGGAATCCTGCCTGATTGAAAGTGGATTAAAATTTCCAATCAATGCATTCCGTATACCATTATCATAAAAATACCATTTCGAATTTTTGGTTATTTCTTTGCGCAGATTTGAAGAATATCCTCCCAGCCTATGAATAATAAAGACTTTTGAAAGTAAGTCGAGGTATTTATTGACAGTATTTTTACTCAATCCCAATTGCGACCCTAGTTCTGTCAATGCCACTTCATTGCCGGTCTGATAAGCGAGTAATGTCAATAGGTCGCGCAATTTCCCGGCGTTTCTTATTCCTTCGAGGCTCAATAAATATTTAAATAAATATGCATTTACCAATTCCACCAGGTATTCTTTCCGTAATGCGTTATCAGCTAAGTTAATAACTTCGGGATAAGAGCCATAAACAAGCCTGGTTTCTAGATTCTGCCTGGTTTCCAGCAAATTCTCGGAAAGTGCCAGTTCGGCCTGGCTTATTGGAAGCAGGAGGAAAGAATAACTTCTTCCGGTAAGTGGTTCGCCTGTTTTATTAAGTAAATCGAACGATGATGAACCGCTGGCAATAACTTTAATTCGTGGAATTTCATCCACAATAAGTTTCAGAATTTTACCAATTTCAGGTATATTCTGGGCTTCGTCAATTACAAGTAAATCAATATTATTCAGCAAATTACTGTAGTTTGCTATACTTCTGTTTTCAAGTAAAGCCAATGCTGTTGAGTCTTCACCATTCAATACAAGTTTACGATCAGGATATTTCCTGATTATTTCGCCGATAAGTATTGTTTTTCCGACACGCCTAGGTCCGAATAATAAGATTGCCTTTCCGGAGGTGAGTCGTGCTTCGATTTTATCCTGTAACTCTCTTTTTATAAACATGATCTGAAAGATTTTGAGGGTACAAAAGTAAATTATATTGGTCTTTAAACAAATAAAAAGTGTTAATTGGGTCAATATAATGATCAAATTAATGTTAATATAGTTATTACATTAGCCTTATTACTAGCAATTTCGTCAATATACATGCATTTTATTTGCACTTAACATCCAATTCAGGCCTATCACCAATTCCGATGAGATTACGGCCTTCAGCATGTACGTTTACGACCGCTGGGGGCAGCAGATGTTTTTCAGCAACAATATTCAACATGGATGGGATGGAACCATTAACGTAACCACCTTGCAGATAGGTAGTTATATATTTGTAGAGAAATATGGAAACCCTTCGGGAGCAGTGAGGGAAAAGAGGAGGATGTTGATGAGGTAGTATAAAGTCAAAAGTTCAAATACAAAGATCAAAGGTGAAGTAACTCGTTTGTTTTTTTGGAAACAACATGTAATTTGTGATTTACGATTTACGATTTTGTACCGTAATCCTTATGCCGCTATCTGCAATCTCCAATCCGAAATCCCAGATACTTGCATTCTAAATGCCCTTGTTTCAACTAAATTCGGCTAATTCTTACTTTGAGGTGCTATGAGATATAACCTCAGGTATTAATTCAATTTACTTGTTAACCCCGAATTTTCATATGCATCTTTATTATTCTTGTTCTTTTGTCATGCCACAAAAGAACCAAAAAGTCTAGGCTT
>JBBRCH010000011.1:0-69840 GCA_038204995.1 Bacteroidales bacterium | reverse complement strand
TAATTAAAGAAGAAGTTGATGCGTGGCAATCCCACAGGAATAATAAAAACAGTAAAATAAATTGGCAGTTTGCAAACAAAGAAGCAAGGGTGAAATTGAAAAGACTTTATCCGTCAATTCATGATTAACATGACACTAGATGGTTTCTGCAATCCGATGACCTTGTTGAGCCATTGTTTTTCCATTAAGCCTATCTATCTGGTAATGAAGCGACGAAGGTGGAAGCAAGGAGGCACTGATACGCACTATAGTAATGAATACACACTTACCAAAGACACGGCTAAACTAACAGCGGATATGGCTGGGTTTTTAAAAATATAGAATTGAGCAACACCCAGTTAACATTAGTTGTGTAGCTTATATGTTTGGCATTAAGCCAAAAACACTCCACTATTGGTACAGAGAAGAATTAAGTGATTATAGAAAAGACATAGCCGAAGGAACCTGGGGCGACAAAAAGATATTGCTACACGATGAGCAGACCGGTGAGGTGATAAGAGAAAAACCAGTACCGATAGCCAAAACAGAGAACATGGGTAGCCATATGACCATTGATGAGAAACAAATTGGCAAAAGGATGTACACGATTATGACCAATGCTCAAAGCGGAAAGATAGCTCTTTTAGCTCAAACCATGAAGCCCGAAGAATTGAAGCAGGTGATTGATAACTACCTGTCCGATACTGTAGCAAGCGTCAAGTCAGTAAGTTGTGATATGAGTCCATCCTTTAAAAAATTCTGCAAAGATGTTTTCCCAAATACGCAACTGGTAGTAGATAAGTTCCATGTTATCGTACACTTGATGGATGCCTTGCAACAAGTGCGCAAACGAATCAAAACCACTTGTCTGCTTAGTGAAAAAACAATAGTACCACAAACGCAGCTGCCTGAAAATCCTGTAACCGAAAAAGTGTGGTCAACAATTGAAATGCTTGAACGAAGCCGGTATCTGTTGTTTAAAATGGAGAGCGAATGGGAAGATGATGAAAGAGAAATAGCAGAGGCACTTTTCAAAATATACCCTGTTCTGGAAACGGCATATCAGCTTACTCAAAAATTAAGAACCTGGTATAATGGCCGAAATATTGGAAAAAACCTTCACACATTGGAGCGGGAACTCTATAACTGGTGCAATGAAGTTAACCAGTCTAAAATAGCTGAGTTCAGAGCAGTACAAAGAATGATCGAAAAGCATCAGGACGATATCCTGAACTATTTTAAAGAAGGACAAACCAATGCAAAAGCTGAAAACATGAATGGGAAAATACAACGCTTCCTTCCCAACAATTATGGTATAAGAGACCGTGATTTTTGTATGTATAGGTTAGCAGGCTATTTCGCATAGCACCTCAACAAAAGAATTAACCGAAATAAATAGAAATACATAGAAATACTTATAAATATATAGAAATACTTTGAAATAAATAGAAATAAATAGAAATAATAGAAATACTTTGAAATAAATAGAAATAAATAGAAATACTTTGAAATACTTTGAAATAAATAGAAATACTTTGAAATAAATAGAAATAATAGAGATAAATAGAAATAGTGCGAAATTTTGAGAAGTGATTTTTATCGGTTGAAAAGGCGAACATCAGGCATAAATCATGTTCGTAGAGTTCTCCCCTCGGGGAGTTGTCCGCCTCAGGCAGTCAGAAGGGGCAGGAAAATGCATAGAAAACAATCATTTATCACTGGCACAAATTAAAACTCACTTTATAAATCTACATGGTATTCAGCTAATAGTATTTTTGTCAGATGAAAACCTGGAGATTTCACTGTAAAGAACTGATAATTGAGTGGCTATAAAGTTTTTTCAACATTTGACGGTAAAACGTATTAATTTTGCATATTAATTGGGATGCTAAATATTCCGTTTATGAAAGACAGGTATAAATATTTAGGAATACTGGTGTTACTGGCGGCTTTCTTTTCTTCCAGGGCGCAGTATGCAAATGTCATGGTCAGTGATGAGTTTAACCCGAATGAAACCTCCATCTATATTAATCCGAAAAATACCAAACAGATCATTGCAGGTGCAAACCTGAATTCATATTATTTTTCATTTGACGGAGGATTCAGCTGGAACCGCAATCCAATGAATTCAACTTTAGGCGTTTGGGGTGATCCCTGCGTTGTGATCGATACCAGCGGATATTTTTACTTTTTTCACCTTTCATATCCCAGCCAGTCAACCTGGCTCGACCAGATTGTTTGTCAGCGTTCAATAAATAACGGATTATCCTGGAGTAACGGTTCAGGGATGGGAAAAAATGATCCCAAGGAGCAGGATAAAGAGTGGGCTTGTGTTAATCCTGCCAACAACGAAATCTATGTTTCATGGACGCAATTTGACAGTTACGGGACAAATGACCCGACAAAAAAATCGAATATCATGTTTTCGAAATCATCGGATCAGGGATTAACCTGGAGCGATGCATTACAGATAAACGAAGTATCCGGCAATTGTCTTGATAGCGATAGTACCGTTGAAGGTGCGGTGCCGGCAGTGGGTCCGAATGGTGAAATTTATATAGCCTGGGCCGGACCTACCGGACTGGTGTTCGATCGTTCGCTCGACGGGGGTTTGACATGGCTTGATCATGATATCTTTGTCAGCGACATACCAGGCGGCTGGGATTATTCGATACCCGGTATTTACCGGGCCAATGGCTTACCTGTAACATGCTGTGATTTAAGTACCGGGCCAAACCGGGGTTCCATATACATTAACTGGACCGACGAAAGAAGCAGTAACGGGACTGATCAGGATGTTGATGTCTGGATGGTGAAATCAACAGATGGCGGAATTACCTGGACAACTCCGCGCAGGGTAAACAACGACGAACCCGGCAAACAGCAGTTTTTTACATGGATGACTGTTGACCAGGTCACAGGGTATATTTGGTTTGTGTTTTACGACAGGCGGGCTTACGATGATACCCGCACCGATGTTTATCTGGCAGTATCAAAGGATGGGGGCGAGACTTTTGAGAATATTAAAATCAGTGAAAGCCCTTTCATTCCAAGTTCAAATGTATTTTTTGGCGATTATACTTGTATATCAGCTCATAGCAATATTATCAGACCAATCTGGACCAGGCTTGATAATGCAAGCCTTTCGGCCTGGACTGCCATCATTGAACCCTATTTTGAAGGCACTGCCGAAGATGAATACATCCCATTTGCTGTCGAACAAACTTTCCCTAATCCATTTAATGAAAGTACCATTTTTTCATTTAAGTTAAGAGTGCCTTCAAAGGTTAGTTTATCCGTTTACGACATCTTTGGGCATAAAGTGGCTGCCTTAATTGATAACGCCTGGACGCAACCCGGTAAATATATTCAAAAATTTGAACCTGGCAAATACAACCTCCCTTCGGGTATCTATTATTTTTCATTTTCGGGAAATGGGGTAAATACGCAGCGAAAGATCATTTATCAAAAGTAGAATTTTAAGATTCCCCGCCCTTTCCGGCTCTTGTCCAGCTGACGTCATTCTTAGCTGAAGATTATTTTTATTGTACATTTGTGCCAACTGAATTATTAACAGATAATTTCTTAAAGTCTACTCAATTATTCTGTATTTCCACCTGCTACTTTAAAATCAGGAAATTCATGCAGTTAATTAAGCGTTTTTGTTACCCGGAAACAAGTGTTAGAGTAATTTCAGTAAACAGAATAATGATATTCATTCCAACGTAAAGTTTGCACTTTTGCTTATCCGTTAAATGATGAATATTCCATTAAATCCTTGCGAAAAGCAGAGTAAAATATATTCAAATAAAGGCTTTACCAACCACATTATTATGCGCACTTCTAACTTTCCTTTGGTTGAAGATGTAAGGAAATTGCTCTCAGGTTATAAACCAAATGAATTTACTTTTCAAAACCTGGCGAGAGACCTCAACCAGCCGATAGCCGTCCTCATTAATGCATTTGGTAATGAATCAGGCTTGGTTGAAGAAGTGCTTTATTATGAACAGCAAAACCTTGAAAATATTTTTTCAGAGTTTGATTTCAAAGGAAGCAATGCAATAGATGGGCTATTGAGGGTAAGTAAAGAAATAGGAATAAAATTTGTAAATATTTTGCCGAGTATAACGTTTGATTTACGATTGGAATTTCCGGAAATAAGGCAGAAATTTGTTGAAAAACGCATCGATTTTGTTAATACTAAAATCAAATCAAATTTTGAACAGGGTATGCAACAGGGAATGTATCGCCCCGATCTGAGTGCCGAGCTTGTTTCACGAATATATATCAGCCGACTTATCGATCTGCATAATCCCGACTTTTTCCCGAACGATACAATTTCATTTCCGGTGCTTTTTGATGTTATGTTCGATACTTTTATACGGGGAATCTGTACCGAAGAGGGTAAAACCTATTACGAAAAGAAAATTAAATGCATGAGGTTATAAATCAATGAGAATCTGATCTTGTGAAACAAAATTAATAAGACGAACTGATCCGGGGCGAAGTCAAGGAATCCGAAAGGTTAAGTTTCCAGCCGCCTTGATTGAAAAAACATACAATCAAATATGATACCTTATGCGATTGCATCAGGGTGGTTCAGTCCCTTACCCCGAGCGATCCTAATGGTTATCGGGACGTGGGATCTCCTGGGTAATATTCCCCGCTCCCTGGAGCGGATTTGACCCTGATTCCGTTGAGATACCTCGTCAGCTTGCTGCGAGGAGCTTTAGTATTACAGAAAAAGATCATTTTTTTGATAGACAGGATATTTCCTTTATTTTATATAACATTTGTGAATAGATAGAGCACTAAAGTTTTCTGGAACCATATCTATGCTGAATAAATACCAGGATCTGTATTTAGACTGTTTCTAAATGTCGAAGGCGGTTGATATTCAAAAAACAATGTACATTTGTACATATGTTAGAGGTTTTTAAAGCATATATCCAGTCAAAGAAATTATTCAGGCAATCTGATCGTATCCTGCTGGCAGTCAGTGGGGGAGTCGATTCAGTTGCCATGGTGAAGCTCTTTAAAGATGCCGGGTTTAATTTCGGGATTGCTCATGTAAACTTTGGATTAAGGGGCAAAGATTCTGATGGTGATGAAGCATTTGTAAAAGACCTTGCTGATCAATCAGGTGTTCCGTTGTTCGTAAAGCATTTTGAAACCAAACAGTATGCTGCCTTTCAGAAAATATCAATTCAGATGGCAGCCCGCGATTTGCGTTATGCCTGGTTCGACGAAATACTACAGGAAAATGGATATAACTCCATTGCAACCGCCCATCACCTCGACGATCAGGCTGAAACTTTCTTTATCAACCTTCTGCGAGGAACCGGGATAAGCGGTATGCACGGTATTTTACCAAAACAAGGCAAAATAATAAGACCTTTGATGTTTACGACCCGTGAGAAAATAATGGATTACGCGAAGTTGATGAATCTCACGTGGCGCGAGGACCATTCGAATAAGGACCGGAAATACCTTCGCAATAAGCTCCGGCTCGATGTTTTAACCGAATTTAATAAAATTAACCCCCAGTTCAGCCAAAAACTAAACGAGACAATCTGCCATCTCCGGGATGTAGAATCTATTTTCAATAACCATATTACAGGTATTACCGCCGATCTGGTACAGCATACTCCGGATGGAATTCTTATCTCTATTGACTGGATTTATGAATACGAACCTCACGACACCTATTTGTTCGAGTTGCTGAAACCCTATGGATTTGCTTTTCCCGTGGTGAAAGAGATCGTAAGATCGCTCGACACTTTTTCAGGAAAAATATTTTATTCGCCTACCCACCGCTTGCTGCGCGACCGCGAGAATTTTATTATTCAACCATTATCGGAATTAGGTTCTAACCCATTACCGGGTGAAAGAGTATCAATCGGGAAAGATGTGTCGAATATTGAACATCCGGTTTGCCTGTGTTTTCATCAGACTGACAGATTAAGTGAACTGCCTATGGGAAAAGCATCCATAGCTTGTCTGGATATGGATAAACTTGCATTCCCGCTTAAATTACGTAAATGGGAAAAAGGAGATTGGTTTATCCCACTAGGGTTGAAAGGTAAAAAAAAGCTAAGCGATTTTTTTGTCGATCAGAAAGTTTCAGTCGCCGATAAAGAAAAAACATGGTTATTGCTCTCAGGCAATGATATTGTTTGGATAATCGGTAAGCGAATAGATAACCGCTTCCGGATAAGTCCGAAAACCAAAAAAGCGTATGTTGTTACCTGTGTGGATGATACAGGTGAAACTGAAACAACTTCCTGTGGCTGCAGCCTGCTTTTTAGTTGAAAAATTCTTGTATCCGGGAGAAAGGTTCAATCCTGCATTTGTGCTATCTCAATAAATTTCTTAATTAATTCTATTATAAAGATGTATCGCCTTGTTTAATTATTTATAATTTTGTCTCCTGCCGTAAATAGCGGAATATTATCGATCCTAATCAAATCAATACTATGAAGAGAAAAACTTTTCGCGCCTCGAAAGCACTGATGTTTGTTTTTGTACTTAATCTTTTTGTCAGCTTTTCAGCTTATGCCCAAATTCAGGAACCGGTAAAATGGTCGTTTAAGGCTAACAGGATTAATGATACCATTGCAGAATTGCAGTTCATAGCTAAGATTGAACCTGGCTGGCATTTATATTCACAGGAAAAATTCCCGGTTGGGGAAGGACCTATGGCTACCGAATTTGTTTATGAAAGTGTTTCCGGAGCCAAAGTTGAAGGTAAAGTATCTGAACCCAAAGGGCATAAAGTTTATGATGAAATGTTTGAACAGGAGATCGTATCGTACGATCTTAATGCTGTTTTTACGCAGAAGGTAAAGATCACTGGCAGTAAGCAGGCAAAAATAGCTGGAATTATATATTTCCAGACCTGTGATGATAGTAAATGTATTGGCGGGGAGTCATCTTTTTCATTTACACTTGAAGGCGCAAAATCAATTGTAACTGTTCAACCTTTAACAGCCGATACCCTCGCAGTTAAGGCTAATGATTCTATTGCCACCGCAAGTTCTGACTCGCTTTCCACCCCGGCAACTACTGCTTTAACCAAACCTATCGATGACGGGAAAACACCACTGTGGTTATTCTTTCTGATTGCTTTCGGTGCCGGTCTTATTGCAATCCTCACTCCTTGTGTATTCCCGATGATCCCCATGACAGTATCCTTTTTTATGAAGTCAGGTACAAACGGGAAAGTACAGGCATCCATTTACGGAATTTCAATAATTGCGATTTATACGCTTTTTGGAACCGTGATTGCCGTGCTTTTTGGAGCTGAATTCAGTAACTGGATCAGTACACATTGGATACCGAATGTGCTGTTTTTTCTGATTTTCGTCATTTTCGCAGCATCTTTCTTCGGATATTTCGAAATTACCATGCCTAACTGGCTGGTTAACAAATCAGTTTCGGCCGAAGATAAAGGCGGTACCCTGGGCACAGTGTTTATGGCACTTACCCTCGTGCTTGTTTCGTTTAGCTGTACAGGTCCTATTGTTGGAACCATATTGGTGGAATCAGTTGGAGGACAGGTGCTTAAGCCCATTATTGGCATGCTTGGATTCTCACTTGCCTTCGCAATACCTTTCACTCTTTTTGCTTTATTTCCACAATGGCTTAATAAAATGCCTAAATCCGGCGGATGGCTTAACACTGTAAAAGTTGTGCTGGGTTTCATTGAGCTTGCCTTTGCGCTCAAATTTCTTAATATCCCTGACCAAACCTACCATTGGGGGATACTCGACCGCGAAATTTACCTGGGATTCTGGATTGTAATATTTACAATGATGGGTTTCTACCTTTTGGGGAAAATAAAATTTCCTCATGACAGCGACTACCCGGTTGTAAAATCTTTTCCCCGCCTGATGCTTATTATCGCAACTTTCACTTTTGTTGTTTACCTGATTCCCGGTTTATGGGGAGCGCCGCTGAAAGGCATTTCAGGATGGCTTCCTCCAATGGAAACACAGGATTTTGATGTAACTTCAATTGTTCGCGAGAATTCAGGAAGTGGAGGTAGTCAAAATCAAGGGAATATTACCGGAATGCCAAAATACAGTAATACGGCGCTCAAATTGCCTCATGGCTTGAAAGGTTATTTTGATTATGACGAGGCATTAAAAGCATCAAAAGTATTAAACAAGCCGGTTTTTGTGGACTTTACCGGTCATGGTTGCACCAATTGCCGCGAAATGGAAAACCGGGTATGGAGTGATCCTGAAGTACTGAAACGCCTTCGCACGAATTTTATTCTTGTTGCTCTATATGTTGACGATAAGGTAATCGAATTGCCCAAAGATGAATGGTACACTAATAAGGACGGCCGGGAGGTAAAACTTCTGGGTAAGAAAAACACCGAAATACAGATTGAAAAGTTCGGCGCAAATGCGCAACCTTTTTATGTGATTCTCGATGGTGATGGCAATTCGCTCTTACCACCACACGCATACGATCTGAATATAGCTTCATATATAAAATTCCTTGATGATGGGGTGGCTGTTTATACTAAGAATCAAGGAGTGAAGTAACACTACTTTAATATTTAATCGAAAACCGGCAGATTTTCCTCCTGCCGGTTTTTTTTATCTGTTTGATTTTTAAAGGAATGAGGACACGGCCGTCTTTTATTTTTCAAACTTTCAAAAAATAGTCGGATAAAATATCCATCGTGGCACAGGCTTTGTAACATACTTTATAACAGTGTGTCTAAAGTGCCTGTTAATAAAGAGTAAAGTAAATAAATAGTTTAAAAATAACATTACTAATCTCCACTGCCATGAAAAAGATAACCTTAATTCTGCTCCTTTCAATGGTTACAGTATTCAGTGCCGAAGCACTCACAAGAAGAAATGCTCAAATAACCATTTCCGTACAATCCTTCTACGACCAGCTCTCCCCTTATGGAGACTGGATATATAGCTCTGACTTCGGATATGTCTGGCGTCCGTATTTCGATCATCCTGAGTCTTTCAGACCCTACTCGTCAAACGGTAATTGGGTTTATACCCCTTATGGCTGGACCTGGGTTTCCGATTATAACTGGGGATGGGCAACTTTCCACTATGGACGCTGGGATTTTGATAATTACCTGGGGTGGCTCTGGATACCTGGAACCGAATGGGCACCTGCCTGGGTAACCTGGGGATCGTACGACAATTACTGGGGCTGGGCTCCAATGGGGCCGAACATTTATGCACAACATAACTCTAACTGGTATGCACCTGATCCCTGGTGGACTTTTGTTCCCTACAACCACTTCTGCTCCTCCAACTGGAATCAGTATATATACGATCGCCCGGTTCATGTTACAAACATCACATATATTACCAATATTTATGTTAACAATAGCGGTAATAACCACTCATGGTACCAGGGGCCACGTGTAAGCGATGTTGAAAGGTACGGCAAGAATAAGGTCAGAAGGATAGAAGTAGTTGATAGCCAGAGACCTGAAAATACGGGAGTACGAAACGACAGGCTTAATGTTTACAGGCCTTCGGTTGATAACAAGCGCAATAATGAGCGCCCGGCCGAATACCGCAATGTTGAAGAGGCAAGGACCGGAAGAAAAATCGAACAGACCAATGCCCGTACTAACGATCCCGGAACTAACCGCAGCCGCGGCAGCAGGGAAGGCACAAACAATACACCCCGGATTCAGGAACAGCGCACCTCAACAGTCAGCGCAGGAAATCGTAATGAATCACGCAAATCAATCCAGGTTCCTGATACAAGGAGTAATAATGCATCAAGAGAAATAAAGGGAACTCCAACCTCGACCCGGATTCAGGAACAGCGCAACTCAACAGTCAGCACAGGAAACCGAAATGAATCACGCAAATCAAACCAGGTTCCTGATACAAGGAGTAACAATGCATCAAGAGAAATAAAAGGAACTTCACGCACCACTCCACAGGTTGCTCCACGAAATGGTTCAATTAACAACGAAAAGAAGGTTGAACCCCGTTATACAAAACAGGTTAGCCCTGCAAATACTTCTACCGATATACGAAATGCTGCTTCTGAACGGGGAAATGCAACTTCTTCATCAACACGTCAGGCTCCGGTTACTAAATCAACAAGCACTCCCCGGACACAAAGTACGGTACCCGCTGCCGGTACCAGGAGTGAAAGATCGCAAAATGAACAGTCAGTCAGGAAGGATGCAAATCAAGCGGAAACTAAAAACGCAGGTACAACCCCAGCTAGGTCTACAAGCGGAAAACCGGCCCGAAGATAAGATAGCAATTAATATTACCTTAACGGCTGCAGGAGAGATCCCGCAGCCGTTTATTATTTTGTCCTACGTATTTTCTATCTTTTAGCCGCTGGAATAAGTCAATTATTTATTAAATCTGCCATATATATTGTTTGATTTTAAGTCATTATGAGGGTAAATCTGTCTCAAAAAAATAATATTTCGGATGAACCGATATTATTTATATTTGTGAATAAAATTGATTGAACCTAAGCCTTCAAAGTAGATTCAGTTTGCTTTAAAGTTAAATTTGAAAATTCTAAAAATAAATCCTATGAATTGGGCTTATTTGCATGTTATTATGAATCACTTCCCGATAGTAGGAGTGATTATCGGTACTCTTATACTCATTGCCGGAATGGCATTTAAAAATGAAGGAGTTAAAATCAGCGGTCTGGGAACAATTGTTTTTGCTGCTCTTATGGGTATTGTTGTTGACTTAACCGGCGATCCTGCTAAAGAAGCAGTAAAAGGAATGCCTGATATTGTGGGAAGCCTTGTCAGCAAGCATGAAGACATAGCATCTATAGCCCTGTTTTTGCTGATTCCGGCCGGGTTAATGGCGGCTTTGACACTTTACAGCATATGGAAAAAAGAAAAATCAGTACGCTTGCTTTTAATTATTACCCTGGTGATTTCGTTGATCAGTTGTGCTGCGATGGGCTATGTTGGGCGTACAGGAGGGCAGATCAGGCATACTGAGTTTCGGAATGATGCTACAAAACACTATATAATTGATCATCAGAATGATAAAGAGGAGGATTGATAATCTTCATTTCATTGAAAAAACAAATAGCCCAAAATCATCATCTGACGATTTTGGGCTATTATTTTTGCAAGATTCAGTTGTCGAATTGCAGCAAAAAGGTGTAAATATACTTTTAAATTGATAATATTACTCGCAATGATAATGCAACGGCTTAAGCATTCTGTTCTTTCAATTCATCATAGAAGTATTTGTAAAACCAGGTAATCGTTTCAATTCCTTTATAGAAACATTCGAGATGATAGTTTTCGTTAGGCGAATGTGCATTGTCAGTATCAAGCCCGAAACCCATTAGAATGGATTTAATTCCCAGCACCTGCTCAAAGGTTGAAATAATCGGAATGCTTCCCCCGCTGCGGGTCGGAACCGGTTTTATACCGTATGTGGTTTCGTAGGCTCTGCTTGCGGCGCGGTAGGCTGCTGTATCGGTGGGAGCCACATAAGGGTATCCTCCGTGATGTTCAATAACCTTTACCGTTACATAATCAGGAGCGATAGATTCAAAATGGCTTGCAAAGAGTTTTGCAATTGTACCTGGATCCTGGTGAGGAACGAGGCGCATACTGATTTTTGCGGAAGCTTTGGAGGGCAAAACGGTTTTTGAACCCTCGCCGGTGTACCCTCCCCATATACCGTTTACATCCAATGTAGGACGTATGCCGGTACATTCGTTCACTGTGTACCCTTTTTCACAAAGGGTAGTTTTAACATCAATTTTTTGCTTGTATTCTTTGAGATCGAAAGGTGCCCGGGCCATATCGGCACGTTCTTCGGCTGATAATTCCATAACATCATCGTAAAAACCCGGAATAGTGATATGGTTATTTTCATCATGCAGTGAGGCGATCATTTTAGCCAGGATATTTGCAGGGTTGGCAACCGCACCACCATACAAGCCTGAGTGCAGGTCTTTATCAGGACCCGTAACTTCCACTTCCATGTAGGCGAGTCCCCGTAATCCAACGGTAACACTCGGAATATCAATTGCAATCATACTGGTATCCGAAACCAGGATAATATCCGCTTTCAGCAGGTCTTTGTGACCTGGGAGCCACTTTGCCAAAGCAGGTGAACCCATTTCTTCCTCCCCTTCAATCATCCATTTTACATTGAACTGAAGCTGATTGGTCAGAACAAGGTATTCAAATGCCTTCACCTGCATGAAAAGTTGCCCTTTATCGTCCACCGCACCACGGGCAAATATCTTCCCATCACGAACCTCCGGTTCAAAAGGTGGTGAGTCCCACAATTCAAGCGGATCAACAGGCATTACATCATAATGACCGTAAACCAGGATGGTTGGTTTGGATGCATCAATTATTTTTTCGGCATATACAACAGGGTGACCTGTGGTTGACATGATTTCGGCATTATCAACACCTGCTTTTAACAACTGGTCCACAATGTATTGGGCCGTTTTTACCATATCTTCCTTATGTTCGCTTACAGAACTGATAGATGGGATACGGATGAGTCCGAATAACTCATCGAGATAGCGTTGGGAATTGGTTTGGATGTAAGATTTTAGATTTTCCATATTCTTTAATTATTTTAATTTTTGATGTAGTGTAAGCAATAAGCCCAGTGAATGCACTGAGGGATTAATACAGGCCACAGATCTCGCAGATTAAACAGATTAAGTATAAATGTCTGTGGTCTGTTTTTTGTCATGAAAACTGCTGAAAGCAGTTTTATATCTGTGCAAATCTGTGAAATCTGTGGCAATATAGTTTATTTTAGGTCTGAATTGTTGCGATTACGTTTAATTGTTTCAGTTTAAATCCGGTTTCTTTATGCTTCAAAATACCGGATTTCGAATGTTTCCCCGTCGAATGTGCCATAGGAGAAATGTTTCACCCAGTCGCCGAGGATTATACAACTGGCTTTTTCAGAAACTTTAATATTGGTAGGTACGTGCCTGTGCCCGAAAACAAGGTAATCAATTTCAGGATGTTTAGCTGCCATTTCTCGCGAATACACGAGCAGTATTTCCTTGTCGGCCCGGAAGAAATTTTCATCTTTATCCTGTTTGATCATATTCGATATCCGGCTTCCGCGCGAGAAGTAAAGACCCATTTTTGTACCAAGGTCGGGATGAAGCCAGCGGAAAAGAAATTGATTGAATTTAGAAAGAAATACCTTTTTCAGGAATTTATAGCTATGATCTCCGGGACCCAGTCCGTCGCCATGAGCAAGGTAAAACTTCTTGCCTTTCAGTTCAATTTCCTGCGGGTCGTCGTGTATGATCACTCCCGATTCCTGATCAAGGTAATCGAAAGCCCACAAATCGTGGTTTCCTTTAAAAAAATGCACCGGGATACCACTTTCGGTTATCTCGGCAAACTTGCTGAATAATCTTGTATACCCTTTAGGAACTACTGTTTTATATTCGAACCAGAAATCAAAAAGATCACCCATCAGATAAATCACTTCGGCATCCTGCTTTACTAAATCAAGCCACCGTATCAGTTTCTTTTCGCGCACCAGGCTGCTTTTCCCGTCTGGGATGCCCAGGTGAAAATCGCTTGCAAAATATATTTTAGTATGGGCAGGCTGCATTTGGGTAGATGTTATATTTTAGCTAAAGCGCATATTTTATTTCAGAGTTTCAATATCCGAAATCATAAACCCGACATCATAAATTACTTCGTATCAAATCTTCCAACTCAGGAAACTCAGGCTGGTTGGATATGATAAGACCATTTTTGCCAATCAGGATCATCTTTGGAATAGCCCTGACCGCGAAGGTTTTACAATACTCCGATTCAAGTCCTTTAGGATCATTAACCTGTATCCAGTATGCCCTGTCAAGAAGATAAGATTTTTTCCATAGTTCCGCATCGGAATCAATGGAAACCGCATATATTTCAAAACCAGCGCTGTGATATTTATTGTAAATACTGGTCAGGTTCATGTTTGTTTGCCTGCATAATGCATTCCAGCTGCTCCAGAAATATACAAGGGCAAGTTTGCCTTTCAACGATGAAAGCTTAATTTCTTTCCCTGTTGAATTAGGCAGAATAATTTCAGGCACCTGCATACCGGGTTTCAGAATGCTGTCATGTAATTTTATATCAGCCAGTTCCGCCTCGAAATCGAGCATACGCATATGAAAAGTGTTTACCAGGTCATTATCGGGATAAGAATGAAACAGCGAACTATCAAGTTTAATGAAAAGATCCGGATGGGTTTGTTCGGTTAGTAGTACGTTTGGACCAAAATTATTGGAAACGACAAGCAAGGATGCTAATGATTCATCGTTATTATTGACAAAAGAAATTACCTTTTCCTTCTGATCATTGAAAACCCCCATATACGCTGAATCAAGCCGCTGTTTCATAGTTATAAAATCAGGATTGGACCGGCTTTCGGCAAATATTGCGGATAACGAATCCACTTTGTTGAGATTGGCATTTGTAAACTTGGTATAGTCAGCGTATAATTCCGAATTCTTCGATCCTTTAACTGAATAGTTACTTCTCAATGCCATGCCATCACTCTGGATAGTGATTTTTTCACCCGGCGACAAAACCAGTGTAATTCCATTATCGGTATTAAGTTTTAAGGAGTAAAACCCGCTTGCTTTCACCTGGAAAGAAATACTGAAATTTCCTGAGTTATCTGTTTGTACAGAATCAATCAATGCATTACCTGCAGGAAGTAAGTGGTATAAATAAAGCTGTTTTTCACTGGCATGGCTGATGTTCCCGTTTATGGTCACATTTTCTTGAGATATGTATTTACATCCCTGGAAAAGTACGAAAACAAGTAGATTAAAAATAATTACAGATCTGATCTGCATAAGCCATGTCAAGATGAGTGTGCAAATGTCGTAAAAATTTCATTGCCCTCAAATTATAAGGAAATTCAGGAATAGAGCAGCTTTTTTTTTTGACTATTTTTAACATGTCAGTAAGCGGTATTTTGTTTAATTTAACGGTGTCAAAAAAAATTGACTTATGAAGGTTAATGTATTTTTTATCTGGACCATTTCATTCTTATTTTTATGTCAGATTGGTTATACCCAAAAAGTGTTATTATTGCAAAAACCGGGAAAAACCAAACGTTTTTTATACCATACCGGCGATAACATCACCATCCGGTCTGGTGGGCCTGAGTTTATAGAAAGCGGTGAGATTACTTATATTGATGATTCAATTTGTATAGTTAATAAAAATTATACTTTTCAACTTTCGAAAATTAATGAAGTTCAGATTACCCGACATTTCATAAATGGTTCATGGCGAATGATGTTTCTGGCCTCGGCTGTTTACGCCGGAGGAAGTATGTTTAACAGGGCTATAAATAATGATAAGCCATTGATTGATAATACTATACTTCCTGTTAGTGGTTCCTTCGTTGTATTGGGAACCGCTGCTTTTTTATTTCGTTACCGGCACTGTAAAATGGAGGATGGCTGGAGATTGAAAGTACTAGATTTTAATATTTTTAAAGAGAGAACTGAGCGTAAAGAATAATAATCGGGTTTACTATATCAGAGAGATTATCAGAGCAGAAAGTAATACTGACTAAGTTGCACATAAAGTGGAATTCCTTGCCATAGTATAAGCCTATTTGATTCCCTCTGATAATTCATTACTTCAATACCAATTCCCAGGTGGTACAGCGTGATCTAACCATCTTCGGGGTTTTTCTACTTTCTTTTATTGGTATCCGAATACCTAAAATTGCCTATTTTTGCACCAACTGCAAATTATGACTTACCTCAATATTCTTCAAAAAGCAATGCAAGGCTCTCATTTGTCATCGGATGAGGGCGTTACATTATATTTAAATGCATCCACAGCCGAACTAATGTTTGCTGCTAACCAGGTTCGCATGAGGCTTCACCCGGGAAATAAAGTTTCCTGGCTGATCGACCGCAATGTGAACTACACCAATGTATGCGTTTCAGGATGCCAGTTCTGCAATTTTTACCGGGGTGTGAACCACAGGGAAGCCTACATAACTACTTTTGAGCAGTACAAGGAAAAAATCGATGAACTTTTTGCCCGTGGTGGCGAACAATTGCTTTTCCAGGGAGGCATGCATCCGACACTGGGACTGGATTTCTATACCGGATTGTTCCGTCAGCTCAAAGGCTTGTATCCCAAGCTAAAGCTTCATGCTTTGGGGCCTCCCGAGGTTGTTCATATTTCAAAACTCGAAGGTATAAGCTACCGCGAAACACTCGAACACCTTATTTCAGCCGGGCTCGATAGTCTGCCTGGCGCCGGTGCCGAAATTCTTTCCGACAGGGTCCGGGGCTCCATTTCAAAAAATAAATGCACGGTGGACCAATGGCTGAGTGTTATGCGTGAGGCTCATAAACTCGGACTTACTACGTCTGCCACCATGATGTTCGGTCACATTGAAAGTATGGAGGAGCGTATTCAGCATATGATTTTTATCCGCGAAGTGCAGGACGAAAAGCCAAAGGACTCCAAAGGGTTTATTTCATTTATTCCCTGGCCGTTCCAGGATGAAGGTACTTCGCTGAAAAAATTACATGGTATCACAAATTCAGTTACAGCTGAGGATTATGTCAGAACTATTGCAATAAGCAGGCTGATGTTGCCTGATATCCCTAATATACAGGCATCGTGGCTTACCGTGGGGAAAGATACCGCCCAACTCTGCCTGCATGGAGGAGCTAATGATTTTGGTTCCATCATGATTGAGGAAAACGTGGTTAGTGTTGCCGGGGCAAACTATACATTTGATGAAAACGGCATACAGCGGGCCATAAGGGAAGCCGGTTTTGAACCGCAGCTGCGTAACCAGCAGTTTCAACCCATTTCTTATCCTTGAGCGATATTACTAATTGTGATATCTTGTGACTTTCTATGGTAGAGTCAGATTTTGAAAAAATAGTGGAATTATTCCGTTTTGAGTTTAATAAGCTCATTTACATATCGAAGTGTAATTCCCGTTGCACCACACCCGTTTTTGACAAAGTTTTGGCTGATCGCAGAGGCCTGTGAAAGTGTTTCGGGAGCGGAAAGCAATTCATTGGTTTTGGAAAGCAATTCTGCAGGACTATTTATTACAAATGCACCCTTCAGCTCAATAAGCTCAATAGCTTCATTGAATTTATGATAGTTGGGGCCAAAAAAAACAGGCAGTCCGAAAGCAGCAGCTTCAAGTATGTTGTGGATACCCACACCGAAGCCTCCTCCTATGTAAGCAATTGAACCGTATTGATAGAGTTGTGAAAGCATACCGATTGAGTCAATGATAAGAATCTCTGCATTTTTAACCTCAGCTGCATTGGTGAGTGAAAAGCGTACAGCTTTTCTCCCTGCTTTCTGCATCAGGGAGAGAATATGATCGGGATTTATTTCATGTGGTGCGATTATGAATCGCAGATTGTGGGTATTCTGATTTACCAGTTTTAAAATAGAATCTTCATCAACCGGCCAGGTACTTCCGGCAATCATAACACGATGACCTTCTGCAAATACACCGGCTAACTCAATTTTCTTTGGCTTTGAAGCCACAGCAGCCACTCTGTCGAAACGGGTATCACCGCTTACTTCCACATTCTCAATACCGATAAAACGGAGGAGTTCTTTAGAGTTTTCGCCCTGTACAAATATTTTTGTGAAACCTTTCAGTACTTTCCTTGGCCATTCACCATATCCTTTAAAGAAGTGCTGATCAGGACGAAATACTGCAGAAACAAGTATTGTAGGGATATTTTTTGATTGCAGATAACTGAGAAAATTAAACCAGAATTCATATTTCACATAGAAGACAATATCAGGTTTAACGATTTCAACGAACCTGCGAACATTGGACTGTGTGTCGAGTGGTAGGTAAAGAATGTGATCTGCCCCGGTGTATGCGTTCCGGACTTCATAACCCGAAGGGCTGAAAAATGTGAGGAGAATAAGATATTCAGGGTGTTGAGTTTTAAAGGCTTCGATGATAGGTCGGCCTTGCTCAAATTCGCCTAATGAAGCACAATGAAACCAAGCAAGCTTTCGGCCGGGCTCATTAAACGGTGTGCTTGAAAATATATTTTCGAGAGTTGGCCAATATTGCTTTCTGCCTTTTATCCATAAGGATGCTTTCCTGTTAAAAACTGAAACAACCCTGATGGAAAGGCCGTAGCATGTAATGAGTAAGGAATAGAATTGCTGCATGGTTCAGGAATCAGGTGTAGCCTGGTTAATTATAATAATACTTTTGACGTGTTTTTTTATAAAGAGGAATATACCAGCCCAGTTTTAAAGTGCTGAGCAAGTCAATCCGCTTTTCATCCGGCCTCTTCATATCGTTAAAATAATACGGCCGTCGGGAGAAAGTATAAGCCTGCACGAATTCCAGTCCTGCGAAAAAGTTGATATTGCGTTTATTAGCAAGGTATTGGTATCCCACAAACTGCGAAATAGCCGTGCCATTGCACAGGTGATCATATCCTTTTTTATATTCTCCCTTGATCTGCGGGGCTGAATTATTGGGATCCTGTATTCGGATCTTATGTTGTAACATTCCGCCGCCAAACTGGAGCAATAATCCCGAGTTTGGATTTGGTCCGGCAAGCGGAAGTAATTTCCCGGCTTTTAACCAGATTGAAAATCCCCTTTCGACAAGCATAACGTTAGCGAATACTCCTCCCTGGTCAATTATAAAACCATCAGAAGTTGTTATTCCGGATAGAATACTTCCCGGATTTTTGATTCCGTCGCGGAAAATATAATTAGCCTCGAAACTGATACTCCACCCGTTAGAACCTTTAAACATATATCCGGCACCTATCTGATGAGAATACCCGAACCTGTCGGCCATATCACCTCCCGGTTTACTGAATCCATAGGTTGGATATATCATACTTATCCGAATGGAAGAATCTTTAACATTCACCTGGGCCATGGTAAAAACAGGAACCATTAAAAACGAGAAAATAGTGAGGGATAAAAAACAATGCAATTTCATGTAACCTGATTAAAACACACCTGCAAAGATACAAATCACATGGAGCTGACGACTTTTTAATAACATATTTGTCATTTTTAAGAATTCTTAAGTCCAATTAGGTATTTTTAATTGTTTACCTCTTAATTTACATGCTAACAATGGATATATTTGCACTTCAAAAAAATAAGTAAGATTTATACAGGTTATGAGAAAAATATCGATGGTCGATCTAAAGGCGCAGTATGGGAAAATCAAGCCCGAAATCGACAAAGCCATCAGTGATGTAATTGACTCCACAGCTTTTATCAATGGACCGGCCGTCAAAGAGTTCCAGGCAGCTCTCGAAAATTATCTTGGTGTAAAGCATGTGATTCCATGTGCCAATGGTACTGATGCTCTACAGATAAGCATGATGGCTCTCGGACTAAAACCCGGTGACGAAGTTATTGCTCCTTCTTTTACTTTTATTGCTACTGCCGAAGTAATTGCATTACTTGGGCTTACTCCGGTTCTTGTGGATGTTGATCCTGGTACTTTTAATATCAGTCCTGAGGCTGTTTTAAAAGCAATCACTGCCCGCACCAGAGCCATTGTTCCGGTTCATCTTTTCGGGCAGAATGCAGATATGGATTCAATCATGGAAATTGCCGTGAAGCATAATCTGTATGTGATAGAAGATGCCTGTCAGTCGATCGGGTCGGATTACCTTAATGCCTCAGGGGAATGGAAAAAGTCAGGAACGATAGGGCACGTAGGTTGTACATCATTTTTCCCTTCAAAGAACCTTGGATGTTACGGTGATGGCGGCGCCATATTTACCAATGATGATAATCTTGAAGTAAAAATCCGATCAATAGTGAATCATGGTATGAAAGTAAGATATTATCATGATGATATTGGTGTAAACAGCCGCCTGGATAGCATACAGGCTGCTGTACTGAAAGTAAAACTGCAGTACCTCGACAAATATGCACAAGCGCGTCAGCAAGTTGCGGCTGCTTATGACAAATCGTTTAAAGATCAGCAGGAACTAATAATTCCCGTTCATAGTAATCAATCTACGCATGTCTTTCATCAATATACCTTACAGGCCAATGGTATTGACCGGAACAAACTACAGGAATTTCTGGCCGCAAGGGATATTCCCGCCATGATTTATTACCCTGTTCCCATTCACCTGCAAAAGGCTTATCTCGATCCACGCTATAAACCAGGTGATTTCCCGGTTACGGAACAAATGAGCCGCACCGTAATTTCTTTGCCCATGCATACCGAAATGGACCAGGAACAGCTGGATTATATTACATCATCGGTTATCGCATTTTTGGAATCTTCGAGGAAATAGAAATTGAGTCTGAGCTATTCTGATGCAAAGAAACGGCTCTGAAGAGGTATACAATTGTTAAGATTATTGAACAGTCCCGGCTACTGCTGCCGGAGTCACAAATGAATAAAAACCGAAAAGTATGACTGAAAAAGGATATTTTGCACACTCCACTTCTGTAATCGATGAGGGATGCTCAATTGGAAACGGAACCCGCATATGGCATTTTTCGCACATTATGCCTGGATGTACCATTGGCGATGGCTGCAATATTGGGCAGAATGTAGTAGTATCTCCTGATGTAGTATTGGGCAAAAATGTAAAAATTCAGAATAATGTTTCCATTTATACCGGCGTTATTTGCGAAGACGATGTTTTCCTTGGCCCATCCATGGTGTTTACCAATGTGATTAACCCGCGTAGTGCCGTAAACCGGAAAAATGAATACATCCGCACTTTTGTAAGAAAAGGAGCAACCATCGGTGCGAATTCAACCATCGTTTGCGGTATCGAACTTGGCGAGTTTTGTTTTATCGGCGCCGGTGCTGTTGTTACCAAATCAGTGCCTGCGTATGCTCTGGTTGTCGGTAATCCTGCGCGCCAAACCGGCTGGATGAGCGAATATGGTCACAAGCTGAAATTTGATCAGGATGGCAAAGCAGTCTGCCCTGAGAGCAAGGTATTTTATAAACTTAAAGATGGAGTGGTACAGAAGGCGGAATAAATTGACATTGAGCCGTTTGTATGTATTTCTTACAATAAATTCCACTTTAAAAAATTATCCGGATTTATCATAATGAATGATGCTTCAGGATATGTTTTTTGCAAGGCAGCTGGTGGTTTTATCCTTTTCAGCAACATTTTTGTTTTAATTTCTCCGGGAACTCTCTTTTTGTAATCATCGCGTTTGAATTCTATACTATTAATTGAAATTATTTGGCCAAGAGATCAAAAAAATGTGAATATGGTCATTATAATAACTGAATTAAAATGATTACGCTCATTACCATCACTAAATAAATAATAATTCAATCAATTTGAACTTTATGATTTTGGGAAGTGACATTAATTAAACTTCATTTCACGGATTTGCGACTCAGCCTGTTTTCCGGTTTCAGATATTGTATTTTTTCAGATATTTGCATTTCACCTGTCTTTAACCTTCAACGAATTTCATTTTAAGCACATAGTTATGGAATATCAGGCCCAATCCTCGCGTTATAATCAAATGAAATACCGTCGCTGTGGTAATAGTGGAATACTGCTTCCCGAGATTTCTCTTGGGTTATGGCATAACTTTGGTTATGTCGATCGGTTTGATACTGCCAGGCAGATTGTTATAAAAGCTTTTGACCGCGGAATTACACATTTTGACCTGGCTAATAATTATGGTCCTCCTCCCGGATCAGCAGAAGAAAATTTTGGCAGGCTGATGCAGAATGACCTGAGGCCATACCGCGATGAACTTATCATTTCAACAAAAGCCGGATACCTGATGTGGCCAGGCCCTTATGGAGAATGGGGATCAAAGAAATACCTGGTTTCAAGCCTTGATCAAAGCCTGAAACGCATGAAACTGGATTATGTGGATATTTTTTATAGCCATCGGCCGGACCCGGATACTCCGCTCGAAGAAACCATGGAAGCCCTTGACCTGGTTGTGAAACAAGGAAAAGCGTTGTACGCTGGAATTTCGAGCTATCCGGCAGATCTCACTCTCCGCGCTGCAACTATTTTAAAGCAACTAGGAACACCATGCCTGATTCACCAGCCATCGTACAGCATGTTTAACCGTTGGGTCGAAGATGGATTGATGGATGTGATAGGGAAAGAAGGCTTGGGTTGTATTACGTTTTCACCCCTGGCCCAGGGCTTGCTCACTGATCGCTACCTAAATAATATTCCATCGGATTCGCGCGTCGGTAAACATACCGGTTTTCTTTCGGAGGAAAGGGTAATACTGATGATGCCTCAGATTAAAAAACTAAACGAAATTGCTGTTAAGCGCGGGCAGAGCCTGGCACAGATGGCTATCGCATGGTTGTTAAAAGATAAGCGTGTAACTTCTGTGCTGGTGGGAGCCAGTTCTGTAACACAACTCGAGAATAACCTTGGAGCTTTGGCGAAAACGAAGTTTTTGGCTGAGGAATTAGAGGAGATAGAAATAATACTGAAGGTCAATTAAAATTGAAACTGCAGATATATTTGGATTCAGCACCTTGCAGTTTTCTTCTTTTTATCCAACATACCCCGGTCATGCATCTTTTTAATATAATCAGTTGCTAATGGTACTTTGCATGCAGTGCCTCCCATATCAACGTTAACTTTTCCGATGATTGCCGCAACGTGTATTGCCTCATCCATCAATTGCCTGCTGTAACCACCTGCTGAAATTACGAAAATATTCATTGCTGAACGAACGCGGTTTTTCTCTGTATGAATCGTTTCTGCTACCCTTTCGAGCAACTTGCGAAACAGGGACAGGTCCAGTTCTTCATCTTTTTTCAGCGACAGAATGCTTGCCAAAGTGGCCCATCCGGCAGAAGATACGTTCTCCTTGTTGGAATCAATCCATTGCAGTGCAAGTTCTGTTCCATGCAGACTTTCGGATGCAACCCATGCAACCGTGTACTCGCTGAGCATATACCAGTAAGCACTTTCTACCCAGCTGTTCAGATCATCGCGGGTCATTTTCAACGGATCGGCAATCAGTCCGGCCAAATACATGGCATCGGAGTTGCCGGTATTGAATAATTGAAGCGAAAGACTGTAATCCGATTTTATTTCTTTCTGAATCTTTTTAAGGTCCTCAACTTTTACACCAAAAAAGGGTTCACGGGCACCATGTTTAACCAACACTTTTTTGGTTCCTTCGTTTCCGGATTGTTGAAGCTGCAACATGATTTCGTCAAGATTCATTATAACAAGAGATTAATTTTTATGTTTGTATCAATAATAGTATGTAGGTATTTCCTGATAAATGACTAGTATAATGCCCGATGGTTTAGAAAGTAATTGTTGAGTTTTTTAAATCAAGTTGTCCTGAAATTGTAAATAAAGCTCAAAGTATTAAAGGTCATCTTCAATCTCCCTGAAAGGTAAAATAGTAATAACATTTCAGCTGCACTAAGGTTCAAAAAAAAATCCCTGATCCATTTTTGAATCAGGGATTTTTTCGGCATCGTAATTAATTACACGCCCGTTGCTTCAACATCAGGCGCAATTTTTTTTACCAGTCCCTGCAATACGGTACCAGGTCCCAACTCGATAAAGGTTGTTCCACCATCGGTCACCATATTTTGCACTATCTGGGTCCATCGGACCGGAGAGGTGAGTTGAGCCACCAGGTTCGCTTTAATTTTATCAGGATTGGTATATGGCTTTGCATCCACATTCTGATAAACAGGGCAAAGCGGAGTGCTGAAAGTCGTAGCTTCGATAGCTGCAGCCAGTTCAACACGTGCAGGTTCCATAAGCGGAGAGTGGAAAGCGCCACCCACTTTAAGCGGTAATGCTCGTTTAGCACCTGCAGCTTTCAAAGCTTCGCAGGCAATTTCAATACCTTTAATGGAACCGGAAATTACCAGTTGCCCGGGGCTGTTATAGTTTGCAGGAACTACTATTTCGTCAATACCAGCCAGTACTTCTTCGGTTTTTGCATCATCAAGGCCAAGTATTGCGGCCATGGTGCCGGGTTCAGCTTCGCATGCTTTCTGCATGGCCATGGCACGGGCGTATACCAGTCGAAGGCCATCCTCGAACGACAATGCTTTATTTGCTACCAAAGCTGAGAATTCGCCAAGCGAATGACCTGCAACCATATCCGGCTTAAAATCGGTTAAAGTAGCAGCTAATATTACAGAATGTAAAAAAATTGCAGGTTGGGTAACACGGGTCTGGCGCAGATCTTCATCAGTGCCTGTAAACATAAGGTCGGTGATGCGGAAATCAAGAATTTCGTTGGCATTTTCGAACATTTCTTTTGCCAGGCTGTGATTATCGTAAAGATCTTTGCCCATTCCTACAAACTGTGCTCCCTGTCCGGGAAATATATATGCTTTCATTTAATAAAACTTTAGTTTTAAATATGGCAAAGGTAAGGAAAAATGAAAAATGTCAGAGAGAGTTGAGCTATTAACAGCATTGGCTATCTTCTTAAAATCCAAAAAAAACTTATCGATTGTTACAAATAAGGTTTAAGAATTAGAAAGACGCACCTTTATCTGAATACATTTTGCCGAATTAAATAACTCATTTCATGATAAACGACAGTGTATATCAGTGCATCAAAACCGCTGATTGACATTCCTTTCTCCGAGCTCAGGAAAAAGATTTTTATTCTTGTAAGAACGAATTTAAGGCCTGCCATTATCTACGCATTAATGCAGCCTTGATCCGATCAGATGTATAAACTCCGCCCTTGTTTTATCAACCAGGAAAGCGCCGGTAAAGTCGGAAGTAGTAGTTACCGAATTCTGTTTCTGTATACCGCGCATGCTCATGCACATATGTTGAGCTTCAATTACAACAGCAACTCCAAGAGGTTTCATTGTATTGTTGATTGCATCCTTGATCTGCGTTGTTAGGCGCTCCTGCACTTGTAAACGGCGGGCAAAGGCATCGACAACGCGCGGAATTTTACTCAAGCCGACAATGTGCCCGTTAGGAATATATGCTACATGTGCCTTGCCAAAAAACGGAATCATATGGTGTTCGCACATGGAATAAATTTCAATATCCTTAACAATAACCATCTGTTTGTAATCTTCGTTAAACATGGCCGAACGTAGCATTTCTTCAGGATCAAGATCGTATCCATGGGTAAGGAATTGCATTGCTTTAGCTACGCGCTCGGGCGTTTTTAAGAGCCCTTCCCTCGAAGGATCTTCGCCAATCAGTTTTAATATTTCATGATAATGAAAAGCCAAATCTTTAATTGTGGACATATTGTAGATATCGCGCTTTTCGTATCCGTCATTTAAATCGTAATCGTCCATGTTGTTTTCAATTATCATGGGTTTTACTATCTCGCTGCTCATGGTGTGGTAGGGTTTGAAAAAATAAATTCAAAGTTAAAAAAGAAAAGTTCAAAACTTAAACATTATGATCGGGTACTGGAATTATTATGTTTTATCCTGCTTGCATCGCCCAGGTATTCTACATAATTGTTTTCAGTTTCGTAAAGTTTTATGCTGTGCAGTTGGGCACCTAATGCGGCAATGGGCCTGTAAAGTTCATTCCAGATTCCTATTGCCAGATTTTCGGTTGAAGCTAATTTCCCTGACATAAAATCAACTTCGAGGTTGATATTGCGGTGGTCGAGTTTTTCAATTATGCCTTGATCAATTATTGTACTCAGGTTTTTAAGGTTCACCAGGAAACCGGTATCGGGGTTTACATCCCCTTTAACAGTTACAAAAAGTGTGTAATTGTGTCCATGCCAATTCGGATTCGAACATTTACCGAATACCTGCAAGTTCTGTTCATCGCTATATTCCGGCTTAAAGAGCCTGTGTGCAGCATTAAAGCGTTCGCGACGTGTGATAAAAATCATGGATAAGTGAATTTAGCCTGTAAAAGTACACTATTGATTTGATTCATATCTAAAACACCCGAAAAGCAAAAGTGTTTAATATTAAATTGAAAATATTAAACAAAATCAAAGACAAAAATGTAAAGGCAATAAAATATAAGCATTCAAGGGGTTTGGAGAAATTTGTTAACCAGGATATTCAGCAGCTTTTCAGCCGGTTTTCATAACCTCATGTATGAATTGATCCAACTTGTGCCTGTCCAGATTCCCGTCCGGCCTTAACCCGCTGCAGATATCTACACCAAATGGCTGGACAGCTTCGATGGCCTGCCTGACATTTTCGGGATTCAGACCGCCTGCCAAAAAAACCGGGATATCAATGCTGTCACGTATCAATCGGCTGAGTTTCCAATTGTGAGTTCGTCCTGTCCCCCCAAGTTCCTTTATTTGCAAATTCGGAATGCCGCTATCAAGCAGGATAGCATCAACCTGACCTGAAATTCTTATTGCTTCGTCAACAGATCGTTCATTAATGACATGTATTACCTGCACCACTTTTATTCCGGGTAAAGCTATTCTTAGCTCCTGATAGGTCCCTTTGGTAAGCGCGTCAACAAGCTGAATAGTATTGGTTTGCGTTCGTTGGTGATGCTCTATAATCTTATAAACTGAGGTCTCGCTTGTTAAAAGGAAAGTGCCTATCGGAGGAGGGACTGCCTTAGCGATTTCGAAAATCATCCTATCGGTGATTACTCCGGGGCCGCTGGGCATGTACCCTACCAGTCCCAATGCTGAAGCTCCGGCTTCAATTGCTGTGCGGGCTTCATTTATGCTATTTATGCAGCAGATTTTAATCCTTGGAATCATCAGAATTGCAGATCACCATACTATTTGCCAGAATAATTAATAGCTAAGCATGCGGATTGTAGCTTATTTCAGTCTTTTATTTATCTAAACGTTGAAGTTTTAAAATCCAATAAATTTCGAATGCAAGAAACAAGAGATAAAACACCAGCAAGGTAACAGAAAAACTTATTGCCTCAGTTGGGAATTTGAATGAGTAGGCTGCAATTACTACCAGCAGGATAAGTATTTTCAGCATGCTGGAAATCATAAATGTATTGGAAAACCTGCTGAATTTTTTCTCACTCGCACTAAACAGAACTGTTACCAGCGTTAAAGTGATGCCTGCAAAGAGCAACAGCAGTAAAGGCCAGTACTTCGTAATTAGTCCTACAGTCATATGAGAAACTACAATTCCTGATACTGCCAGCACGGCAGTAAATAAAATAAGATTGCGGACAAACCGGTTTATTAATTCCTTCATTCAATCAAGTGTTCAGAATTTGGGGTTGTAAAGGTATCGTAGTAAGATTACATCCTGATGTTATACAAATATGTGTTTGGTTTTTCCCTACTTTTTCCTGAGCAGATCCTTCACTGCGAAATAAATTGCTGCAGATACGGATAGAATGGATAGCAAAACTGTGCAAACAGGGAAGCCTAAATTGAGCCATTGATCAAGTTTTACACCACCGAAAATTCCAATTCCGATGATAGCAAACATTTGAAATGCCAGGCCCGAATAACGGGCATAGCTTTCGAGCGGAGGGCGTTTCTCTCTAGATGGCTTCGGTTTCAGGTTCTGATTTTCCATTAAAGTCTTCCTGGTTTCCCATTTTACATGCACCGGTAAATACAGCACCGGGTTCAATGGCCAGTTTATTGGCAAGTATGTCGCCGCTTACAACAGCAGTAGCTTTTAGACTTAGCAGTTCTGTAACCTTGATATGCGCTTTTACCTCACCTGAAATATCCGCATTCTGGCAATGGATTTCGCCCTCAACCCGGCCGGTTGTGCCAACTACTACCTTGCCTGAAGCTTCAATAGTGCCTTTAATAAACCCATCGATCCGCAGGTCTCCGTTTGATTTGATATTTCCTTTAATATCGGTTCCGTTACCAATAATATTTACTGAAGGTGTTTCATTGGGAATAATTTTCGACATACTCGTAATAATTAGGTTAAGTGAAACAAAAATAGTGCATTAATTGAATTACGTGCTATTTCATCCCATAAAAAATAAAATCAACCCTGTTCAGAAAACCATTATACTGTCGATTTATAAAATAAGATGTACTTTCAGAAATGATTTTATCAAATATAGTGTAACTTTATTCAAAAATCAGTTTTTTGTCATGTAGCAGGTTTTCTAAATATGAAATATTTTCACGGTAATGCTGAATTATTCTTCTTCACTATAGCGATCGCGGTTGCTTCATTCGGTTTTCTGCTTTATCACTATGTTTCAATTTCTGCTGCTGTAAGGAAATTTCTGAAAACAGAATTTGGCAGGACACGGTATGTGCTATTTCACAGGTTGACAGGCTGCGTAATTTTTGGATTTCTGCCTCTTTCAATTATTATATTTTCAGGTACAGGAAATATCTCCGATTATGGTGTTGCTCCCGCAAATCCTGAATCCTGTTTATGGATTGGCATATTATCAGTTATCATCATTCCGGTCAATTTTTTTAATTCGCGCACCCCAGGCAACCTTGAGATGTACCCTCAGATAAGGGAAAAAATCTGGTCTGTGGGCATTTTAATACTTAGCGCATTAAGTTGGATAGCTTACTTGTTGTGTTATGAGTTTCTTTTCAGGGGATTTCTTTTATTCGCGTCTATCCCTTTGCTGGGATTGTGGCCTTCCATAGTTTTAAATACATCCCTGTATACACTCATTCATCTACCTAAAGGCTTCAAAGAAACTATTGGAGCAATACCTCTTGGCTTTTTGCTTTGTTTCCTTACGGTCCGGACGGGTAGCATCTGGGTAGCAGTATTTACGCATATAATTATGGCATTATCGAACGAATGGCTGTCACTATATGTCCATCCTCATATGGTTATTAAAATAAGACAATCATGAGAGTTTTTGTAAGCGGGGCAACAGGATTTATCGGAAGCCGCCTTGTTTTAAGACTTGCAAACGAAGGTTATGAAGTTCATGCCTTGTATAGATCCGAAAGTAAAACTAAGGAATTTCAGCATCCAAACATAAAGTTTTTTAAGGGCGATATTCTCGACTACAACAGTCTTCCCCCCGCAATGAAAGGCTGCTCACAAATTTATCATACGGCAGCTTTTGCAAAAGTATGGGATAAGGAAAGTTCCTCCATCTACCGCATCAACATTGAAGGAAGCATGAATATAATCAGGGCAGGCATACATGCAGGTGTCCGGAAGATAGTTTGTACCTCAACAGCCGGCGTGCTTGGCCCTTCAGCTGTGGGTGAGAGTGTCGACGAAAATACGATACGTCCTTCAAAATACTTTATCGATTATGAATGCTCCAAAGCCATACTGGAAGAAATTTTGAAAGCCTTTTCGGCAAATGGAATTGACATTGTCATTGTGAATCCAACCAGGGTATATGGTCCGGGAGTTTTGAGCGAAAGCAACGGTGTTACACGTTTAATGCAACTTTACAACCGTGGCAAATGGCGTATCATTCCAGGGAACGGCAACAGCTTTGGGAATTATGTATATGTTGAAGATGTTGTGACTGGTCATATACTGGCCATGGAAAAAGGTAAACAGGGAGAGCAGTATGTCCTGGGTGGAACCAATATCACTTACAATGAATTCTTCAGGGAATTGTCGGTACTGACAGGCAAAAAGTATTTTATGATACACATCCCGATCCCTGTTATCCAATGGATTGCCGGAATTATGCTTTTTATGGCCAGGATTTCGGGAGGGGCACCTTTGATTACTCCGGCTCTGGTTCGGAAATATTATCACCATTGGAATGTAAGCAGCGCAAAGGCAATAAAAGAATTAGATTATCAACCGGTTGATTTTAAGACCGGTGCAAAAAGCACTGTTGATTGGTTGAAAAATATTAAATAAGCTATGACTGATCAGACATATACACTGATAACCGGTGCCAGTTCCGGGATTGGAAAAGCAATAGCCTGGTATTGCGGAAGCCTTGGTATGAATCTTATACTGGTTTCATTGCCAGATGAAGGCCTGGGAAATGAGGCACTCCGGATTTCAGAAAAATATAAGGTCAAAACTGTCTTTTTCGAAACTGACCTCACACAACTGGATTCGCCCAAAGCAGTTTTTGAGTGGACAAATCAAAAGAGGCTGGATGTAAATGTATTAATTAATAATGCCGGGGTAGCCGGTGCATCTGTTTTTGAAAACTCTGATTTTAAATACATTGATGATCGCATATTATTGAATATTAGGGCACTCGTAATGTTGTCGCGATTATTCATTCCGGTTTTAAAAACACATGAAAAGTCATACATCCTGAATGTTGGCAGCCTTTCTGCCTTTTTCGCAATACCTTATAAAAGTCTGTACTCCTCCAGCAAAGCATTTGTCGTAAATTTCAGCAGGTCAATACGATGTGAGTTGAAGGGCACAGGAGTGAGTGTATCGGTCATATGCCCGAATGGTGTCAGAACAAATTCCACTACAAATGTGAGAATTGACTCACATGGCCTGGTTGGAAGGTTAACTACTTTAAGTGTAGAAAAAGTGGCACGGAAGGCTATAGACGGGATGCTGAAACAAAAGTTTATGATCATCCCCGGAGGAATAAACTTTGTAATATTGTTTCTGCGGAATATAATTCCTGGTGGATTGCAGCAAATAATACTTGCCCGGGAGTTTAAGAACGAAGTTAAAGCAACAGGGTATAAATCAAAGGACCCAGGATCGGAGAGATATTTTATAGAAAAATGAGGGAGTCACTGTTCATAAATGGCCTGATTTCAACTATTATTTCCTTACTCAATTTTGATATGCATTACATGCGTTTACAGTACCCGGAAATGCCCATGTAGCAGTTATTCTTTTTTGTTCAACATTTTCAATATTTGAAATGCATTGCTCAGACTTTCTTTAACCGGAATAAATTCATACCCAAAACGGAGCCTGAATTTATCAGACGAATAGCGGTTTATACCAGTCACCGAGTTCACATTCTCCCTGGTTATCAGAGGTCTGTTACCCGTAATAGTGCTGCGCAGCGCTTCTTCTATTCTGAAGAGATTCAGCAATGGTTTATTCAGATGAATATATGGATTCTTCCTGCCAAGCAAAACCGCACAAATAGTAAATAATTCTCGCTGGCTCAGGTTTTCGGAATTGAGTACGTACCGTTCGGCACTTATATCGCTTTCCATGAGCAATATCATAGCTTTTACAACATCGCGAACATCAACATACCCTGTGACCCCATTTGAATAGAAGGGTAAAAGTTTATTAATTCCGTTTAAAACAGGATTTACGGCCTTTGGATGGCAGGCGGCACCAAGTATTACCGAAGGATTTACAATTACGGCGTTCAATCCCTCTTCAATGCCCCGCCAAACTTCTTTTTCCCCGCTATATTTACTAATTCCGTATCCTGAATGTATTTCAGAATTCTGCCACGTAGCATTTTCATCGATCAGATCTTTTTCTGTGTTACTCCCGAGTGCTGAAATTGAACTCACGTGGATCAGTTTCTGCACTCCGTGCCTCATGCTGCAATCGACAATATTAGCTGTACCTTCAATATTTATTTTTTGCATCAGCGCTCTCTCCCTGGGATAAAAAGAGATCATACCTGCACTGTGGTATACCTGATTAACGCCTTCCATTGCCTGATCAAGGGAATACAGGTCGAGCACGTCACCTTCAACCCACTCAATATGTGTCGGGTTAAAATTATGATTGCAATCGATGCAACTGAAAAGAGATTGAACAAAGTGCTCACTGCGACCTGGTCGGATCAGTGCCCTGATCTTACGGCCTTTTGAAGCTAATTCATAAAGAAGGTATGTGCCTACTAGTCCGGTACCACCTGTGACCAGAATCATGCTGATAAGTTAATTTATAATCCGGTAAACGAATTTGGCGTTTTATTAAAGCTTCTGATGAATGATGCAATATCTTCTAAACCAATTGAACCCCTTTTGATGCTTTCAGGTGAAAAGCAAAGTATCATTTCAGATAATTCTTTTTGAAGAAGTTTATATACCCGTTATATTTCTTTTCGCGGTAAAATATCGGGTAATTATCCATAGATATTACCATTTGCTTAAAGTCGCTTTTGCTGAGCGGAGTTGTAACATATTCATTCTGACCTATAGCATAGTAAAAATCCATGGCTGCCTGGCTATTACGGAAACTGCTGATGGAAATCATCTGCCATCCCCCGTCGAGCACAATTGCATTTACCGACAGGTTTGCATTAGCATAATTTTTCGAGATAAAATCGGAAATCCTTATTTTTGTCGCATTTACATTCACGTTATTCCCGTCAACCATCATAATATAAAAGTGAGTTTGATTGAGGTTCAGCTTGTAAATATCAGGAACCACGGTATCTGTAGTTTGCACAAATGTGCTGGCAACATTAACAGATGAAGAATTTGATGGAACAGGGTTGTTTGTGCTGACAGCAGTGCTATTTGCCTGGGGTGAAGCAGGAATGTTTTTATCATATTTCTTAAGAATTTCCTTTGCTAAAGGAGTAATCGGATGATTCGGATTATTCAGTACCAGTTTATTCAGAGCGACAATCATGGTATCAATACTCACCGTTTTGCCGAGTGCAAGCGCCCGAAGGTATTCGAAACGGGGAATCAGGTCCTTGTCCTTATATTCGCTTATGGCCTGGTTGCTGTAAAGTAATACCATCCTGAACTGTTCGCGTTTGAATGCCTGGTAGGTTTCTTCATAGAGTGATGAAACCCTGTTTTTACGAGCAAGGACTTCTTTGTTATATTCAGGATCTTTAATCATCTGAGCATAATCCGTTTCACTATATTGTTTCAGAATAATATCACTGTATTTTTTTGCCATAGCCTCGTCAGGTATTCCCTTCCCAATCAAGTATAACTGATAATAAATACGTATTATTTCCTTCATTTCCGGATATCGGGTAACAAGTGCTTCGAACGATTCGACTGAATGCGGGATATCGTTCAGGCCATCTTTATAAATATAGCCCAGATTCAATAAAGCAGACGCAATCTGTTTATCTGAAAGCGCAAGAGCTTCGGGAGTTTTAGGCAACTGAGCGATATAGGTTTCAGGTTTTTTGGGATCAGTTGAAGCTTGTTTTGTGCCCGGTACAGAAGCTATATTTGCAGAATCAGCCGGTTTTGAAGGATCCAGAGTTATTTCATCAAGCTGTTCTACAGCACGTTTGTTGGTAAGTCTCCAGTTATCTTCAAGCTTACGGCGTCCCCATTTCCGCATGAATTCTGAATATCCGAAACTTATCGCCGAAGGATTATAGAAATACCAGCCACCACCTCCGACACCCGAAATGTTTTCGTTACGCATATTCGGAATATTGCTGATCATATTCAATTCATTGCGTTGCTGTTCTTCTAATTCTTTTTGCCGCGCTTCCTCTTCTATCACTTTATCAATTATTTTCTTAATGATCACCGCAAGTTCTGCTTCCGGAAGGCGGGCAAGTTTTTGTAAACTATCCTCATACTGTACTATGCGCAGGTTTTTGACCAATTCGGTCAGCGTGAGTGTTTTAGCCTTTATTGCGGTATAATCAGGGTGTTCAAGGGGCAAAGTTTGCACAGTAGTATCATAATAAGCTGCAGCCATTTCATAATTCTGCCTTTTGAAAAACATATCGGCAAGTTGAAGCGATGAGCTTGACTTCTGATAATTATTCTTGGTACTCGTTGCAACCGATAGTTTAAGGTAGTGCATCACCAGCGTATCGTTTTTATCAAGGATAGCAAGTTCTGCGAGAGCATAATACACCTGGTCATAATACTCTTTGTTTTTGGTGTCTTTCAGCATTCGCTTGAGCTGTTTTTCGAGGCCTGCTTTATCGCCGGTATAAATATCGAATGATTGTGCCAGATTTATTCGTGCATTAAATACCATTTCAAAAGGTGCCGGACTTTTAATTACTTTGGAATAATATTCAGTTGCTTCAGCGAAGTTCTTTTCCTTTTGTGCAATTTGTCCCAGTATAAAATTAATCCTGGCTTTAAGTTTAGAATCTGCTGCAAGTATTAATCCTTGTTTCAGGTTGGTCTTGGCAGCAACCAGGTTTCCGGAAAGTAAATAATAATCAGCATATAACAGGGGTACTTCACGGCGTATTTTATAAGGAGCTTTTTGCTTTGCCAGCCGTGTTTCGAACTGTTCAATCTGCGAAGCAACATCCTCAAATCTTTTCTGCTGAAGGAAAGTACGAATGTACCAGAGAGATGCTTCAAGTTCGGTTTCGGTCCCTGCATATTGCTTCATCAGGTACTCCATGGTGCGCCTCGAGTTAGCATAGTCCTGCTTGTAAAACTGGGCTTTGCCAATCATCAGATAACAATCATCAATCCAATGGTTATACTCTATATTTTTAAAAAATAATGAATGCCTGGGTATGGCAATCCCTGCTTTTTCAATAGCCCTGTCCATATTGGAATATATTTTACGGGCTTCCTCAGCTGTGCCGAAATTATAAACAGTAAGAATATCGTTATAATTATCAGTAGTATTTTCTTTTAACGCGGTTTTCCCGCTTTTAAGGCTCTCATTTCCATTCCAGTATATATTGTAATGGGTGGTCAGATTATGGAAGACCCGGCGTGAAAAAGTATTCTTTTTGGTGGAACATGAATACAGTAATGCAATACCGGCAATAAGTACCTGTATAAGAATAATTCTGAAAAAAATTTTTAATTTCAAAGGGGTGATATGTATTTGGTTTCCTGGCTGTAATTATTACAATATAATATTAACTCAAAGAGTGCAAAAATATTTCATTTTTTTCAATTTACAGTTAAAAGAGTGCGTAAATAACCTTTAATTCGCCACAGCCTTGTTATTAAAGCCATGTATTGTTTTTTATAAGAGTTAAAAACATACGGGCAGGAAGTTTAAGTTTGGACTATTTTCGTGGAAAGCAGTGCACTAATAATTTGCAGGTTATGCCGTTTGTTTAATAAGTATCCAAACCCGTAAATTGCAATATTACAGTATATAACGTAATGTTTTATGTACTTTTATGAAATTATATTTAATGATTTTGTTCTGAATTTTCTTATTTTAGGTAGGTTTGCAAAATATTACATGCTTTGCAGTTAATAAATATGGATACAAAATCCGAAAGAACCAAAATCTGGAAGCTCTTATTGCAGCGTATCCGCGATAAGTACAGGCTCGTGATTTTAAATGAGGAAACACTTGAAGAGCGCATATCATTCAAACTTTCGCGGCTCAATGTTTTTATCGCGATTGGATTACTTTCAATTCTGCTTGTATTTATAACTACATATATTATTGCTTTTACACCTTTAAAGGAATATATACCTGGATATACAGATGTTACTTTGCAAAGGCGTATTTACGAATTGCAGCTTCGATCTGATTCAGTGGCTTTTGCGATGCGTGCCCAGGAAAGTTACCTCGAAGACCTGAAGAAGGTTCTTGGCAGTGAGCTTCCGGATGAAAGGAAAATGATTCCTGTTGATACATCCCGAAGTAACATTTACCATAATATTAAGGATAAGCGTTCGCCGGAAGATTCATTACTCCGGACGGATTACGACAACAGTAATAAATACAATCTTTTTAAGTCGGATAAACCATTGCGAAAAGGTTCTGCCATGCGCAACCTTACCTTCTTCTCCCCCATAAAAGGGATGGTTACCAGCCTGTTTGACCCGTTGCGAAAGCATTTTGGAGTCGATATAGCTGCCGCCCGCAACGAAGTGATAAAAGCCGTTCAGGATGGCACGGTTATCTTTTCGGGCTGGACGGTTGAAACGGGCAATGTGATAGCAATTCAACATCCGGGCAACGTGATTTCAGTCTACAAACACAATTCGGTGCTGCTTCAAAAGGAAGGAAATATAGTACATGCAGGCGAAATTGTGGCTATCATAGGCGAATCTGGTGAACTGTCAACCGGCCCGCATTTACACTTTGAATTATGGATAAATGGAATTCCTGTAAATCCACAAGATTACATAGTTTTTTAATTTATTCATTTCCTCACTCGAATACATTTAATGTTACATAAAACGATAAAGTTTGACCCGGAATTTTGACTGAAACGGATTAAATGGTTTTTATAATCTTTTAGTAATCTACCCAAATTTGAAACGACGTATTGCCATACTTGGATCTACCGGTTCAATCGGGACACAGGCACTCGAAGTAATTAAACAGCATCCTGACAAACTTGAGGTGGAGGTGCTCACTGCTCATTCAAATGCACCTTTGCTTATCAGGCAAGCGTTGGCGGTTATGCCAAATGCTGTGGTAATATCCAAAGAAAGTATGTATCAACGTGTGTATGAAGCTCTTGACCCGTATGATATTAAAGTATATGCAGGTTCCGGTTCCATTGAACAGATAGTTGAAATGGACAGTATCGATATGGTGCTGGTGGCTTTGGTTGGCTGGAGCGGACTTAAACCTACGCTGAGAGCCATTGAAACAGGAAAGCCGATTGCACTTGCAAACAAGGAAACCCTTGTTGTTGCAGGTGAAATGGTTACAAAGCTGGCTCGTGAAAAGGGCGTAAATATTTACCCTGTGGATTCCGAACATTCTGCTATTTTTCAGTGCCTTGCAGGCGAGTTTCATAATCCTCTTGAGAAAATTATACTTACAGCTTCAGGTGGCCCTTTCCGGGGAATGAACAGGGCAGACCTGCTCCACGTTACTAAAGACCAGGCTTTGAAACACCCGAACTGGAATATGGGCTGCAAAGTTACTATTGATTCGGCAACATTGATGAATAAAGGTCTTGAAGTGATTGAAGCAAAATGGCTTTTCAACCTTGATATCACTCAGATTGAAGTGGTTGTGCATCCGCAGAGTATCATTCATTCGATGGTTCAGTTTGCCGATGGATCTATTAAAGCCCAGATGGGTATGCCAGATATGCGCCTTCCGATTCAATATGCACTCACCTATCCTCAACGCCTGCCTTCGCAATTTCCTAAATTCAGTTTCGACCAGTGCCTGCAGTTTACGTTCGAAAAACCTGATAAAGAAAATTTCCGCTGCCTTAATCTCGCTTACGAAGCAATCCGCCTGGGGGGCAATATGCCTTGCATAATGAATGCTGCCGACGAAGTGGCTGTTCATGCTTTTTTGCGCGACGAAATTAGCTTTCTGCATATTCCTGAACTCATTGAACGATGCATGTCAAAGGTAAATTTTATACAAAACCCTTCCCTGACAGACTTTGAAGAAACCAATATTGAATCGGGGAAATTTGCTACTGAATTAATTAATGGGTTCTAAATATTGATCCTTGAGGGCATTCAACAAGGCATTTCATTTATTAGGTAATTTCATTAGTAAAAAAGCAGTAAATTTGCACCCCGTTTCATCCGGATAAGAACTTATAAAATAATAAGATTACACCTCATATGGTCATTTTAATTAAAGTAGCCCAGCTACTTCTTAGTTTATCAATTCTCGTGATATTTCACGAATTCGGGCATTTCCTTGCAGCGCGCCTTTTCAAAACAAGAGTTGAGAAATTCTATCTTTTCTTCGATCCATGGTTTTCATTATTCAAATTCAAAAAAGGCGATACTGAATATGGCATTGGCTGGCTTCCATTGGGCGGATATGTGAAGATATCCGGAATGATTGACGAATCCATGGACAAAGAAGCCATGAAACTCCCGGCTCAACCCTATGAGTTCAGGGCAAAACCTTCGTGGCAACGGCTGATTATAATGCTTGGCGGTGTAACTGTTAATGTAATTCTGGCTATTGGTATATATGTTGTTATGCTGTCGTGGTGGGGTGAACAATACCTGCCAAACTCAGAAGTAAAATACGGTATAACTGTTGATACACTGGGACAAAAGATAGGCCTTCGTAATGGTGATAAAATACTTACGCTGGATAACAAACCCGTTGAAGATTTTTTCAGAATCCCCGCAACTATTATACTTGAAAATGTTCAGACTATACAGGTAGAACGTGATGGTCAGCCGGTTGAAGTTACCATACCAAGGGCAATAATCTCAGATATTGTAAAGCATAAATCACCTGAAATTATTAGCGTGCGTATCCCTTTTGAGGCTGCTGATTTTGCTCCGGGTTCTAATGCTAAAAGTGCCGGCATGAAGGTTGGTGATAAAATTATCGGGATCAACGGGCTGAGTACATTATATTTTGATGAATTCAAAGCAGCAGTCCAAAAGCATAAAAATGAGAAAGTTGATGTTAAAGTGCTGCGAAATTCTGATACGGTCAGCCTGGCAGTTCAGGTTTCGGACCGGGGGCTCATTGGCGTTGCGCCAAAATCTCCATTAGGATATTTTACCTTTAAAGAATATCATTATAATATTTTGCAGGCTATTCCGGCCGGAACTGTAAAGGCGTATGAAAAAACTGCCGATTATCTGAAATCGCTGAAGCTTCTTTTCAACCCTGAAGTCAAAGCATACGAATCGGTTGGTGGATTTATTACCATTGGCAGCATCTTCCCGTCGGTGTGGGACTGGGAATCATTCTGGGGCCTCACTGCATTCCTTTCGCTGATGCTTGCAGTATTGAATATTCTGCCGATTCCGGCACTTGATGGCGGACACGTTATGTTTCTGATGTACGAAATTATTACCGGGCGGAAACCGAGTGATAAGTTTATGGAATATGCCCAGATTACAGGAATGGTGTTGCTTTTTGCACTCCTGATTTTTGCTAATGGAAATGATATCGTAAAACTATTCCGATAGTTTACCCAAACATCAGATTGTTTTTTATTTGATCCGGCCTCTGCACGAATGTCGTTATACTTCCTGAGCATCCTACCTCACAAGAGTCACCGTTCCCCGCAATTTTGTTTTATTGCCTGAATCAGGATTCGAAGGATCAGCCAGCCTATATATGATTACGTAGGTATACAAACCTGATGGCAGTTCGTTGCTATTCATGGTTCCATCCCAACCGGAAAGGAAATCGTTGGTTTCAAAGATTTTTTGCCCCCATCGGTTAAAAATTATCATGGAAAAGTCCAATAAAGTATTTCCTGTATTTACAGGCCTGAAGGTATCATTTATTCCATCTTTGTTGGGCGTAAATGCATTAGGAACAAAAATGTCTCCGGGGCAGTATGTCAGCCAGGCTGTATCGCTGGATTTACAGTTGTTGGTATCGGTAATTTGCACCCAATATTCACCCTCATCAATAGCAGCAAATGATGAGGCAGTGCTTCCATCCTGCCAGAGGTACGAGGAATATTCTGAACCGGCTTCCAATACATGCAGTTTGCCGGCACATAAAAAATCGTAAGATGAAATATGAAATTCAGCGGGAGTATGAACGCTGACTACAATGCTGTCAGAATCAGTACATCCCGAATTATCTGTTGTTATCAATTTGTATATTCCTGCATCACTTATTGTAACGCTGTCTTTCGTAAAATTCTGCTCAAAAAATAAGTTACCGTTTGGTAGCATCCACTGGTATGAAGTTGCATTCCCGGTTGCATATAATGAAATCTGCCCGTTGACGCATACTTTCTCCAATCCATCAATGCTTGCTATTTCAGCAGGTTCTACCACAACTGTTATCGGATTGCCTTCGGCCGATGTACAGGAGTTTTCGGTACAGGTGGCTGTAAAAGTAGTACTGATCTCAGGCGATGTGGTAAGCGTTGAACCAGTTGAGCCATCGCTCCATATTATTTCACCATTGCATAACCGGGCTGTAAGCACAATTTCCTGACCGGGACATATGGTATCCTCGGAACTGGAAATATCAGGCGGCTGAGGTGTATTCGAAGCACTTACGCTCACATCTATTGAGTCAGACCTGCAACCATCGAGCATTACGGTTATATTAAAATAGGTTGTGGGTTCGCATCCGGAAATATGCAGCCAGCCGCCTTGATCGCTGGTACTGGTAAATGTTACAAAATGCCCGTTATAATTATAGTAAGCTATGTATTCAGTATTTGGAATTAGTCCTAAAAGTGTGATAGTTCCATCTTTATTACAGAAGGTCGATGGTGGAGTCATGGTGTATCCGGCAATTTCCGGCTGCGCTTTTACTGTTACCTCAACAGGATCACTCGGTAACGATGTACATCCGTTTTCTATACAGGTAGCAGTATATGAGGTGGTTACAGTTGGATAAACTAAAATGTTATAGCCGGTTTCGCCATTGTTCCAGGTTATTGTGCCATTGCATCCAGTTGCCGTCAGGCTTACGTTTTCGCCGGGGCAGACAGAGTACGAATCCGAAACAATTGTTGGTGCAGTAGCTGCACCGGGATCATTCAGATTAAGGTTTTCAGGAACCGATGTACATCCATTAAGGATGACAGAAATGTTGCTGTAGTTACCTGCCGAAAGACCCGTTAATGTTAATAAACCTGAACCATCTGTAAGGAGCGATAGGGTATCGGCCAATCCATTGAAGTTGTATAAAACCAGGTATAGAGTAGAGGGTATTAGTCCGCTGAGAGAAATCGTCCCGTCACTTCCGCCACACAAAGTTGGATTCGTTAGGGTGATTCCTGAAATGGCAGGAACCGGGTTTACTGTTAACGTAACCTCATTACTTTGGGCTGTTGATGGGCTTATGCAGAAGGCATTGGAAGTCAGTATGCAGCTTACCACTTCATTGTTATTAAAATTGTTATCAGAATAAACAGGGCTGTTGGTTCCGACATCAAGGCCATTCCTTTTCCATAAATAAACAGGCATATTGCCTCCATGGCTGATACTCGACCAAAAACTAACTGTGTTTCCGGTACAACCGGGATTATTATCTGCAGCAATGGATATTTCAGGATTAAGAATTGAAGCAATGTTCATTGTCACTGTATTTGAAGTTGCCGTTGACGGGCTGGCACAGGATTCATCTGAAGTTAATTCACAGCTTATCAAATCATTGTTTACAAGAGTATTATCAGAATAGGTCGGACTGTCAGAACCTACATTCAGGCCGTTCTTTTTCCAATGGTACACAGGGTTATTGCCACCACTGTTAATATCCGATGTAAAAATTACTGTGCTTCCGGAACATGCCGGATTAGTAGTGGTAGAAATAGATATAGCCGGAACAAGTGTTGTATTGACTGACATAATAATTGCTTCCGACAATACCGGGTTAGGTAGAGCACAGGGAGAGCTTGAACTTAATTCAACATAAACCTGGTCGCCATCGGATGGTGTGTACGTAAAAGTCGGAGGTCCCGGATTAGCTGCCTGAATGCCATTTACAAACCATATAAACTGGGGCGATGTTCCTCCGTTTACAGGGTAAGCGGTAAATGTTACCGGAACCCCGGTACAGGCAGGATTGTTGTCGGGCAAAACAGATACACTGGCAGCTGAAATTGAGTTTACCACAATATTCAACGTTACGGGAGTGCCTGTGCATCCGTCAACCGTCGTTTCAGTAACACTCAATACATAACTGCCTGGCATCGACCAACTGATATTTATCAGTGCCGGACTTGCTGTATATATGATAAACCCGCCACCCGATAAATTCCAGTTATATTCTGATCCTGAAGTAGGAGGTTCAATAGAATATGCCAGCTGGCTGCCGGTGCAAACATCCTGCTGGTTACCTACCACGTTCTGTGAGCTTATAGGCGGTGTTACCGGTGTTATGTTAACTAGTACGGTTATGTTGCCTGAAGTATTCGGACATCCTCCGGCAATATTGCTTACTGTTACGGAGTATAATCCTGAGTTAACCGACTGGGCATTGGCTATCGGTAGCGGGTTTTGCAAGGTTGAATTGAATAAATTTGGCCCGGACCACGCATAGGTTGCTCCTGCAATACTCGAAGTTAATTGGATAGCGCCTCCCGTGCAAACCGGTGAATTGCTGCCGGCAACTACCGTAACAGCATTGCTGAATTCTACTGAAACTTCATCAAAACTTGAAGGACAAATAGCACCGTTGATAATAGTCCATCGAAATACATATATGCCCTGTACAGGTGCATTAACCGAAGTATTATATTGGGAAGTATTACCAAAAGTAACGGGCAAAGGTCCGCTTACCTGTGTCCATAATCCGTTGCCTGTCGCCGGGATATTACCAGCCAGGTTTGTTGTCAGTACGCCACATTTGGATTGATCGGGCCCTGCATCAGAAAGAGTTGGAGGATCAGATACAGTTACGGTTACAGAAACGCAGGCGCTTGGAGTACAGCCTGTGCTTGCCCAGCGAACATAATAAATAGTTGTAACAACCGGCGATGGAACAGAGAAATTATTTCCGGTTCCTATCAGGCTGCCCCCACAACTCCCTGTAAACCATTCAAGATTGGTGCCAGCCCCTCCGCTAGCAGTTAAAACTATATTCCCTGCATCATCAGCACAAAAATTATCCCGGTCAGAAATAGCTGATGTGGGTGCAATGGGTGCTGCAGGGCCTGTGGCGGAAGATGAGGCATAATTTGTTTCATTATAGGCACGGCCTCTTGCTAGGTTGTAATTATTCCCGTTACTTTCATCCGTTGAAAATCGGAAAGCGTAAACCCGATAATATACATTCTCCCCGCAACTCAGCGGGTAATTATCCGAAAATGTGGTGGTTTGTGATGATGATATGATACCGGCAACCGTTGCTGTACCTATAGTTTCTCCGCTAACATAAGTTGTACCATCTGTTGGATCAGTAAATGAATTGGTGGAATTTCTGAGTATAAGATATCCCTGAGTACCATCAGCGGAATAGGGATCAGTACATGTATTCCATGATAAATTAACCTGGGTATAAGCTCCGTTTGGTGTAGCTGTTAAAGTTGGAGTTACCCAACCCGGCTGCCGGGTAGCACGCCAGAAGTTGGAATTCTGAAAGAGCCAGGTAGCATTGCTGTTTGGTAACCCGCGCGAGACATCCGGAGACGCTGAAATTGCAGTATACGTATTACCTGATTGAGGTGTTAGTGTTCCATAATAGGCAATATTTGTTCCGGGAAGAACAATAAGTGCGGAATTTTGCGGTAATTGCGCTGTGTGATTCAACTTGGGACCAGTAATTCCGTTGAATGAACCACTAACAGGTATTGTTACAATGTGACCCAGGGCATGTACATGGTTACCGCTTGCATTTTTTAATTGAACCATGTCTCCGCCGTTAGCTATGTTGAGAGTTGTGTTGCCAAGAAAGTCACCCCCTGTAAAATAATTTCCATCATTAGCCCAAAGTTCGATATATCCATCATTTTGGATGATATCCTGGGTATGATCAATTCCACTAAAATCTTTACTTCTGTGCCAGATTACTATAATGGTACCAGCACGCATATTTGCCCAAAAAGGGTCGTTATTAAACATTATAGTGGGCATCCATGCCGTCTGAGCTGAGTTATTATCACCTATTGTCCAGTTTCTCATATCAAGATTGTCCTGAATAACTAATAATTCAGTCCATTCGTCGCTTTGAGTGCTTGTCGGGGTGCCCGCATTAAAATAGCTACTTACAACCGCCTCCTGCGCCGAAGCGTTAGTAATAAAAGCGAAAAAAAGTAAACAAAATATACTATAACGCAGCATCACAAGCATCCTATACCCGATCGGAAAACAAAACAGACCACTATGGAAATACAAACGCATCGGCGGTGCAATTTTTTTTGAGCAAGCTTATTTTAGACTAGCATTGAATATCGAACACTGCGATTCTCATTTATCGTAAAAAGAAATGCTGATTATTCCCAGATGAATAAAACAAAAATAGGGAAAGAATCAATTAATCGGTGAAAAGATCTGAAATTTAAGGGTTTTCAGATATCAGGGACCTGATATGCCGCGCGATCCAGCCAGGCAAATGCGAAAGATTCTGCCTATTATTCGCGAATCACCGGAAGCCAGGCCCTTAATCTTCAAGCTTTGCTTTTAATGATTTAAATCCTTCGCCAAGTATTTCATTGGCTTCAAGCACGGTAAGGAAGGCTTTCGGGTCAATTTCATGGATAAATTCCTGGAGTAAAGCCATTTCTCTGCGATTAACAACGGTGAAGATTATGGTTTTATCGGAGCCATTGTACATTCCTTTACCGGGGATATAGGTGCCTCCACGGCGCAGTTCGTTAATAATATGGTCTCGTATTTCAACAAATTTGTCGGAGACTATAAAGAGTGTTTTATCAACACTGATCCCTTGTAATACAATATCAATGGTTTTCCCTGTTATGAAAATTACAATCCAGGAGTACAAAGGGATTTTCCAGTCGGCAAATACTACCAGTCCGATCAATACGATAACTGAATCAACATAAATCATAAGTTGTCCGAGCGGTAGTTTCGTATACTTGGCAATGATCATAGCAACGATATCTGAGCCTCCTGATGTAGCCTTCGATTTAAAGATAAGACCAAGACCCAGGCCGATCAGCACACCTCCGAATATCGAAGAAAGAAGGGCATCGCCTTCAACCAGCGGGACTTCACCAAACATATAAGTAATTACATCCATAAATACCGAAGTGAGCACAAATCCTACTACAGTCTTAACTCCGAACCTGGGACCTAATATCCTGATCCCTATGATAGTAAGCGGGATATTTAAAATTAGTCCCATCAGTCCGATCGGGAAACCTGTAGGTGCCCACGACATCAATCCTTCAGTCATATAATGGATAACGATGGCAATACCATATACTCCCCCAGGAACAATTTTATATGGGGAAATAAAAAAAACAAAGCCTGCTGCCAGAATTATTGAGCCCAAAACGATTAGGCTGTAACTGATAAACCATTTTTTGGAGAAGATTTTCTCATGCCGGAATTCCATATAAATCAATATTTTAGCTTTAAATATAATTTTTATTTAAAGAGGGTGCAAATTTCGGCAGATATTTTGACACGGCTCTACAATATTGCAAATAAATTTAAACAGAGTATATCGTTCCTTCCGACAGTTATAATTTATTGAGTTTAAATGGTTGATTATCAGATTTTTTGAAGGAAAAGACTGAATCCCCTTCCTTTAGCCTGTTTCATTTCAGCAATAAAATTATACAGGCATCGTTATAAATGTATAAACCTCAGTATTAACAAGCCTCTTGTTGATAATAAATTGAATCAATTTAAAGGATAGTCCATAGCTGAACCTATTTTTTATTACTTTAGCACGTTTTTAAAACAACTTATGCCTTCAGCTTTATTGATACGCTCCATTCTGTTTGTTTCTTTACTGTCAGCCCTTTCACCAGGAGTGTTTGCACAGCAGGATCCTCAGTTTACACATAATATGTTCAACCATGCATTTGTTAATCCGGGTTCTTACGGTTTAAGCGATGCGATCAGCGTTACCGGGATATTCCGCGAACAATGGCTTGGTTTTAAGGATTATAATAATGATAGGGTAGCTCCTGAAACTTTTCTATTAACAGGCGATTCTCCTGTCCGGTTTCTTCATGGCGGAATTGGAGTAGGTATTGCGCAGGATAAAGAGGCTCAGACTAAAAACATGTTGGTTAAAATTGGTTATTCTTATCATATGAATGTTGGTAACGGGAAACTGGGTATAGGAATTAATGGCAATTTTAATAATAAAACAATAAATAAGGAAAAGCTTAACCCTGTTGACGAAGGTGATCCTGTACTGCTTGGACTTTCGGCTAACGGAGTTATGATCAGCGATATGGCTTTGGGTGTATTTTTGCAAAAACCAAAATATTATATCGCATTCTCTTCAACACAAATATTAGAGACCAAAAAATCACCCGGCACTGCCGGTGGTGTAGCTTTTTACAAAAACCGAAGACATTATTACTTTACCGGTGGTCATGACATTACTCTCCCGGCTTACCAGGGATATGTATTTACGCCTTCTGTGTTTATCAAGTCTGATGGAAATACGCTACAGGCCGATCTGAATATTATAGCTAAATACAACAACAAAATATGGTTCGGGGGCTCATACCGTATCAAAGACGCTGTTGCCCTTATGGTTGGTATGGTCTATAAGGATCTTGAGATCGGGTATTCGTATGATATACCAACCAGCAGGATAGCAGCAACCGGAAGTCACGAAATAATGGCACGATACAGGTTTAAATTAGAGAGAGATAAAACACGCACCGGATATCGTAATACCCGTTACCTATAGTTTGGCATAACTAAAGAAATTCAGGTTCTTAGTGAAAATATTTATTAACTTGGATAATAAAGAATACAACTTGTCGTTAATTGCATACTGAAATGATGTCAGAATTAGCCGAATGGCATGTTAATTAGTGGGTTTATAAATCAGCTTGCAACCGGGAATATACTAGAATTAATCCGGAATTAACAATTCAGAAGGCGAAAATTGACTCAAAACAAACAACACAGCAATGAAAAAACTGCTTTGCATTTCCCTGATAGCGTTACTTTTTGCCAGTTGCCGCAATAGCGGGAACGGAGAACTCATAGGAGTTCAAAACAGGGAGAAGTTCTATCAGCCCGACCCTTTTGGGATGGCATACGTGCCAATGGGAAGTTATACAATGGGATCAGGAGATCAGGACGTACCTTACGCCCACCTGAACAATCCCCGAACTATTACTGTTACGGCTTTCTATATGGACGAAACCGAAATAACCAATAACGAATACCGACAATTCGTTTATTGGGTAAAAGATTCTATAGCCCGCAGGATGCTGGGAGAAATAAATGCAGATCAGTTCCTGGTTTCGGAAAACAAAAAAACCGGCGAAGTATATGATCCACCTTACCTCAATTGGGAGACTGAAATAAAATGGAATACCGAAGAAAACCGTGATGCGCTGGAACCCATGTTCCTGCCCGAAAATGAAAGATATTACAGGAAGAAAGAAATTGATACCCGAAAATTATTTTATGAGTATTATTTCGTTGACCTCCTTGCCGCTTCAAAGAAAGATTTTTCACAACCCGGTGATTCGAAAAATGCGAATTTTGCAAATCGTCCGCAGGGTATGAAAGACCGCTCTGTTTATGTACGCAAAGAAGTAATTAACGTTTATCCCGATACACTATCATGGCTTCACGATTATGCGTATAGCTACAACGACCCGGTTGCACAGCGTTATTTCTGGCATCCTGCATACGATAATTACCCTGTGATAGGGGTAAACTGGAAACAAGCCTCTGCATTCTGTGTATGGCGTACACGACTTCTCGAAACGTTTCTACACACCAAAAAAACAGCGGTCCCCAACGAATTCAGGCTTCCAACCGAAGCTGAATGGGAATGGGCGGCCCGCGGTGGTAATACCTTTAGCCCATACCCTTGGGGTGGTCCTTACACACGTAATGATAAGGGATGTTTCCTTGCCAACTTCAAGCCACTTCGCGGAAATTATGTTGACGATGGTGGAGCACGTACAGTTATTGTAGCACATTATCCGGCTAACGATTTTGGTCTCTATGACATGTCTGGGAATGTATCTGAATGGTGTGCCGATGCATACGACGAATCCGCTAACCAGTTTACATGGGATATGAACCCCACGTATTTGTACAATGCAAAAGAAGATGATCCGCCTTTAATGAAGCGTAAACTTATTCGTGGAGGATCATGGAAAGATATTGCCTACTATCTTCAGGTTTCTACACGTGCTTACGAATACCAGGATTCATCAAAATGTTATATTGGATTCCGCTGTGTTCAGGATTTCATGGGACGCCAGAAGGATGATAATCCTGCCAGAGCTTCGAGAATTTATAACTAATATAAATAGCAAATTTGTAGTTACTTTTTCGGGAAAGGTTAATCAATATTTAGTTAAAATCATTAATCATCACATTAAATCAATTTACATCATGGGTTTTTCAAGTTTTGTCAGCAGTAAAGGGTATAAAAACTTTATGTCAAAGTTATATGGTATAGGTGCTTCTATTGTTATCATTGGAGCACTTTTCAAAATTGTACATATAAAGGGGGCAAATGAAATGCTTTTTGTCGGTTTGATGACTGAAGCCCTCATATTCTTCTTTTCAGCATTTGAACCACCTCATGTTGAGCCCGACTGGAGTTTAGTGTATCCTGAACTTGCCGGCATGTATAATGATGGAACACCGGGTACCCCTGGAGCTGTTAAAAGAACACTTCACGGAGCTAAATCTGTAACCCAGGAGTTGGATGAAATGCTGACAAAAGCAAAGATTGGCCCCGAACTCATTGAAAGTCTTGGCGACGGAATGCGTAAAATGAGCGAAAATGTAAGCCAGATGTCAGATGTAACGAATACAGTTGTTGCTACCGACGGTTTTGTGAAAAATATTACTGATGCGGGCAAATCAGCCGGTGAATTATCATCATCCTATAAAAAAGTGAGTGATGTTCTCAATCAGGATGCTGCTACTGTAGGCGAATTTTCATCGAGTGTTAAATCTGCTGCCGAATCTGCAGGTACTTTAGCCACGGTTTATAATGATGTTTCCACGGCTATTAAAAAGGAGATGTCGGCAACCGAAAATTTCTCCAACAGTCTATCTTCTGCTACAGATTCAGCCAACAAGCTCGCTGAAAAATATAATATTTCAGCTGAATTACTGAGCAAATCAGCAGAGATGTTGAATTTCAGTGCTATTGATAGTAAAGAATATAATGATCAGCTGCAGAAGATTTCAGGTAATCTTGCGGCTCTTAATACTATATATGAAGTTCAGTTGAAAAGTTCCAACGAGCAGATCGAAACTACCAATCAACTCAGATCAACCGTCGGATCATTCCTAAACAGCATGAATGAGTCCTCATCCAATATGACCAAATACCAGCAGGAAATTGACCAGCTTACCAAGCGTGTAAGTGCACTCAACCAGGTTTACGGGAATATGCTTACTGCTATGAATGTAAATCCTAACAAATAACCTGTAAACAACAATATTTTAAATTACCCAACACTGAAAACGCTCAATTATGGCTGGATATAAAGAGACGCCGCGGCAAAAAATGATCGGGATGATGTACCTGGTATTAACTGCCTTGTTGGCACTCAATGTGTCTGTTGAAATTCTGAACGCATTTCTGGTAGTTAACGAAAGCATGGAAACTACCAACAGAACTTTCAGCAGCAAAACTTCTGAATATTATGACCGATTCAAAGAAGCTTATGATAACGACCCTGGGAAAGTAGGCCCTTTCTGGGAAAAAGCTCAGGAAGCTCGCAAAATCTCTGATGAACTGAAAGCATATCTTAATAATGTAAAATATGAAGCTATTGCAGTTTCAGAGAGAATTCCGATGGATTCCGCAAAAGTAAGACCGCTTTATTCAATGGGTACGAAAGATAAATACGACGAAACAACGGTGTATTTTATCGGTAACTCACAGGATGGATCAAAAGGGAAGGCCGGCGAAATGAAAATTAAAATTGAAAAATTTAAGGAAAAAATTCTTGCGCTGGTGCCCCCCGGAGATCGTGACAGAATAAAAATCGGACTCGATCTAATCGGTCCTTTTTACGATGCCGACCATATAAAGCAGAACTGGGAGATGCATAATTTTTACCACACCATTCTGGCTGCTGATGTTACCATCCTCAATAAACTGATTGCTGAAGTTCAGAATGCCGAACTCGATGTGATTACACATCTTAAAAGTAAAATTGGCGCTATGGATTTTAAAATTGACCAGGTGGGCGCAGCTGTTGTTCCCAAAAGCCAATATGTATTTATGGGCGAAAATTACGAAGCCGAAGTTTTTGTAACTGCCAGGGATAGCAAGCAGAGTTTTACGGCTAACATTGGAGGACTCAGAACCAGTGAAGATGGATTGATCAAAGTCACTCTGCCTGCCACTTCACCGGGGCCGAAAGTAGTTACCGGAACCGTTAATTATAAAAAACCTGACGGTACTATGGCGGAAACTCCTGTGAAATTCGAATATATCGTGGCGCCTCCTTCTCTTTCAGTATCTGCAACCAAAATGAATGTATTTTACATAGGTGTCGACAACCCGGTTTCTATTTCTGCCGGGGGTGTTTCACCCGACCAGATAAATGCAAGCATGACCAATGGCTCTATAAGCCGTAGTGGTGGTGAATGGATAGTAAGGCCTGATTCACCTGGCAAAGCTAGTGTTTCAGTAACAGCTAAACTTGGCGACCGTATGAAAAGCATGGGATCAGTTGAATACCGTGTAAAAAATGTTCCTGATCCGGTTGCTTATATTGCAGGTAGCAGTGGCGGAGCCGTAAGCAGGGATGTTGTGCTTGCATCCGGCGCAATCATACCACGTATGCCTGCTGACTTTGAGTTTAACCTGAACTTTGTGATTACTGGATTCAATTTTTCAGGTAACCGTAAAGGGGATATTATTGACTATGCCGGCTCAGGCAATGGACTTACCGGCCAGATGAAGGATTTTATCCGTGGAGCAAGGCGGGGAGAAAAAATCATCCTGGAGGATATTTTTGCCAAAGGTCCCGATGGTAAAACACGTAAATTGAATTCTATTGTACTTACGCTTCAATAAATCAAACGATTTAAGCTGATATGAAAAAGAATATTCTGATCATAGCCATACTGTTGCTTTTCATTGTTGTTTCAGGCAATGCACAGCAGATATTAAATACGCCTCCGCGCGATGGGGTGGTTGATTTGAGCGAGAAGATGGATAAAAAACCCATTGAATATCCTTGGATCAGGAAAGCCGATTTTGTATGGCAAAAACGCCTTTGGCGCGTGATCGACATGCGCGAAAAAATGAATCAACCCATGTATTATCCTGAAACCCCACATAACAACTGGCGTAGTTTCATGACAATAATGATGGATGCTATAAAAGAAGGTAGCCTTACTGCCTATGATGCATCATCTCCAACTGATGAGTTTATATCACCCATGTCATTTAAAGAACTCATGTCGAAAGTTGAGAAAGCCGATTCCATGCAGTTGCAGCGTCCTTATCCTCCCTATGATTTTTACGATACGGTTATAGTTAAGAAACTTAATACAACAGATATTAAAAAAATCAGGATCAAGGAAGACTGGTTTTTTGATAAACAGCGGTCCATGCTTGAAGTACGCATTATTGGAATTTGCCCTGTTGTTGATGTATTCAATGATGATGGTACCTTCCGTGGTCAGAGACCTTTATTCTGGATTTATTTCCCTGAGGCCAGACCAATAATGGCAAAATCAGAGGTATTTAACAGGTTCAATAGTGCTGCCAAACTTTCTTACGACGATTTCTTCTTTAAACGAATGTTTAGTAGCTATATCTATAAAGTTGATAACCAATACGATCGTAAGATTATGGAATATGCAACCGGCATTGATGCCATACTTGAATCGGAGCGTATTAAAGAAGACCTTTTCAATTTCGAACAACAACTCTGGGAATACTAGATTCTATAAAACATAAATAAGAAAAAATTTCAGGCAACTCTTCAAAAATGGAGAGTTGCTTTTGTTTTTATACATTTGTAGTTTACTTGGAGAGAAGAAAAACACTTCAGGAAATATTTTATTTTAAATTCTTATCATGCCGGTTGACCTGCTTCAAACACCCATTGAATATCTGAAAGGAGTTGGCCCCAAAAGGGGTGAACTTCTTCGCAAAGATGCAGGCGTCAGCACGTACTATGATATGCTTACATATTACCCGTTCAGGCATGTGGACCGGAGTAGGTTTATGCAAATCGGCGAAATAGACTCGGAAAATACTTACCTGCAGATACGCGGTAAAGTTATTGATGTTCAATTGATTGGAAAAGGCAGGAGTTCCCGGCTTGTAGTAACCATCCGCGATAACACGGGATCGATAGAACTTGTATGGTTCCAGGGGATAAACTGGGTAAAGGACAAATTTACTCCCGGCAGCGAATGGGTTGTGTTTGGGAAACCCACCCTGTTTAACGGCAGGTATAATATTTCGCACCCCGAAACCGAAACCATTGCTGAATTCATTGCACAACCGGCTGATCCTCTTCACCCCATATACAATTCATCGGATAAGATGAAACTAAACGGGTTGAGTACACGTTCCATTTCGAAAATCACACGCACATTAATTTCTCAGCTTAAAGGAGTAATCCCGGAAACCCTGAGCAAGGAGATTATTCAAGAATTTAAATTCATGGGCCGGGAGGAAGCCTTGATGAATATTCACTTTCCTCCTGATACCGGAAATCTTGAAAAAGCTCGTGCAAGGCTCAAATTCGACGAGCTGTTTTTTATTCAGTTACGGCTTTTGCGATACAAAATTAACCGTTCTCAAAAAATTCGTGGAGTAGTATTTGGACAGATCGGTGAACTATTTAATGGTTTTTACAAAGAAAATCTTCCTTTTGAACTAACTAATGCGCAGAAAAGAGTAATACGCGAAATTCGCAATGATATGGGTTCAGGAAGACAAATGAACCGGCTGTTGCAGGGAGATGTTGGCAGTGGTAAAACCCTTGTGGCATTAATGTGCATGCTTATAGCTCTGGATAACGGTTTTCAGGCCTGCCTGATGGCTCCGACCGAAATATTGGCAAATCAACATTATTTAACAATCACACGATTCCTCGAGGGAATGAACGTTAACGTTGACCTTTTAACGGGTAGCACCAAAAAAGCCCGCCGCAAAGAGATACATCCTATGCTTCAATCGGGTGAATTGCATATTATTATAGGAACCCATGCACTTATCGAAGATGCGGTACAGTTTAAAAACCTGGGGTTGGTTGTGGTTGATGAGCAGCATCGCTTTGGAGTGGCCCAACGGGCTAAAATGTGGAGTAAAAGTGAAGTGCCGCCGCATGTATTGGTCATGACAGCAACACCCATTCCACGAACACTGGCCATGACAGTTTATGGAGACCTTGATCTTTCGGTTATCGATGAATTGCCACCAGGACGTAAGGCAATTAAAACATACCATTTTTATGAGTCAGGGCATGAAAAAGTTTATAATTTCATGCATCAGCAGATTGCTTCCGGCAGGCAAATTTATGTGGTGTACCCTTTGATAGAAGAATCGGAAATGCTTGATCTGAAAAACCTGCAGGATGGTTTTGATCACTTGAAACTGGTTTTTCCTGCACCCAACTACTCAATGAGTATGGTTCATGGCCGGATGAAAGCGGATGAAAAAGATGCTGAAATGCTAAAGTTTAAAAATGGCGAGACCCAGATCCTTGTTGCAACTACAGTTATTGAAGTAGGAGTGGATGTGCCCAATGCTTCCGTAATGGTGATTGAAAATGCCGAACGTTTCGGCCTTTCGCAACTTCACCAGCTCAGGGGTAGGGTAGGGCGAGGCGCCGATCAGTCACATTGCTTGCTAATGACCGGTTTTAATCTTACTGCCGACGGCCGCGTGCGCATCAATACAATGGTAAGAACTACCGATGGTTTTGAAATTTCAGATGTCGACCTGAAGTTGCGGGGGCCAGGCGACTTGGAAGGAACCAGGCAGAGTGGTATTCTCGATCTGAAACTGGCTGATATAGTTCGTGACGAACAAATGTTGAGAGCTGCCAGAAATGTTGCCCAAAAACTCCTGGATGATGACCCTCAACTTGTTAAAGTAGAAAATCAGAGGATAATACGTTACCTTGATTATCTGAACAGCAAAAAATCTGAATGGGCAATGATCAGTTAAAATCCGGAAAGACTCTCAAAGAGTCAAAACAGAATTCGTTATTAAAAAGTTGTATTTCAGGTTCAGTTTTATATTTTATTCTTCAATATCATTAGTTAAAAGAATGGATTTTTAAATCCAAAAACTGCCATAAACTCATCATAAATGGTACTATTTTACAATATTGAGAAGAAGGGGAGAGTTAGGAATAAATAGAAAAATCGTAGTTCCCTGCCTGCTGGAGCCGTAAGGCAGGCGGGTTCGGGGTTCGGGGTTCCAGGCACACGGTACCTGGAACTAATGAAAAGATTTGAAAAATCCTACATTATCCTTAAACACAACCTTATAAATTAACTACTCACTGCCTGCGTAGACCATCTTTTTTACCTGAATAATATTACCTGTATTTAGAACCAGGTAATAAACTCCCGCCTGGCGGGCAACCGGAATCCAATCGAGCGTGTGACTGCCTTCAGGCAGCGTATCATTAAAGAGTGTAGCAATTAAATAACCGTTTATGTCGCGCACCTGCATCAGTACTTTTGTGTTCTCCTTGAGCGTATAGCTGATACGCGTTACTGAGGTGAAAGGATTAGGTATATTCTGATTCAATGTGGCATTGCTTAAAGTCATGGGATCAGCAATTCCCGATGAATTAAGCGGAGGGCTGCCTGCCTGAACCCAAGCGGTATAAATTAAGGAAGCAAGAGCGTGTGAGGCACGTTCAAAAAGCGGAATAGTGAACCCTTTGGTTTTATCCCAAAGTGCTGCTTTATATGCTGATGAGGAATAATTTGTTGAAATTGATTTTGCATAATTATCGGCGGCCAGAATTGAGTCGCAAAACTTATAATTTGCATACAGGTAATCAAATATATACTGGTTTACATTGCTGATCTCGGTTGCATCCTGGCCGTTATAAATAATCTGGGAGATATTGGCATTGATCATGGTTGATTCATAACGTGAGTGTATACCCGTATTCCCTGTAAGTTGCCCGTTGTAGTTCTTTGTCACATGCAGGGGCATATGCCCATCGGCAACATAATGTCCAAGATCAGCAGCAAAAATCTGTGCTTTTGCAAAATCGCGTCTTTGCATGCAGTCACTAAGCGAATCGAAAGTGCGTTCAGTGGCCCAGGGCAAAATTCCGTTATCAATAATAAAAGCGGAACCATGGATAGCCGTTGCCGAATCGAGCGTTTGCGCAATCCGCCCGGTGGTGACAAATTCACTGTAATTATCTATATCAATATAATGCTTGGGGCCTTCGTTGGGATCGGAGTCTTTGCGATAATCAGCATCAGATGCATGATCGCGTATAAATCCGATCCAGGCCTGGAATTCCTGCATCTGCTGGTTGAAAGATAAGGCGGAAGATTCGCTGATTTTGCTGTGGCCGGTTGCTCCCCAACTTATTAAAATAACAGAAAGAGAGAGCAGTGCAAGGGTTGAGAAGAGTAGCTTTTTCAAAGAGTAGAGTTTTGTGAGTAAGAATTAAAGGGAAACAAAAGTACACATTTATTTAATAGAAAATCCAACTATTTTTTCCAGGCAAGCATGCAATGATTTGAGAATTAAAAATTTAACCCGCCAACAGGATAATTCCCTCAAAACGAATTGCTTTTTAGCTTGTTTTTCTACCTTTGTAAAAAAATCAAACGTTATGGACAGAGGCCCTATTTCTCAATTTATTGAGCATCATTACAGGCATTTTAATTCGGCGGCATTAGTTGATGCAGCCAAAGCATACGAAACCCATTTGGCAGAAGGCGGCAAAATGTTGATTTCGATGGGTGGAGCCATGAGTACAGCCGAACTGGGGATTTCGTTAGCCGAAATGATACGGCAGGACAAAGTACAGATAATCAGTTGCACCGGCGCCAACCTCGAAGAAGATATTATGAACCTGGTGGCACACTCCCACTACCGCCGAGTTCCCAATTACCGCGACCTCACGCCGGAAGACGAAAACAAACTCCTTGAAAAAGGACTGAACCGCGTTACCGATACCTGCATTCCCGAGGAAGAAGCTTTCCGCAAAATTCAGCATCATATCGAAAAAATATGGAAAGATGCCGAAGCCAAAGGCGAGCGGTATTTCCCGCACGAATTCATGTATAAATTGCTGAATAGCCGCGTGATGGAAAACGATTACGAAATCGATTCAAAACACTCGTGGATGCTGGCTGCCGCCGAAAAGAACCTGCCAATCATTGTTCCGGGCTGGGAGGATAGCACCATGGGTAATATTTTTGCATCCTATTGCATTAAGGGCGAGCTTCACCCTTCGACCATGAAAACCGGTATCGAATATATGATGTGGCTTACCGAATGGTACCGCAAAAATTCGTCGGGCAAAGGCGTTGGATTTTTCCAGATTGGCGGCGGTATTGCCGGTGATTTCCCTATCTGTGTGGTTCCGATGATGTACCAGGATCTGGAATGGCATGATGTTCCGTTCTGGAGCTATTTCTGCCAGATTTCGGATTCAACCACTTCCTACGGTTCATATTCAGGTGCTGTACCAAACGAAAAAATAACCTGGGGAAAACTCGATATTCATACTCCGAAATTTATTGTTGAAAGCGACGCTACCATTGTAGCTCCTCTTATTTTTGCCTGGTTGTTGAAATGGTAGGAAAGCTGCCTTTGGAGTCTTTGTTGGTTTAACAAATACCTCCACAACTGTGGCCTGGCCAAATAGTTAATCCTGATGCCAGTAATGGAACGTTCCTTTAGTTTTCCTGCTTTTCTATAGTCAAAATTCCCGCTTATCTTATACCAATGTGAATTTTATAACAGGCCAAAGGCCGTTTTATAATTCTACAGTTGTAAATACCGATCAGAAATTCGTTCAGTTTTCCGATATTTATCGGGATGGACTATTATGAATTTCGTATCGGTAATGAATGACCCCGAGGCAGAGCCTCGAGGTATCAAAATGACTTTTTTATTTGCTTCCGACCCAGAGGGTCGGGGAATTAAACCAAAAAATCATTAAACATAAGATAGTAGGATTTTTTAATTTATACTCGTTTTAAATAACACTTTTTAGCCAAAAATATACTCTTTCATATGCCCGGTTCTGAAATATATTCTTTACTTTCGCCGAAGTACCTCTTTGTAAATCTGAAACTTGACTCATTAACCTACTTATTTTTAATATTCAACAAGCATGAAAAACAATTACTCAAAGATCAGCCAAACGCTATTCATTTGTTTGGCGGCATTTTTTATGTCATCCTTTTCAACAGCTTTTGCCCAAAAGGTTTCTTATTCCGATAGCTGGGGATCACAAGGAGTTATTTTGAAAGCGCAGAATACAACTGGCGTTTCAATTAATTTTTCCCTGAACGAGTTCAACATCGAAGACCGCATGATCAATGGTGAAGCTATGAAAGAAATCGGGTTTTCAGGAAATATACTTCAAAACGATGAAGGCTCACCTAATCTTCCGTCGATCAGCCGGTTTATCGCTATCCCGCAAGGTGCCACAGCGCATCTGGAAATCGTCAGGTCGCGCACAGAAGTATTGCAGAATCTTAACGTTGCACCCGCACCTAAAATTCCACTGGATACTTACCGCGGAGCGCTGCAGTACACTAAGAATATGAGCATTTATTCAAAAAATGCTTCTTTCCCTGAACAGCCGGTAATCCTGTCGCAGCTTACGCAGATCAGGGGCGTGGATGTTATATTGATCAACATTACCCCTTTCCAGTACAATCCGGTTACTAAAGACCTGTCGATCTACCGCGACATTGAAATCAAGGTGAACTTTACCGGTGGAAATGGTCATTTCGGAGACGATCGTCTGAGGAGCCGTTATTGGGATCCAATCCTTATGGATAATGTTTTTAACAGCGAATCGCTGCCGGCAATCAATTATTCCGAGCGTGTTATAAAACAAAATAAAAGCCGTGAAACAGGCTGTGAATATCTTATTATTGTTCCTACTGACCCGGTTTTTAAACAGTGGGCTGATTCACTCAGCGCATTCAGGACCGAACAGGGAATTTTAACCAAGATTGTAACGATTGCCGAATTGGGTGGAAACACTTCCGCCGCCATTGAGTCCTATATCAATGATGCTTACAACAACTGGGACATTCCGCCATCTGCCTGTCTTTTAATGGCCGATCACGGAACAAATCCCGCAACTAATATTATTTCCAATATCCTAAACGATCATCCGGATGGGTACAATCCTTATATCTCCGATAATCCATATGCTGATGTAACAGGAGACCACTTACCTGATATCGCCTTTGCCAGGATGACTGCAAATAATTTTGAACAACTCGAAACGATGGTTACCAAAGGGCTTAATTATGAGCGCAATCCACCTACGAATCCGGGTTTCTATAATCACCCGGTAACTGCTTTAGGCTGGCAAACCGAGCGCTGGTTTCAGCTTTGTTCCGAAATAGTAGGTGGTTTCTGGAAAAATGCTAAAGGGAAGGATCCTGTACGTGTGAATGCAATTTACCAGGGAACCCCGGGCACAATATGGTCATCGGCCACCAATACAAACACCATTGTAAACTATTTCGGGCCTAACGGATTGGGTTATATCCCGGCAACTCCTGCTGAACTCGGTGGATGGGACGGTGGTACAGCTACAGATGTAAATAATGCACTTAATTCCGGTGCTTTCATGTTACAGCATCGCGACCACGGTATGCAGACCGGATGGGGCGAACCATCCTACACGAATTCCAATATTAACGGCCTGACTAATACCGATTTGTCGTTTATTATGTCGCTAAACTGCCAGACAGGTAAATTCGATTACGGCAGTGAGTGTTTCGCTGAAAAATTTCACAGGTACAAATACAACGGACAGAATGCAGGTGCTTTGGGACTGATCGCTGCCACCGAGGTTTCGTATTCGTTTGTCAATGATACTTATGCCTGGGGAATGTATGATAATATGTGGACCGATTTTATGCCTGCTTATGGTGCCATGTTTGAAGAACGGGGAATTATGCCTGCTTTCGGCAATTGTGCAGGTAAATATTTCCTGCAGCAATCATCGTGGCCCTATAACACGGGGAATAAAGACATAACCTACAAGCTTTTCCACCATCATGGGGATGCTTTTCTTACTGTTTATTCAGAAGTACCTCAACAACTTACCGTATCGCATTTCGATGTAATGATAAATACAGCTACTAATTTTGACGTGACCGCCGATGCCGGAGCGCTGATTGCGCTTACTGCCAACGGGCAGATTATAGGCACAGGCATAGGAACAGGCTCACCGGCAGCAATACCGGTTGTTGCGCCATCCATCGGAAGCATAGTAAAAATAGTGGTTACAAAGCAAAATTATTACCGCCATTATTCGAGTGCCATTGTGATTTCGGATGAAAATCCATATGTTATCACCGATACCTATACAATCAGTGATCCGGACGGTAACAACAACCTGGCGCTGGATTTTGGTGAAGATGCTTTTCTCTCGTTGGGAGAGAAAAATCTTGGTAACAACCCAGCCGAGAATGTAGTTGTAACCCTTACTCTTAATGACCCGTATATTATTTTTACTGATAATACCGAAACATATCCGGCCATTCCTTCGCAACAGACCGTAACCATTGACAATGGATTTAAAGTTCATGTCGCAAACAATGTTCCGGATGGATATCAGAAAATGGTAACTGCCACCGCAACAAATGGAACTGATACTTGGATCAGCTACTTTTCACTTCAGTGTCGAGCTCCCGAACTTATTGCCGGCAACCTTGTGATTGATGATTCTCAAGGTGGCAATGGCAATGGCCGGCTTGATCCAGGTGAAAATGCAATCATTAAAATTTCGACTTCCAATTCTGGCATGAGCGCCGCTCCGGATGTAAATTCGATACTTTCAGTGAGTAGCGGCCTTATTACCTTAAATAACAACACATATAACCTGGGAACCATCAATCCTCTCAGTTCGCCGAATGCTGAATTTAGTGTTTCAGTCAGTGAATTGGCTCCTCCGGGGGTTGCGATCAATCTCGATTATTCTGCAGTATCCGGCGAATATTCCGCACAACGCACTTATGTTGTTCAGGCCGGTCTCCTGGTCGAAGACTGGGAAACAGGTGATTTCAATAAATTCAACTGGACCAGTGGCGGAAACCTTCCATGGACCATAAGCAATATTGGACCTTTTGAGGGCGTATATACTGCCAAATCCGGCGCAATAGGCAACTCACAAAGCTCTCAGTTAATCCTAAATTATGATGTTCCGGCTAACGATAGCATTAAGTTTTATTGCAAGACTTCAACCGAAGCCGGAGCCGACGGGCTAAAGTTATACATTGACAATGTGATAAAAGTCAGCTGCTCAGGCAATACTCCCTGGACATATAATGCAGTTGCTGTAACACCAGGTAACCATACTCTTAAGTTTATTTATACCAAAAACTCCAGCGGATCATCAGGATCAGATTGTGTATGGCTCGACTTTATTGTTTTTCCCCTTCCTCAGTATACAACTGCCTTTGCCGGAATTGATAGCTATACCTGCCAGTCCGCACCATTCCAGTGCAACGGGAACGCTTCAAACTATTCAGATATTGCATGGACTACTTCAGGAAACGGATCATTCAGTGATCCTACCTCCCTTAATCCCTTATATACTCCGGGTACTGACGATATAACTGCCGGTTCTGTCGTGCTTTCAATGACTGCAAACGGAACGACAGGGCCTGTGACCGATTCAATGATACTGAATCTTCAACAACCTTCAACTTCCTTTGCTGGTGAAAATGCAGTTATTTGCGGCGGGACATCCTATGCCAGCAGCAACGCAATAGCCACGAACTATTCACTGATTCAATGGACAAGCAACGGAACCGGATATTTTACTGATCCATCAATTTTGTCAGCTGATTACATACCGGGCGCTGAAGATATTATATCCGGTGAAGTTACCCTTACTCTCAAGGCATCAAACCAGTCGTGCCCGGAGGCTTCTTCATCGCTGACGCTGACTATACATCCTACTGCAAACCCTCAGGTTAGCGGCGAAAGCATGGTATGTGCCCAGTCAAGTGGTGTTGAATACTCAACTCCGGGTTTCACCGGTAATAGCTACATGTGGACTGTAACAGGCGGCACCATCGAATCGGGTACAGGAACCAACCAGATTACAGTCAATTGGGGATCAAATGCCAATGGCACAGTTTCAGTAGCTGAGAATACAAATTATTCCTGCCAGGCTACGAGCGCTTTGGAAGTGATACTTAATCCAATACCTGCAACTGTTGTTGAAGGAAATAATATAGGCTGTGTGGGTGATAATACCTCTTATTCGGCCACTGCAATACCAGGAAACAATTACAACTGGAATATTACCGGCGGCACGATTACTGCGGGACAAGGCACAAACGAGGTGCAGGTTTCATGGAACGCTGCCGGGTCAAACAGTATCGCTCTCACCGAAACCATTAACGAAACGCAATGTGCTGTTATAAAAAATATGGCTGTTGAGATTAACAGCAATTCAGTTGTACCAGCCATACCTCAGGGACCAGCAGATATTGATCTTTTAACTACCGGTAATTCGAACTACACGGTTGAGGATGCATCCTTTGCTCAATCCTATGTATGGCAACTTCAGCCTGCTGAAGCAGGTATTGTATCGGGTACAACTACCAGCGCTAATGTGGTCTGGAACAGCAGCTACCGAGGAAATGCATTACTGAATGTTAAATCCGTAAACAATTGCGGCGAAAGTACCTGGTCGGAGACAATTTCCGTAAATGTCTACAATTCATTAGGCATCAGTGATGATGCATGCAAGATCGGAGTCACTATTACACCGAATCCTAACACGGGAAATTTCGTTCTCACAGTTTCAACTCCTACTAAGGATGTATTAAATATCAGAATTTCATCTGTAAACGGAGCTGTGCTATTCGAAAAAAAAGGAATTGAGAGTACCGGTAATTATTCTCAGGCTATGAAACTCAATCCTGCACCAGGAACTTATGCTATCACTATCAGTACTGTTCATGGTTATGTTGTTAAAAAGTTTGTTGTAACCAAATAAAAAATACTGACTATTTTTCGAAAAAGGGGCTGCTAATGGCAGCCTCTTTTTTTTTGTACTATTAACAGATGTTTATCCTGATATCAACATACAGCTGAAGAAAACTATTATCTCTTTTTTACAAAAAGGCACCTGAAAAATCATTTTCGTATTATTCAATCTTTTACAGGAAAAAGTTCAAAAAAAAAATCTTGAAGCCCTATTACTTTTTAGCCTGAAGGTAATATATATATATACTAAACCATCTTCCAGTGACTCGTAAATACGTAAGTAAGCTTATATTATTCCTGGCCTGTTTTCTCGTACCGACAGTCTTAGTTACTGGGCAGCAATGGATTAGTATTTCGACACAAACACCCTCACATTCAAATTTCATTTGTACGGGCTCAACTGGTTCAATTGCCGAAATTTCAGTAGAAATTCCCGGGTTTAACCTTTTTGAGTCATTTGTTGATGGTAAAATAGTTTATTCTCCTCAAATTCCTGATGGGCACCCTTTGCTAATGCAGGGAAGCCCTGATTTACAAAAACTAAGTTTTACGCTTCAACTTCCCGCAAACGGGAATATGGAAGTTTCAGTGCTATCATCAAAATACAAAGAATATTATGATATTGATATCCTTCCATCGGCAGGTAATGTAATAAGAAATGAAAGCATCAGCCCGCTTTCGAAGGGGGAAGCATTCAGCATAGATGCTTTCTTCCCTGGTGAATTAATTGGTTTCCAACAACCATTCATCGTAAGAAATACTCGCTCTCAGGCATTCCAGGTATATCCATTCCAGTACAACCCGGTTACAAGGGTATTACGCTTTTATTACCAGGTTAATTTTAAAATGATACATACAGGTTGTTTGGGAGATAACCCTTTAAGCGAAACTGATGCCAGAATTAATTCTATCGATGGAATTGAAGCAGGGGTTATTAACAAACAATCGTCGGTGTATAAATCAGGTCAACTTCCTTCGGAAAGAGGCCGTATGCTTATCATATGCCCCGAAAATTACAAAAGCGCGTTAACTCCCTTAATAAAATGGCGGAAACAAACAGGTATTGAAACCGAAATTATCAAGGCTGAACAATTTTCCGGACCTGATGCTATTTATACTTATTTAAAAAAATATTATTACGAACATGGCGACCTGGCATACCTGTTACTTGTAGGTGATGCCAAACAGGTACCGCCATTTATGCTTCCCTATGGCGCAAGTGATAATTCATACTCCTATCTGGCCGGAAATGATCATTACCCGGATATACTGGTTGGCCGGTTCTCAGCTGAATCGCCTGAAGATGTGGAAGTACAGGTAAACCGAATCCTTCTATATGAAAAAGAACCGGGCAAAGATGCTGCATGGATTACCTCTGTTACCGGCATCGGATCAACATTAAGCCCGGGTGACGACGGGGAATCAGATTTCGAGCATATCCGCAACCTGATGAAAAAACTAAAATCAGCAACTTACACGGTCACGAATGAAATGTTCGACGGTTCACAGGGAGAAGGTGATCAGGATGGTGATCCTGTTACAATTAATATTATTGAAAAAATTAACCAGGGTAATGGCATTATCTTTTATGCCGGGCATGGTTCACCAACTTCATGGGGTACCGGCAAGGTAACCGAATCGGTGGTTGAAAATCTAAACAACATTGGCAAATACCCGCTGATATGGTCTGCCGCCTGCGAAAACGGAAATTTTGTCGATAAGTATTGCCTTGCTGAAGCCTGGACGCGAGCCAGAAACAGTAATGGCCAACCAACAGGTGCACTTGCTGCGGTTATGGCATCGGGAGCACAAACAAGCTGCCCCCCAATGGAAGCCCAGGATGAAATTACAGAAATGCTGGCTGATCCCCAGGAAAGAATTTCGACCATGGGTGCAGTAACAATAAAAGGCATGATGGCCATGAATGATGTTTATGAAACCGCAGGTTATGCCACCACTGATACCTGGATCTTGTTTGGTGATCCTTCACTCAGGATTCGCACTATGTTGCCAAAACAACTTATTGTTGATCATAAAGGAACAATTGGCAGGGGACGAAGCTCGTATACATTGACCTCTAACTCAGCAGATGGATTTGCATGTATCAGCCAGGATGGACTGATTCTCGGAACTTCTATAATAACTGACGGTATTGCCAACTTCAGCCTTAATGAGCCTGTTTCGGATGAAGATCTTACCCTGACCGTTACTGCCCTCAATTACATCCCCTATGTTGCAGCTATTGAAGTAATAAATTTACCGGGTAACCCGGAATCATGCTTTCCTTTGAATCACAGTAAACTTCAATCGATAAACAGCTATTTTTCCTGGGGATGCAGCGAAGGAGGCAACCCTGATTACTATTTATTTTACCTAGGAACTGATAATCCCCCAACAAACCTTATCAACGGACAGAATATTTCAGCAACTCAATTTAAACCCCGGTTCAATTTTGAATACGACAAAAAGTACTACTGGAAAGTGGTTACAGTGAACTCTTTTGGCAGAGTTGAAACCAGAGTTATGGATTTTACTACGGTATTTGAACCGGATGAGGATTTTGAACCGGTTTTTAAAAGCCGTTTGAATTGGGGAGACGGTGGCACAAAGAAATGGGAAAACGATGGGACTGAATTTTTCGCCGGAAAGAATTCTATTCGCTCAGGGCAAATCAATAAAAATGAATTCTCATCCCTGATTTACCCCTGTAATGTTTCCATCTGCGACTTTGTCAGTTTCTGGAGTAAAACATCCAGCAATCAACAGGACAAATTACAATTTATTGTTGATGGTATACTTGTTGAAGAATGGGGTGGCCTGACAGAGTGGAGTTTTCATAGTTACAAAATTGAATCCGGAAATCATCAGCTTGAATGGCGTTTTACTAAAAATACGGATGCATCAGCAGGATTTAATGCGGCATGGCTGGATAATATCCATCTTCCTATACATGAACCTGTTACTGCATCAGTTTCAGATTACGGATCAGTGTGCGAAGGGTCGGCATTTAACGCAACAGCATCTGCCAGTAATTATTTCTCACTAACCTGGCAAACAGATGGCGACGGGTATTTTGAAGATCAGAACATTGAAAATGTTGTTTATCATCCCGGTTTACTTGATATAAAAAAGAAAATGACCTTTTTGGAAATTTACCTGAATGGTTTCAATGGTTGCCCGGCAATTGAAAAAATTATAGAGATCGATATCAATTCGCTACCCTTTATCGATTTGCCATCCGATACCATAGTCAGTTCCGGCAGCAGCGTGGAACTTGATGCCGGCAGTTGCGGAGATATGACGTACAACTGGCAGCCCGGCGGCAGCAGCAATGCATCGGTAATTATTGACTCAGTAAATTCAGTTAACGGAACAAAAACTGCGAATATTACAGTTACCAGCCCCCAGGGTTGCTCAGCCAGTAAAGAAATACAGATTCATTTTAATAATGCTGCTGTTGAAGATTCTTATAACATTTACCCGAACCCAAATAACGGAAACTTCACACTGGAGCCTTTGAAAGGTTCAGCCGTTATTGATCAGGCAAAATTAGTGGATGGGACCGGAAAAGTTATGTGGGCCAGCAAAGAAAGCTTTATCATCGTTGGATCAAAGCAACTATCGATCGAAAGCCTGACAAGGGGCATCTATTTCCTGATCACTGAAAATAATAATGGCCGGTCAGTAAATAAGCTTATGATAAAATAGGTAAGAGATGAAAATTCGCCTTGAAAGCTATTATACCTTGAATAAATCATTCAAGTAATCAGGAAGGATTTCTTCACCAGGCAACGAAAGAAAAAATAAAATTCAAACACAATTCGCATTGCATTCTTCGAAGTTAATTAATATCAAATCCAAACTAAAAAAACACCCCGCAAAAGCGGGGTGTTTTCATTAGTAAGACCCTGGTATCAAATTGATATTCAGGGTTGTCGACTGGTTGAGTGATGGTTAATCAGTCAAAACCAAAAACCCATTTATTTATAATGCAATCATCATGCCAAAATAAATCCAGGTTGAATATTTTTTGCTATTTATTATGTAAAATGCTATAAAACAATACTAAAGTTCATAATTATTAATTTATATTCATTCTTTCGTACCTGACTCCTCACATATTATCTATTTTGGTTACTTTTGGCCATTGATTGATAATTTGTTTTATGAAGAAATCTATACTAAGCACTCTGTTTTTATTGGTTTTACTGGCTTCTGGCATCTATGCACAGCAAACTGATCCCAATAACGGGCTGAAACATATTATGACTACCGAAGAGGCAGCTAACAGTTATAAGATAGCCCTGAATTTTGTTGAAACTGATCCTCCTGTAGGTGTTATCCGTAATGTCGAAGAATTCGGAAATAACGACGGTGCAATCATAAGGTATCCGTTTGGTATCCCGATGAGCCTGATCAAAGAGCTCGCCAAGGATGCAAAGGTTACTACGGTTGTTGCCAACAGTACACAGCAAACTACTGTGACCAACCAATACCAATCTTACGGAGTTAACCTGGCAAACTGCAGTTTTCTGATAGCCCCGTCAGATTCTTACTGGACCAGGGACTATGGCCCGTGGTATGTAACATTTGGAAATAATGAGGTCGGGATAGTTGATTTCCCGTATAACCGCCCACGGCCAAACGATGATGAAATTCCTAAAAAATTAGCCATCAGCCAGGGTATTCCCTGGTTTGGTATGAACGTGATACACACCGGTGGCAACTATATGACCAACGGCATCGACCAGGCATCGTCAACCCAATTGGTTTGGGAAGAGAATCCCGCACAAACTCATGATCAGATAGCTCAGAAAATACAAGATTACCTGGGTATCAATAATTATATGGTCGAGCAGGATCCTAACGGAACTTATATTGATCATATTGATTGCTGGGGGAAATTCCTTGCTCCGGATAAGATTCTGATCCGTAAAGTCCCTGTCACACATCCTCAATACAATGATATTGAAGCAACTGCTGCTTTTTATGCTTCCCAGCTATGCTCGTATGGCACATTTTACAAAGTTTTCAGGGTGAATACGCCCAATAACGAACCCTATACCAACTCATTTATCCTGAAAAACAAGGTTTGTGTTCCGATCATGGGGACAGCCAACGATGGCCCGGCCTTACTGGCTTACACCCTGGCTATGCCCGGCTACCAGATTATTGGTTTCCTTGGTAATGCAAGTACACCATGGGAATCCACTGATGCTTTACATTGCCGGACACACGAAATGGCTGACTTAGGCATGTTGATGATCTCACATACCCCGCTTCACGACTCAATTCCTGCTCAGCCTTGTTTTGAAGTGGATGCTGAAATAACTGCCTTCAGCGGACAAATGATTTATCCTGATTCTGTCTGGACTATCTATAAAGTGAATGCAGGAGTCTGGGACACACTTACCATGACAAATACTGGTGCAAACCATTGGGAAGCATGTATCCCCGGCCAGATGGAAGGCTCTTTGATTGCATATTATATTCAGGCTAATGATGCTTCGAACCGAACTTCATATCATCCATACATCGGCTCACCCGACCCCCATAAATTTACAGTAAAAATTTCTGATCCGCCAAATGTCGTGGTTTCACCCGATTCTTTGTTGTTCCTGACCTATAATGATATGGTTTACGGCAAAACAGCATTGGTAAGGAATTTCTCAACCCAGCCGGTTATGATTGATGAGATAAATAACAGCGGCGAAAATCCTTTCTTCTGGCATATTGATCCATGGGATATTACATTGCCTTATATTATCCAATCTGGCGATTCGTTGAAGCTGACAGTTAAGGTGTCAAGTCAGTTTTCGCAGCAAACCAATATGCTATGCGATACTCTTTTCATAAATACAACGGCAGCCGACAACCAGGTTATGATTTGTGTTGATCCTGTCCTGCTTACGAATATCAAAACGCCTCTTGCAAAAGCTAAAATAGAGGTTTTTCCAAACCCCATGAACAGTAGAACAACTTTTAGTTTTTATAATGAAAAGGATGCTTTGGTGAGTATTGATATTTATTCTGTACCGGGTGAACTTGTATCAGAGCCTTTAAGGCAAAATCTTCCTAAAGGTAATCATAGCATAGTTTGGGAAGGAAACGGTTTTCATGGCGAAAAGCTCTCTCCGGGAATTTACCTTTACCGCATTTCACAAGGAGATTCTTTTACAAGTGGAAAGATATCAATCATACGATAATAAATAGATTAGTAGAAGTTTCAGAAAATTACCTGCTCATGCTTTGCCCTTTCCGGGATCATTTAAGCGAAAAAGGATTTAAGAACGCCTGCTTCTTTACATTTTTGCAATTTTACTTATATTAGCAGACGAAAAACAGGAGGATACCTTGATAAAACGCAAAGATGTTCAAACCATAGTCAAAGGCGACAAGCGCCTTGTGCGTGGATGGGTAATGTACGACTGGGCCAACTCAGTGTACCAGCTTACCATCGCATCGGCTATTTTCCCGATTTATTACAACACCATTACCCGTACCGGTGACAATTTCACTGTCTCGTTTTTTGGTGCGCCGGTCATAAATACGGTGCTATACTCCTGGGCAATTGCAGCTGCATACCTCCTTGTAGCTATTGGTTCGCCTTTATTTTCATCGATGGCCGATTATACAGGCCGGCGAAAAGGATTTATGCGCGCTTTCACAATGATTGGAGCCGTAGCCTGCGGTGCATTGTTTTTTTTCGATAAAAACCATATAGAATTTGGGGTAATTGCTTTTGCACTGGGCACCATCGGATATGGAGGAAGCATTGTTTTTTACAACTCTTTCCTGCCGGTAATAGCTGAACCTGAAGACCAGGACCGCATCAGCGCAAGGGGTTACGCCATGGGTTACCTTGGAGGTGTAGTTTTATTACTATTCAACCTCCTTATGATCATGAAGCCGGCTCTGTTTGGCATTGCAGCCGATAGTTCATTACCTGCCCGCATCTCGTTTCTTTCAGTATTTATCTGGTGGATCGGATTTTCGCAAATTACCTTCAGCCGCTTGCCAAAATATACTTTTCGAAAAAGAATTAAAAGGGATTCGCTACTTACCAACGGCTACAGGGAATTACGCGTGGTTTTCCAACAGATCCGAAAATCATATAAGCTCAGCATGTATCTGACCGGGTTTTTCTTTATGATGATGGGTGTGCTTACTACCATGTTTATGGCAGCTACCTATGGCGAAAAGGAAATGGGTCTGAAAGAAGATGTGCTTATTCCAACCATCCTGGTAATTCAACTGGTGGGAATGCTGGGTGCATGGATGTTCGCAAGGATTTCGGAAAAACTGGGTAATCTCCGCGCACTGATGATCACTATAATTGCCTGGACACTTATTTGTATTGGTGCCTATTTCATTACCAATACTATTCAATTTGTAACTGCAGCATTCTTTATAGGAATTGTAATGGGAGGCTCACAATCGCTTGCACGCAGTACATATTCGAAAATGCTCCCTGCCGAAACCACCGACCATACTTCATTTTTCAGTTTTTACGATGTAATGGAAAAACTTGCTACGGTTGCCGGCACTTTCAGTTTTGGAGTAATCGAGGCATTAACCGGGAGTATGAGGTATTCGGTGCTGGCTATTACGGTATTTTTTGCGCTGAGTTTGATTTTTATGTTCTTATTGTTCAGAAGAACAAGAATAGAGGCAAGTACCTGATCTTCTAAAGTTATATTATTCTGTGGCTCTCTATGTAAGAAATTGTTTTACAAAGAGTTACACGGTGATTTCACAGACCTGCCTGTCGGCAGACAGGGTTACACAGAGGTTGATTGCTTTAATTAGTCTAAAATTAAAAGAGAATAATTTTTCTATTTCGAAATCTTAATCACCTTCCTGAACTGCCTGCTTGCAGCAGTTTCAATACTCAGCAAATAAATTCCAGGTGAAAAAAAATATCCTTTATCAGCCGGACGGATATTTAAAACTGATTCACCCGCAGGGTAAACAGCATCCGAAAGCACTACACTCCTGCCACCGGAAACCGGTGTAAGAAAAATCTTCACCCTGCCTGACATTTCGTTTGCAAACCGGATGTTCAAACTTTCCTGACTTCGACACTGGGACACCCTAAATATTTTTCCAGAAGTTTTCATCAAACAACATTGCGACAGACTTGTGTTTTGATGTTATCAGCATAGTTTTTTTCAGGGTTTTGCCGCTTGCAGGTAGCTTTACCTTAATGGTGGTTACAGTTTTAGCAATGTTTAGTACTTTATCTACACTTACTTTAAAATCATTTATTTTCAATATCCTGTCAAGCTCTTTGTATACTTTAAATGCTACAAAACAGATACAAACGTGTGCTTCAATTCTGCGTGGGGTAAAGTGAAACATCGGACGTAGCTCAAGTGTTCCTTTTGTTACTCTAAATGCGTTCTCTATTACCCACAAACCGTTATATTGCTCGTATACTTCTTTTGCCGGAAGAGATGTA
>JBBRCH010000010.1:0-71796 GCA_038204995.1 Bacteroidales bacterium | reverse complement strand
AACCTTTATTGATAATACTCATAAGTCCTTCAACCTCACTTTTGGTTAGTTTAACTGTATATCGTATCATTTGTTTAGTTTTTACAAAGATACAAATATATTATTGAATTACGTCATATTATGTTTAACTTAACACTAGTTCCTTATTATTCTGGTAAAATTTTACAGTGTTAATTATCAAATTCTTGTAATCGCCATTTTCAAGTACTTTAATCCATTCAACTATTGTGAATGTAACAAAATAGACCTCATCGCCTTCGAATATCTTGTACTTTTCGGACATAGGTAGTGAAGTTTTAGTTTTTATTTACTTGCTGACCTTTTCTTTACGAATAAACCACACATTTGTACCGTCACGCGTCGGGAGACGTGGGCCAGCCAGGGGTTTTTAATTTAGTAGCATGAATAATCGAAAGGTATCCAAATTGAATATTACAACCTCTTTCGCAAACTATTCAAGTGGAGTGTGCTTTTTATTTGCAAATATTCCCGCTTGCTGCGGGATAAACAGACAGAAAGTGTATGGAGCATGACGGCATTGGCTATGTGGAAATTATTAATGTATAAAACGGTTTATTTCATTCCTTTTGACAGATATGCTAATATTAATTTTTTCTCATCCGGAGTGATCTTTGATTTTTTTTCCATTCTATCTACCAGAGATGACCATTGTTCAGGGCTGTGTTTTTCAGGTAATACCAGGGCGTGACAACTTCCACATTTATCTATATATAGATTCCTGCCAGTCTGCAAATCAAGTATATTCACTTCGGAAGATATATTATTCTGATTCGGGATATACAGCGCAGGCTTACATGCAACAGCAATTGAAAAATGTGTGCCTACAACAAGTCCGCGTATAATCTTCTTAGAAAGCATAGGAGAATAATAATCTGAGCTGAACTTTTTCAAATTCGTTGAGATTTAAATTGCTGTTAGTTTCACCTCTAAATGAGGCTACCTGGGGCAATACAGTAAAGTTTATCCAGAAATTCTCCTGAACACATGCAATACCAAATCCCGAATAGAGTGCACTATGATTGAGAGTGCTTCCTTCAAAAACGTTTTTAAATGTATTTTCCATTGTAATATGAAATTTAGGACTGAAAGAATAACTCAAGGCAAGATAATATTCGTTTTTACTTTCTTTTTCCCAGACTGTCTCATTGTTTACAATACCAGGTTTAATTTCAAGCTCATAAACTGCATTACCGGCAAATGTAAAGTCACTAATTTTTTTATCAAGGATCAGCTTCCCTTCCAATTCATATTCACTGCTTCCTATTCCATATTCGCCATACAAAGCCATACCTATTTGATTAGCTACAGGATCAAGTAATTTGTACTTCCATTCGTTGGAAAAGCTGATTTCATGATCAGTTTGTAATGTTTTAGCTGAATTTTCCTCGACGGTAGTAGTTATTGATGTTAAATTCAGATAGAATGATGTTTGAAGTCTTTTTCCCAAACCAATTTCAAATTCGGAACGGTTATCGAGGCGTGAATAATAATTTTCTTTACCGGTGCGGAAAGTATTCCAGATTTCTAATTCTCTTTGCCCTTTGTTGAGTACCGTGCTCTGATAAGTGTAGGTAAATAATCTGTCCTGAGCAAATGAGGAGAATGTCAACAAAAGGAATATTATTACAAAAGTAGTTGTTCGGTATAGGGTAGTTTGTTTTTTCATCTTGTGGTTAATTAAAGTTTAACATTTCAGGTGGCAAAACTACCTTCACTCCGGTAATCACACAATCCCCATTTGTAGGGATATTTAAAATGATTCTAAATTGAGATAAAATGTCAGCTAATCAGGTTATTGATTAAAGCGTAGAGGGTAAGACCAGAAACAGTTTTTATCTCTAGTTTACGGCAAATATTCTTACGATGAGAGATTACAGTATGAATACTTATGGATAAATATTCAGCTGTCTCTTTATTGCTATTTCCCTGTGTCACAAGTTTTAATACTTCAATTTCACGGGATGTGAGCTCGTCCGGTTCAACAGCTTTTTGGGGAAATAAAGGGAAAAAGTAATTCAATTTTTTTTGAATTGCTGTTAAATTGTCTTGAATGAAAATTATATCTTCGTAAGGCAACACAGGAATTATTGAAACAGAATTATCGGCTATTAAATAAACAGAATTCCCCTTATGTTTAAGTTCAGTAAATAGGTTTATATTATTATTTATAAGTTCAAGATCGATAAAAAGTATACATTTTTTGAAGTGAAAAGCGTATTTAACAGCTGAATAATCATCTATAAATTGTGAAACAGACACATTGCATGTATGCAACAATACATCTGCCAATCCTTTCTGTACAATGGCCGAACTATGTATGATGATTACTTTCTGCTTAAACATTATGTTCAGCCTTAGTTTTAAGTAGTTTCACAAGCTTTGGAATAAGGATTTTGTCCTCAAATCGTGCATGGTCAAGTAATTCCTGTTCAAATCGTGATAATTCAAACATCAATTCATTTAAAGAGTTTTCATTAATATCCTGTGGAAGGAATTTTATCAGGATAGTTTTTAAATCGCTGAGTTTATCTTCAACATTTATATGCTCATGCAGAATTTTATCCGAATAGTAATCAGCTTTTCCTGAAATACCAATTTGCTGACCCAGAATTTTACCGATCAGTGGAAAGAGATCAGTTTCTTCATATTCAATATGTATTGTGAGTTGTTTTTTATAATCAAAATAGTATTGTTCGATCATTACCAAAGCTTTATTTTTTGGACGATCAACAGATAGTTCTTGTAACAGTTTTTCAATCCTTGGTAATGTATAAGACAAATAATAGGTATGTGTACTTTTTAGAAAATCAACAAGAACATTAATATCAACATCCTCTGCTTCAGGAAAATATTGCTGACTGTTATATGTGTTTAGAATCGCCAGAAATGATACTAAGTCAATTCCATTGTGGCTGCAAATTGTTTTTATTGTTTTTTCTCCAACACCCGGTTTTATACCAAAACGATTAAGAACCGGAATAAGAAGAATATTCTGCCCGATGACATCAGACATTTTCAAGCTTTCATTGATCATACTATTTATTTTTAAACAAACATATATTGCTAATTAACAAAGTTTTGCAGCACATGACTTTTACAGGGCAATAAAAAATCGACAGTGAAATAGTAAAGTTTGATAATTGCCGGAACTCATCATTAAAAACAATTAACAATTCTTATGAGTATTATTCAAACAGTGGACCAAAACATTTGTTATATATTAAAAACATTGGATATGAAAACAATTGCTAATAATTTAGGGGTGAGGCTTCTAGTAGTGCCTTTATTTGCCTGCATGCTTTTATTTTACAGCAGTTGCAGCAAAACGAATGACTACAATACCACGAGCGGTAGTGGTTTACCAGGGACTAATGAGGTCTGGTTACAGGGTTCAGCTTTTAATCCATCTACCATAACGGTAGCAGCTAATACAACTATAAAATGGATCAATAAAGATAGCTATACTCATACAGTTACAAGCGATGTGGTGATGTTCGACAGTGGAAATCTAGGAGCTAACGGCATATTTAGTTACACATTTACCGCTAAAGGTACCTTTAATTATCATTGTAGTATACACTCTATGATGACTGGGAAGGTGATTGTGAATTGATACTGGTTCTGATTCAGATTTATTGCATGAGGACGTCCCAATGAGGACAAAGTTGGTATATTGGGAGTGTGTGTTTACCCTGTCACCAGGGTGAATTTGCTTTCTCTGCAAATACTCCTCCATGCTGCTGGACTGGCTTTGGATGGAAAAATGACATGTAGCCATCCGGCACTGTCTGCGTGCGTAAGACAATTCTTCCATTAAGGATCAAGTAGCAAAACCAGTATGGGAGAGGTTTTTGCGAAAGCGATATTCATAAATACATAAAGCGGCCAATAAAGAGATGCTCAGAATACTTCCAATTAAAAATTCATTTTGGGCAAAATACGTTCCTGTCACCCCGGCAATGAGATAGCCAAATGCCCACCAGAGATGTGACCAGGCAAAGTGAGCTCCGTAAACTCTGCCTTGTTGCGCTAAATCGGTATTTTCGGCAATTAATATCTGTGAGGGCATTTCGGTATAGCTTTGACCTAATCCCGCCAATATCCATAATATGACCAATACCCAATAAGGGACCATATTTGCTATTCCTATTGAAAGAGCGATCATTGCAGCTCCAATGATAAGTATCCTTGTTTTGTTTTTTGTTCTGTCTACAAAATTAGTAGTAAAAGCAGCTATGGTAGCACCTACACCGAAAGCAGCCATTATCCAGCCGTAATGAACATCAGTTAAATGCAAACCACCTTTAATATGACCAATTGTATTTACTAAAATTTGAGCTCCAGCAATTGCAGCTACAAGTTCAATGAACAGAGCGAAGCGAATGGGCCGTTTTTGGAAAAGCAGTTTAGTGCCGATTAAAATATCTGTGCCAATATTTTTAATGCTTTTAGTTTTTAAAGCTTCTTCATTTTTAACAATAAGATTGCCAGGAATAAGTAAAATTAAAATTGCTGCAATAATAAATGAAGCAGCATCGAAAAAGAAGATCTGGCGCAATCCCATTAATGCAGCCATTCCACCCGCAAGACCAGGTCCTAAAACGCCCAAAAGTTGCCATGTAGCATTGGAAAGCACAATGGCATTGGCAAATTTTTCTTTCTTTGAAATCAGCTGTGGAATAGCAGCTTTATATGCCGGAGTGAAAAATGAATTGAAAATATTCAGTAAAAATATGAGCAAATACAACTGCCAGACTTCATGAACAAAAGGAAATGAACCCACAATGAGCATGCGGCTCAGGTGAGTAATGATCATAATTTTTTTACGGTCGAAACGATCAGCAATAACACCGGCGTATGATCCAAAAATTATAAAAGCAGCTACACGCAGAATTAAGGCAGTAGATAAAATCTTTGCTGAATGGGTTCCTCCAAATTCAAATGATAATAGAGCAATACCTACCCAAGTGAAAGAGTCGCCCAGCAAACTTATTGTTTGTGCGAAATAAAGCCGTGCGAACAGTTTATTTTTTAGAGTTGAAAATGGTGTAAATATGTTTTGGGGCATAGCAATCAAAGTACCTGAATTATTTAAATTTCTTTGTTGTAAAAGTATCAATTTATAGTAAAGAAATTTATTTAGGAAATGGTATAAAGTTTCTCAATGGTAATCGAAACTGGAGTGATTAATTCGTGCATAGCTTATCTTAAAGTAAGCTAATGTGGCGTTGATCATATGTTAAATATTGCTTATCATAAAACATAGTGTAGAATTACCCGTTACCTATGCATTGAATTAATAAAAATGTTAAAAAATATTGCCCGTATACTGATCGTTTCTCTCCTGTTGATTTCAACTACAGGAATATCTGATTAATTTTTTTATCCTTATTGTTTTTTACCTGATCATTCCTCCTTACTGTCGGGAGGGCTTTACTTTGAGGGCTGGCTTATGTATATTAAATAGATCGTTTTATAGTTGTATACGTTAAAGGTTATGCACTCCGTAATCCCATCTATCAAGAATCCCCGTCACCTCAAAGCCGCAGGGATTTTCATATTTAATCTTAACCTTCTTTATCAGGTAAGCAAGCGATATGCCTACTTTCCGATACAAAACTTCCCGAAAATGTTCCCCAATATATCCTCGGTAGTAACTTCCCCGGTTATCTCACCCAGGTGATGCAAAGCCGAGCGAATATCTGTTGCTATCAGGTCGGTCGGAATATTTTCTTCGAGACCTTCAGAAGCTTCGCCCAGGGCAGACAATGTGCTGGTAATTGAATCGTAATGCCGCGCATTGCTTACGATGGCCTGGTCGCCGATATTTGCCGTTTTTACCGTTTGCACCAGCCTCTCTATAATCAGGTTGATGTTTTCTTTCCGTTTGGCTGAAATAAATATAGTTTCCAGGTCGAAAAGAGCGGTTATATGCGAAGGAACCTCCAGCATCAGGTCAATTTTGTTCCCTATCAGTAAAAATTGTTTTTCCGGATTATCAATATGATCGCGGAATTCTGTTTTCAGTTCTTCAATCTCATTTGCAGTAATAGTACTGATATCAAACAGGTATAATATAACCGATGCTTCTTTTATTTTTTCATAGGTACGGGTGATACCAATGGTTTCGATGGTATCGGTTGTATGCGATCGAAGCCCGGCCGTATCAATAAAACGAAATGTAATTCCGCTTGTGGTAAAGGTGTCTTCAATTGTATCGCGGGTTGTTCCCGGTATTTCGCTTACAATAGCTCTTTCCTCATTGAGGAGTGCATTAAGTAAAGTTGATTTACCTACATTCGGTTTTCCTATTATGGCTACGGGAATTCCTTTCTTTATCACATTTCCCAGTGTGAATGATGAAGCCAGGATGGTCATTTCAGTAATGATGCCATTCATAAGGTCCTTTAGCCTGGTGCGGTCGGCAAATTCCACATCCTCTTCGCTGAAGTCCAGTTCCAGTTCAAGTAACGAAGCCAGGTCGAGCAATTGTCCGCGCATGTCCTTTATCCGCTGCGAAAAACCTCCCCGTATCTGCGACAAGGCCAGGTCATGGGCAACCTTCGACCGTGATGAGATCAAATCGGCAACGGCCTCTGCCTGCGACAAATCAAGCCGGCCATTCAGAAATGCCCTGAGTGTAAATTCGCCTTCCCTTGCCATTCGGGCACCGGCATCAATCAATACCTCCAACACTCTTTGCTGTATGTATTCTGATCCGTGACACGAAATTTCCACAATGTCATCCCCTGTATAGGAATGCGGATTCCTGAACACGGTAAGTACAACTTCATCAATAAGTTCATTTTCGGTGCCAAAATAGCCAAAATGTGCCGTATGGGTTTCAAATTGTTCAACCGTGAAATTTGGTTTGGTTGATCTGAAAAACCTGCCGCTGATTGATAAAGACAGTGGTCCGGATAGCCTTATAACTGCTATGGCTCCAATTCCCGGTGGTGTCGACAAGGCACAGATCGTGTCATTTTTTGAGAAAGAAGTATATGGATTCATAGGAACAGGGCGTTATTCATACAAAGATAGTGAGAAATACGGATAATTCAAAATTCCGGAGTGCTTTTTTGTACTTAGCTATAGCGTAATATCCTGATAATCAAATTATTTTGCATTCATTTGTTGAGCTTAATCTCCGCTATCATTAATCTTCTCCAATTCGGTATCTTTGTTTTCTTCGAGGATGGAAATGATGGATTTGATATCATAAACGCTGTTGTTCTTCTTGTTTCCCAGTATAATAATAACGATGTCTGACTCCATATCCATCCAGAACATGGTACTGTATCCTGCCCACCATCCGCCATGGTATACATAATGAACTTTTTTCATATTCAGAGGATCAGTCATCAGCCTGAAACCAAGTCCGTAATTATGCCTGCTTTTACGTTCAAAACTTCTGGGTGTAAAAGCTTCTTTAAGCCAGTGTTTATTGAGCAGACAACCGGAATACAAAGCAAAATACCAGCTTTCCATGTCGCCTACTGACGAATAGATGCCTTTATCACCATATACTCCATCATAAAAATCGCGTTCACGGCGTAAGTTTCCCTGGTGTCCGCGGGTGCGGAAACGTAAAACCGAATCAGGTGCAAGGGTATCAACAAAGGAATGAATCATGCCCAGTGGTTCAAATATCCGGGTGCGGATAAATTGAGCATAAGTCATTCCGCTGACTTTTTCGATTATCGAGGCAAGGATAATAAAGTTTGTGTTGTTGTAATTGAAACTTTTACCAGGCTGATTATTAGGTTTGGGTAAGGAATCGGCTTCGCTGAACCACCTGAGGACAGAGTCATTGTTCGGGAAATCAACATTCCTTTTTCGTTTATCCTCAAAACAATACAGGTAATTCGGTAATCCACTGCGGTGGCTCAGGAGGTTTTCGATGGTAATTCCATGATATGGGAAAGAAGGGAGGTACTTTTGAATACTGTCATTGAGTTTTAGTTTTTTATCCTGAGCCAGCAATAATACTGCTGTGCCTGTAAATGTTTTGCTTATTGAGGCAAGCTGAAAAGCTGAATATATCGATAGGGTATCTTTTCGTTTTATATCAGCATAACCAAATGCATTCTGGTATAAAATCACACCTTTTTGGGCAATTAATACGGCCCCGTTAAATCCGAGATTTTTTGCCTTCCTTTTAATAAGTGTATCGAGTGCGAAAGATTTCTCAGTGGCATGAATTTCTTTCCTGATATGGTCTTCCTTCTCAGGTGTGAGCCTGTTTCTGGATATACAATCAATTATTTTCTGTTGATCAGGAACAGGCTTTTGGGAACAGCCATTGAAGATAAACAATTGAAAAACAGCGATTATGAGCAGAAGAATATATCGGAGGGAAAAGTTCACGGAAAGCAGTTTAATTTTTACAAAAAACGACAAACCATCTCAACATCCGACATAAAAGTGCAAAGGTTGTTAACATAATTATGTTAAGTACTATGTAAGCAAGTGATTTTCACGCTTATTTTTATTTAACAAACAGACTTTATTAGCAAATGAATAAAGCTTAACAGTATGTTTTGTATGAATTTGCTTGTCCCCATTATTACAGGCTTAAAAATCTTAAATGAAGATACTTTGAGAATTTACAACGAGTTCTGAAATAATTTTTACCTTTGGCCGCATAAATCAGTTTCTGTTATGAGTATATTAGTTAATAAAGATTCCAGGATTATCGTTCAGGGATTTACCGGGAGCGAAGGTACATTTCATGCTACCCAAATGATTGATTACGGAACCAACGTGGTTGGAGGGGTAACTCCTGGCAAGGGCGGTAACGAACATATTGGCCGCCCGGTATTTAATACGGTGAAGGAAGCAGTGAAGGCAACCCAGGCAAATGTTTCACTTATTTTTGTGCCGCCTGCTTTTGCAGCCGATGCCATAATGGAAGCGGCTGATGCAGGAATTAGAGTTATAGTCTGTATTACCGAAGGAATACCGGTAAAAGATATGATGGCTGTCAAAGAATATGTTGATGCTCTCGATTGCCGCCTGGTTGGACCTAATTGCCCGGGAGTAATCACCCCTGGGGAAGCTAAAGTTGGCATTATGCCTGGATTCATTCATAAAAAAGGTATCATCGGTATTGTTTCACGTTCAGGGACCTTAACCTACGAAGCCGTTGACCAGCTTACAAAAGTCGGTTTAGGACAAACTACAGCGCTTGGTATCGGCGGTGACCCCATAATCGGAACTACTACCCGCGATGCGATGGAATTATTTATGGCTGATCCCGAAACAAAAGGCATTGTGATGATAGGCGAAATTGGCGGGAATATGGAAGCAGAAGCTGCTTATTTTGTCCGCGATCATGGCACTAAACCGGTTGTAGGCTTTATTGCGGGCGCTACGGCTCCTGCAGGGCGTACCATGGGACATGCCGGCGCAATTGTTGGAGGAAAGTCCGATACAGCCGAAGCAAAAAAGGCTATCATGCGCGAATGCGGAATTACCGTGGTTGATTCACCTGCCGAAATCGGGTCAGCCATGCTCAAACTCATAAACAAATAACACAAGATTAGAGATCGGTAATACATATCTGATCCGAAATAAAATTGTCTGCTTTTAAGGCAGAAAAAGAGGTACAAATTTTTACTTGCGGTTTCGTTGGTTATAATTTGTGCCTTTTTTAATTTTATGTTGCATCCCTGTAGCAGCAAAATTTAAAGTGCACCCTATTTTGAAAAAGACATATCCAAATGATTTTACAAAAAACAAAAATATTTATTGGCATTTTATTCATGACAGCAATTTTGGCAAGCTGTTCGACACTAACAATGACTACTGAACAGGCTATTAGCGAATATTCGAAAGTTAATGACTCAACCATTGATACAACTTACGAAAAAAGATTTGGTGCAATCGGGGTTTTATTGGTAGGAGAGCGTTTTAATAATGGTTTGAAATATATTTATGCCTGCAATGCATCCAATAAAAGGTGTAAAGTAGAAATAAACGAAAAAACAACTTTAAGAATTACGAAAAGCGACGGTAGAAAAGTGAATTTGTATTTTGACACAAGTTTCCTGAAAGACTCTTGCTTATATGGCAATAAATCACATCTGGCCGATTTACCGGTAGGTCCATATAAAATTACGGAATTGAAAAAAATTGAAATTCAGACTTCAAATAATATGATATTCATTGGCTAGACATAAAAAAAATCTGATGCTAACAAAGAAAACAATAAAGCATGATAAAACTGAAACTCTGAAACCTATCTTTCCTCTACCTCTTCTCGACCCTCTCATAAGCTCCAAGATCCGGTGGCCCGGGAATAAGCCGTGATACTCCTTTGCGGTCGTGCGTGATATCGGGGACAGTGTTGTTTATTATATTCAAAGAAGCCGCATCAATTGCAACTGATAATGTATCAAGTTGAAAATCATTTTTAGTAGAATCAATAAATTTTGCATATTCATTGCTGATACATTCCGTGAATTTCGGCATGTATTTTTTGTAATAAACGGTATCCCATTGTACAAGACACTTATCGAACTGGAAATTAAATAAAGTGCCTTCCAGTTCATAGAAATCAATTTCACCAGACTGGTAACCTGTAATAATACAGTTTCCAAAATAAGCTCCCGTCAGGTCTCCCGGATGTTTGTTGCCTGTAGTATCGGAGAGAAAATTACTTATTGATAAGGCAGGGTAGCCTCGCCCTGAAAAATAACGGGCCAGTGTACAGTTGCGGAAGTCGTAATTTCCTCCTTGTTCTATTGATACCAAATTGACTCCACAATTGGTTATCTGGCAGTTGGTTGCCGCAATACGGGCATTCGTCGCTCTTATGCCGAAGTATGTCATGTTGTGTATCAGGCAATTATGGAGTTTTAGGATATCATTATTCAGCAGGCCAAATGTGTCAGCCTGAATGCCGACTTTTGCATTGGTAATTTCTGCATAGGTGAAACTGCTTTTCGTACTTCCGTTTTCAAACCAGATGCCATCCCACATTCCGGGTTTGTCGAGGTAATAATCTTCCAGTCTGTCACCCGTAAAAATTACAGGTGATTCCAATGTGCCTGTAACGTTCAGGGATGCACCTGCCCTTATCTCAAGGCTGCTTCCACTGTGGAAATATACCCTGGTTCCTTCAGCTAATGTGAGTTTACATCCGCTAAGTGCAGTAAGTTTACCGTAAACAATATGCGGTTTATCAGACGGTAGGGTCACATCGCCGGTTAATTCCGAATTAAGATGAAAATAAGCATCCTGCCCCCAAGCGATTAGTTTCACATCCTGTATCTTACCATTGGTTTGAAACACAACCGAATCGCTCTCAACCAGCGGGCTATCCTGCTTATTTGGATCAATGGTGACCTTGATAAAGATATACGCACTGTCATTAGGCCCGATTACCAGATCGTGGTACTCTTCGGTAGCTGTACCATCAATATTTAACCTGAAAGGGGAGGCTTTACCTCTTGCCAGGACGACTTTTGAGATTTTAATCCTGTTGTTGCTGGTATTTCTGATTATAAGCTGCTTTGTTGCTGATCCGATGGTGGTGAAAACCGTATCAAACATAATGGTGTCAGTACTGAATTCGAGATTAAAATCAGGATTAGTGTTAAATTCATCTTTTCTGCATCCAAAAAAAGCTAATACAATAATTAGTAATATCAATAAATATGTCTCAAATGTCAGCTTAAATTTCATTTTTTCCTCTTTAATTTCGGATACAAAGATAACCGAATGCAAATTCTGAATTTGAAACGTTTTTTTTTCTGAAATAATATGTATTGAAGAATAATTTATCTATTTTTAAGGTTATTTAATGCTAATGCTCCCGAAAATAAATATTAAGAGGCTCATATGTTTTAAATATGTACCTTTGCAACATTATGCGCAAGCCAATATAACAAGTGCTAAATAGTTGAAATACTATGGATTATATTAAATTTGATAAATCGAAACTGGTAAATCTTGAATATTCACTTACCCGTGAAATGCTTCGTTCCAACAGAGCCGGTTCCTATGCATCCACTACCATAATCGGTTGTAACACCCGCAAATATCATGGATTACTTGTAACACCTCAACCCCAGCTCGATAGCGGAATGCATGTACTGCTTTCACTGCTTGATGAGACGATCATTCAGCATGATCAGGAATTCAATCTGGCAATCCACAAATATAAGGGTGAGAAGTATAATCCTAAAGGGCATAAGTATGTTACCGACTTCGTTATCGATCCCAATCCGCTGATCACTTTCAGGGTAGGTGGAGTTGTACTCACCAAGGAAATGCTTTTTGTAAGTAACAGCGACAGCATTATTATTAAATATACACTTGTGGAAGCACATTCGCCCACGCGAATGCGCTTCAGGCCGTTTCTGGCCTATCGCAATATACATTCATTAAGCAAGGCCAATAATGATGTTGAGCGTAAATACGATGCAATACCTAACGGTATCAAAGTAAGAATGTACCTTGGCTACCCGCACCTGCATCTACAGTTTTCAAAAGAAAATGAATACATTCATGCTCCCGACTGGTATTTCGATTTTGATTATATGCGTGAGAAAGCACGTGGATATGAATCTCTGGAAGATTTATACACACCTGGATATTTCGAATTACCAATAAAACCAGGTGAAAGCATTTACTTTATGGCCAGCCTCGAAGCTGATGATCCCAAAACATTTGGCCGCTCGTTTGCTCAGGAATTAAAAAAGCGCATCATTCGCGATAGCTTTGAAAACTGCCTTAAAAATGCTGCCCAGCAATTTATAGTCAAACGTGGCAAAAAGTTCGAGATCATAGCAGGGTTTCCCTGGTTCGGACGTGTAGCCCGCGATACATTTATTGCGTTGCCTGGTCTCACGCTTGTTCAGGGCGATTTTAAAACCTTCAAACTAATTTTGGATAACAGCCTTATCGAAATGAAGGGCCCCCTTTTCCCTAATTCAGGAACAGGACTTAAACTCGAATACAATTCGGTGGATGCACCTTTATGGCTATTCTGGACGCTGCAGCAATATATTGAATACAGTGGTGACAAAACAGTATGGAAGCAATATGGCGGATATCTGAAACTGATTTTAAACAGTTTCCGGGCAGGAACATCCTACAATATACATATGTTGGAAAACGGATTACTGTTTGCCGGTGTTATCGGTTCAGCCGTAACATGGATGGATGCAGTAGTTGACGGCAAACCTGTAACGCCCCGTATCGGTCTTCCTGTTGAAGTGAATGCACTTTGGTATAATGCCATACGTTTTGCGATTGAATTAGCTGAAAAAGCCGGGGAAAATGAGTTTGTTGATGAATGGAAACCTGTTGCCGATCGCATACCGGCCGCTTTTATTGATACATTCTGGTATAAAGAGAAAAATTACCTGTACGATTATGTCCATGGCGATTTCAGCGATAAATCAGTACGACCAAATCAGATTTTTGCTGTTTCCCTGCCTTATTCTCCTCTAAACGACGAGCAATGCAACGGAGTTCTCAACCGTGTTCAATCCGAATTGCTTACGCCTCGGGGATTGCGAACACTTGCTCCCAAAAATGCTGCCTATAAACCTGAGTATACCGGTGGCCCTGCCGAGCGTGACTCTGCTTATCATCAGGGTTCAGTTTTCCCATGGTTGTTTGGCCACTTTGCTGAAGCCTGGCTCAGGCTTCATGAACAAGAAGGTGTAGCTTATATCACTAAAATGTACAAAGGCTTCGAAGAAGTGATGCCCGAGCATGGTATAGGAACCATATCCGAGCTATATGACGGCGATCCGCCGTACCGTCCATCCGGAGCCATTTCGCAGGCATGGAGCGTATCGGAACTTATCCGTGTACACAATTTACTCGAAACAATGAATCAACCTGTTAAAACTAAAAAATCGAAATAATTTAAGATTCAATAATAACACACAATGAAAGTATTAATGTTTGGATGGGAGTTTCCTCCCCATATCACCGGTGGCCTTGGTACCGCCTGCTTCGGTCTTACCAAAGGCTTGCTTAAACATGGGGTGGAGGTGCAGTTTGTTGTTCCAAAGGCTTATGGTGACGAAAGCCAGGAAGCTGTCAGACTGATAAACGCAAGTGATGTAACCGTAATGATGAACGATCCGGTTTTTCGCGATTACTGGAAACAGATCACGTATATGGAAATTGGTTCTAACCTTATTCCTTACGTCGGCCCTGAAGACTTTCAGCAAATGGTTAATGAGAATCTCAAAACCAAAGTGGATGAAACCAGCAGGGTGTTTTCTGAAAAGTTTCAGTTTTCAGGCAAATACGGACACGACCTTATGGAAGAAGTAGCCCGTTATGCATTGGTAGGGGCTTCAATTGCAGCCAACAGCGAATTCGACATTATTCATGCACACGACTGGCTTACATATTCTGCAGGGGTAGCGGCAAAAAAAATATCGGGCAAACCCTTGGTTGTCCATATGCATGCTACTGAATTCGATCGTTCGGGTGAGAATTACAATGAAAATGTTTATGAAATCGAACGCAAGGGAATGGCTGAGGCTGATCGCGTTATTACTGTCAGCAATCTTACCCGCAATATTGTGATCGACAAATATCATATTGATCCTGATAAGGTTATTACTGTTCATAATGCTGTTGAACCACCTGAAACAGATGAACTCGTGAATGCTGAAAAACATGTCAGGGAAAAAATAGTAACTTTCCTGGGGAGGATTACCTTTCAGAAAGGTCCTGAGTATTTTATTGAAGCTGCTTGTAAAGTGTTGGAGCGCGACAAAAACGTACGTTTCGTTATGGCAGGAACGGGCGATCTGATGGAAAAAATGATCCGTCGTGTAGCCAAACTTAAAATTTCAGAGCATTTCCATTTCACGGGATTCCTGAAAGGCGAAAATGTGGATCGTATGTTTGCTATGAGCGATGTATATGTTATGCCTTCAGTATCGGAGCCATTTGGAATATCTCCGCTTGAGGCTATGCGTTCAAATGTTCCTGTAGTTATTTCAAAACAGTCAGGGGTAGCCGAAGTTCTCGACCATGTGATGAAAGTTGATTTCTGGGACGTGGATGCGATGGCGGATGCCATATATGGATTGTTGCATTACAAATCGCTCAATACCATGTTTATAGAAGAAGGAACCGAAGAGGTGAACAACTTAAAATGGGAGTCAGCCGCTCGCAAGGTTGCTGATATCTATGAATCTCTGCTATAATCCAATAGGATTAAAATTATTTAAAATAGTTTCTAATACAAAGATATATGAGGTCAATCTGTCTTTATTTCCAGGTCCACCAGCCATTCCGCTTGCGGACTTATCGGTTTTTCGATATCGGCGCCGATCATTATTACTATGATGATTTCCAGAATAAGCGAATTGTCCGGCGTATTGCCGCAGATTGTTATCTTCCGGCCAACGAGATTCTGCTTGCGCTGATCAACGAGTATGGCTCAGCCTTTAAGGTTACTTTCAGCATCAGCGGCACTGCCATGGAGCAATTCAAAAAATATTCTCCTGCAGTGATCGATAGTTTTAAGCGACTTGCTAAAACCGGAAACGTGGAATTTCTGGCCGAGACCTATTCGCATTCTCTGGTGGGATTGATCGATCCGGCTGAGTTTAAAAGACAGGTTCAGGAACATGATGCTATGATCAAAGAATTATTTGGCGTAAGCCCGACAACTTTCCGCAATACCGAACTGGTTTATTCCAATAGCATTGCAGGCCAGGTGCTTGAAATGGGTTATAAGACCATGCTCACCGAAGGCGCAAAGCAGTTATTAGGGTGGAAAAGTCCTAACTTTTTGTATTGCAGTGCACCCCATCAGCGGTTGAAGTTGCTTCTAAGGAATTACCAGCTCAGCGACGACATCGCCTTCAGGTTCTCGCAGGAGAGCTGGAGCGAATGGCCTCTTACAGCTGAAAAATATGTTACGTGGCTCAATAATATTGATCCCAAACAAGAGCTTGTAAATTTGTTTATGGATTATGAAACATTCGGCGAACACCAGAAACCTGAATCAGGCATATTCGGATTCCTCCGGGCATTTCCCGAGCAGGTGATCAAAACTCACAATTGGACGTTCAGTACTCCGAGCGAAATATCCGAAGATCTGCAACCTGTTGCCGGTATTGATTGTCCCCATGCTATCTCCTGGGCTGATGAAGAGCGGGATCTTACTGCCTGGCTTGGAAACGATCTTCAGAATGAAGCATTCTCAACGCTTTTCAGAGTTTCGGATCAAATGACCGGCTGCAAGGATGCAAACCTGCACAACGACTGGAACAACCTGCAGACGAGTGACCATTTTTATTATATGTGCACGAAATGGTTCAGCGACGGAGATGTTCACCAGTATTTCAACCCATATGGTTCACCCTATGATGCTTTCCTGAATTATATGAATATACTTTCGGACTTTCTCATCAGGGTAAGAGAGTATGTTGAAAAAACGAATGATTCTTCCCTGAACGCTCCAGGTAAAACTATTAGTGCCCCGAAAGAAAAAGTTTTAACAAAGGCAAAGGTGCAGCCTGCAAAAGGATCCGTAAAAAAGGCCGACAGTGCGGCAAAGCCGGTTAAGAAAGCCGTTACTAAACCAGGAAAAACAAAAAAATAGGTCATTGTTATACACAATATTGTACAACAAGTGAATAACTTAAAACCCGGTTAATTCTAAAATTATTACTTTTGCAGACCTCTGATTCAGGCTTTTTGCCAGTCAGAGGTTTGGTTTTTGTGCATGATAACTGGAATTCATGCACTAAATTACTTGATTCTGAAACAAATATATGAGTGATAAGAAAATATTAAAACCCGATTACTTGTTTGAAGTAAGTTGGGAGGTTTGCAACAAAGTTGGAGGGATATATACGGTAGTAGCCACCAAGGCTCCCGGAATTCAGCAGGAATATGGAAATAATTACATCGTCATCGGTCCGGATGTGTGGAAGGAGACCAGCCAGAATCCTGAATTTACAGAAGACAGGTCCATCTTTAGGGCCTGGCGCGAACGAGCTGAAAATGAAGGTCTTCGTTTAAAAATAGGCCGTTGGAACATCAAAGGTCATCCTGTCGCTATTCTGATTGATTTTACTCAGTACTTCACTTCAAAAGATAAAATCCTGGCTGAATTTTGGGAAAAGTATAAACTGGATAGTATCAGTGGATCATGGGATTATCTTGAACCCGCTTTATTTGGCTATGCAGCCGGAAAAGTAATTGAGAGTTTTTATGAGTTCAGCCTTACAGCCCAGGATAAAATTGTCGCCCAGTTCCATGAATGGATGACTGGTGGAGGTATTCTTTATCTGCACGACCGGGTGCCACAGATTGGAACTGTTTTTACTACTCATGCTACCGTAGTCGGAAGATGCATTGCCGGTAATAATTTGCCTCTTTACAGTCATTTTGAAGAGTATAATGGCGAAGCCATGGCTCAAAGATTTCATGTTATGGCCAAGCATTCGCTTGAGCAAATTGCAGCCACGGAAAGTGATGCGTTTACAACGGTAAGCACGCTGACCGCTAACGAATGCAGACAATTTATCGGACGGGAGCCTGATATTATCACACCCAATGGATTTGATGATTCTCTTCTTCTAGATGAAGAAACACTGTCGGCTAAAAGACTGGCTTCACGACAGAAACTTCTGACAGTAGCACAAGCTGTTACCGGTCAGTCTTTACCTTCTGATACATTACTATTGCTCAATAGTGGCAGGTATGAGTTCAGGAACAAAGGTATTGATCTGTTCCTGGATGCCCTTGCAAATCTGAATCATAACGAAAATCTTACTTATCCGGTTGTTGCATTTATCACTATTCCGGCTCACCATTCGGGTCCGGTACCGGGATTATCCGAAAAAATTGAGGCCGGAACATTCGGAAACCCTTTAGAAAAGCAATACCTTACGCATGGATTGTTCGAGCCTGATTATGATCCAATACTAAAAAGGTTAAAAGAAAACAGCCTATTTAATACACTTCAGGATAAGGTAAAGGTAATATTTGTGCCCAGTTATCTCAATGGAAACGATGGTATTTTCAATCTTTCATATTACGACTTGCTGCCGGGTTTCGACCTATCTGTTTTCCCTTCGTATTATGAACCCTGGGGCTACACCCCGCTCGAAAGTCTTGCTTTCGGTGTTCCTACCATAACCACAACATTGGCTGGTTTCGGATTATGGATGCGAAATAATGCTGAAGACACGGGAATTACGGTAATCGAACGTAATGATGAGAATAATGAACTGGTAGTTGATGCTATTGTAAAAGTTATACTGTCGTACGAAAAAATGTCAGAGAGCATGCTTGAGTTGAAGTCTGCATCAGCAATTTCACTTGCACGGACAACTCTATGGAGCAATTTTCTGACTTATTACAAAGAAGCTTATTCGATAGCCCTCGAAGAAGTTGCTGACCGTTCCGACTTGTTTCGCGATAAACGACAGGCCGATGCCGTTATTAGTGTTAACGGTAAAAAAATATCCCATCCCGAATGGCGAAAAGTCCTTATCCGTCACACTTTCCCTGAATCGCTGAAAGGTTTGCTAAAACTCAGCCGTAACCTATACTGGTGCTGGAACAGCGAAGCCACCGACCTCTTTCGTATGATAGATCCCGAAGGTTGGGAGTATTCCGATCACAATCCCATAGTATTGCTGGAATCACTTACTTTCAGTCAACTCAGGGCAATGGAAAAGAATGCAGAATTTATGGCCCGCCTCAAAAACGTAATGGAGAATTTCGAAGCATATATGGCAAAAGGTGCTGAAAAGGAAAAACCTAAGATCGCTTATTTCAGTATGGAATTCGGCCTGCACGAAAGTGTACAAATCTATTCCGGCGGATTAGGAGTACTGGCTGGCGATTACCTTAAACAAGCTTCCGATTCGAATGTAGATATGCTGGGTGTAGGATTAGTATATCGTTATGGCTATTTTCGTCAGTCCCTTTCTCCTTTTGGGGAGCAGGTCGCTCAATATTTCCCGCAAAGGTTTAACCACTTGCCGCTGAAACCGGTTCGGGACAAAAACGGAGAATGGGTTATGGTAAGTGTATCTTTGCCTGGACGCATTTTACGGGCGAAAGTATGGCGACTGGATGTAGGTCGCATCCCTCTTTACCTGCTGGATGCAGATATCGAGGAAAATTCGGAAGCAGACAGGTTTGTTACTCATCAACTGTATGGTGGTGATCTTGAAAACCGGTTTAAACAGGAATTGTTGCTTGGAGTCGGGGGAATACGCATGCTCGAGGCTATGGAGATTGAACCTGATTTATACCATTGTAATGAGGGACATGCAGCATTTATCGGCATAGAACGACTAAGGAATTTTGTTCAGAATCAACAATTATCCTTTCTGCAGGCAGTTGAATTGGTAAGGGCTTCAACCTTGTTTACCACACACACGCCCGTACCGGCCGGCCACGATGCCTTCACCGAAGACCTGCTTCGTACCTATATCCCGCATTACCCTGTACGTTTGAACATCTCGTGGAATACATTTATGAACCTGGGACGGTATTTCGAGAATAATAATGATCAGAAATTTTCGATGAGCGTATTGGCCTCAAAACTGTCGCAGGAAATTAACGGTGTCAGCCGTATACATGGACAGGTTAGCAGGCAGATGTTCAAAGATATGTATAACGGATTTTATGAGAACGAAATTCATATAGGGTATGTTACAAACGGCGTTCACCTCCCTACATGGACAAATGCCAAATGGAAAAACCTTTACCTGCAGGAATTTGGTGAAACATACCTGGCTGATCAATCAAATGAAGGCTACTGGGAAAAGATTCACAATGTTGCCGATGAAAAGATATGGAAAATAAGGCAGGAACTCAGGGGAGAACTTATCAGTTTCATTAAAAAACGCCTTACTGATACCATGGGTGCGAGTTCCGAAAGTCCTAAACAGGTGATTGAAGTAGTGGAGTCGTTGAACAGCAATGCACTTACCATTGGATTCGCCCGCAGATTTGCGACCTACAAACGCGCGCACCTGATTTTCTCAAATATGGAACGCCTCACGCAGATACTTGGAAATACAGAATGCCCTGTACAGTTTGTTTTTGCAGGCAAAGCCCACCCGGCTGATAAAGCTGGTGCTGACCTTATTAAACGCATTGTAGAGGTTTCGCGTATGCCTCAATTTGTAAGTAAGATTATTTTCCTTGAAAATTATAATATGTCGATGGCCCGAAAACTCGTCCAGGGCGTTGATATCTGGCTTAATACACCTACCCGGCCACTGGAAGCCAGCGGTACAAGCGGCGAAAAAGCCGTTATGAATGGTGTGGTGAATTTCAGCGTACTTGACGGATGGTGGGCTGAAGGCTACCGCGAAGATGCAGGTTGGGCGCTTAAAGAAGAACGTACATACGAGAATCAGCAATTTCAGGATGAACTGGATGCTGAAACATTATATAATATCCTTGAAGATGAAATCATCCCGACCTTTTATGATCGGGATAAGGACGAAATACCTCATGCCTGGATTAAATATGTGAAAAATACCATCTCTGGTATAGCGCCTCACTTTACCATGAAACGCCAGCTCGATGACTATTTTTCTAAATTCTATAATAAACTGGCCGCACGTTCAGCAGTTCTGAAAGCTGATGAGTATGCAGCCATGCGTAGCCTGGCTTCATGGAAATTCAGGATGATCCGTAACTGGGACAATATCGAAGTGGTTGATGTAGTATTTCCGAATTCGACCTATCAGACGTTACACCTTGGGGAGATATTTAAAGCTGAACTTACTCTCAGCCTTGGGGATATATCACCCGATGATGTATTGGTCGAAATGGTTATAGGACAAAAAGTAAACGATCAGATGATTGAACCCCAGTCAATCCGCGAACTGAATTTCATGAAAGGGGATAGCAATATGGCACATTACTCCATCGAAATAGAAACAGCGCTTGCCGGAGTGTTCGACTTTGCTTTCCGAATTACGCCAAAACATCCTTTGTTGCCTCACCGTATGGATTTTAACCTGGTAATGTGGGCTTAGACGGGAGAGGGAGAAACGGGAGATGGGTGAATCCGGAATCAAAAAACAGGAATGGTCAATAATTAAAAAATAAAAATATGAAACTACTCGAAGGAAAAGTTGCTTTAATCACAGGAGCTTCCCGTGGGATTGGTAAAGCCATTGCAATAGCTTTTGCTCAACATGGAGCTTCTGTAGCCTTTACAGATATGCGCCGCGATGAAATAATGGAAGCTACAGAACTCGAAATACAGGCTTTTGGTGTAAAATCCAAGGGTTATGCTTCCGATGCCAGTTCATTCGATGACAGCGAACGTACCGTGGATGAAATCGCCAAAGAGTTCGGACGTATTGATATACTGGTTAACAATGCCGGTATTACCCGCGACAACCTGTTGATGCGTATGACCGAAGCCGATTGGGACCTTGTACTTAAAGTAAACCTGAAATCGGTATTCAATCTTACAAAAGCTGTGCAGAAATATATGCTGAAGCAGCGTTCAGGATCTATTATTAATATGAGTTCGGTTGTTGGTGTTAACGGAAATGGCGGACAATCGAATTACTCGGCTTCCAAAGCAGGTTTGATCGGTTTTACAAAATCTATCGCACAGGAACTAGGCTCACGCAATATTCGCTGTAATGCTATTGCTCCGGGCTATATCGAAACAGAGATGACAGCTAAACTTTCTGAAGAAGTCCGTACCCAATGGGCTCAGCAAATTCCTCTTCGCCGCGGAGGCAAACCCGAAGATGTGGCTCAGGCCTGTGTTTTCTTTGCTTCCGATCTTTCGGGTTATGTTACGGGACAGGTGCTTAATGTTTGTGGCGGTATGAGTACGTAAAACAACAAAATTTCAATGTATAGTAGGGCGGATTTCCGAAAGGGAGTCCGCTTTGTTTTTTTTTTGGGGATATTGGGAATACCGTTATGAAATTCACATTGGTATAATTGGGATTTTCCACAAGTTAAAAGTTAAAAGTTTGATTATAAAACTCCTGCAATATCTTTAATCATTGCTTTTGTTTGCGAATCATCTCCTGCAAAGAATTCTTTCCCGGTTTTGCAAATTCATCCGTTTGTTTTCATTTTGAAAAACTTAGTCAGCAGGTTTGGTCATTTACTGATCAAAAAATGAATTAAAATAAGTATTGTTCGCGATCCTGCTTTAATCAAGATCCTGTAGTTTTTACCGCAATACATACCTGATTCAGGTAAATAAATTAGCCTGATCTGGATTAATTAGTTTTCATCCCTCGATAGAAATATTTCATATTTGTTTCCGGTTGAGAATACAAAAATGGTCATGTTTTTTTTTGTGCTTTACTTGCAGAAAAAATCGTTTATTCCTTTTTAAAAGCAGCGTAATAATTATAAACCGATACAATTTGCTGAATATCGTGAATATCGTATTCCTCATTCTTAGCTTTTAACACCAGTTCCTCATTATCGCCAGATTGCTTCAGGATAAAACGGGCAAGTATATTTTTCCCTCCCGGTACCGCGAACAAAGTATCATTACCTGCTTTTTTAATGTAGTATCCGCTGAAACGCGATCTGGAATATGCTTCATCGGCTACTGCCAGCGTCGCTACTGCCAGACTGGGATAATAACGACTCCGGTTGTTAATATCTTCATATTGAAATAAGGTTACATTCCCTTTCTGCCTTACCGCCAGAAAATAGTTCAGATCGAATTCCGGCAGGTACATAGGAACATATTCCCTGCCCGAAATTGTAAATCCCTTAATGCGCGAAGGTGAGAATTTTTTTTTTCTTTCCTTTCTCATTTTTAAAAACCAGGTACATGGAATCCTCATTCTTCAACAAACCTTTTATGGTATCATTTTTAAGAGTGATATAGAAACCTCTTTGAAAATCATTGCTTTGACATAAGCCTTTTTCAGGAACCAGCCAAAAACATAGTAAACAAACAATTGCAAATCTAAAGTATTTCATCTTTCTGATATTTAAGATAGATTTGACTAAAAATTCTAACCAATTAAATTTATTACAGCAGATTTCAGTGGTTTTCCGTTATGGGTTTAAAATAAATCCTATTCCGAATTCTCCGATAAATCCAAAATCTGTTATTCCCATGGCACCGGTCACCCCCGGTCCAAGTGCAACATTCCAGTATCCATTTCTGCCAATACCCTGCTGGATTCCTATAACCGGACCAGCAGAAAACCTTGAATCAGTAAAACCAATGGTTAGAGGAAATCCGAAATATAGTCCTGAATAATAGTATGATTTCGAGACTAAAACTTTCCTTTTTTTAATTGATGAATAATACCGGGATTCAATGGTGAAATTCGGAAAAAACTTAGAATATGAAGTTGATTTTCCGTTGATCTCAGCATACTGAAAAGCAAATCCTGTCCATAAATTGAAAATGAGAGTTGTAGCTTTTGCCATCTTTTGTTCAACCAACAAGCCGGGTACAATAAGGCTGAGCCTTACAATTGTCCTGGGTTGAACGGATGTAGTATCGATATTTATTTGCTGTGCATGAATACCTTTAGTAAAAGCGATTAATACTAATAGGGTGAAAAGAGCCCTCATAAATAATATTGCTAAATAAGTTATTGTATTCCCGGTTACTCTTCGTGGTTTTAGATTATATCTATGAATAAGAAAGAAAATCCGGGAATACTTATTCTACCACTATTAATTGAAAATTAACAAAGTCGATTCTCGCTACGCTTATCTAATTTCTTTAACCTGTCAAATATATTTCAATTGCCATATAATCAGGCTTTTATGGATAAAGAAGTTGCCACTGATGCGGTAACCTGGTACCCTGACGGAACCAGTGCATCAGTTCCTTTCAGGGTCAGGAACAAGATACACACAAATATACCTAAGACTATTGCCAGTGTTTCTCTGTTTTCGCCTTCCTGGTAGAGATTCCCACCGTTCAGGAATACTTCCTGTCCATCAACCGCGGTAACCGAAATAAGCTGAATTTCGATAAATCCCTGTTTTCCTAAACCTTTGGCCTTTTGAGCCCTTACTATCTGGCCCTTGGCAATAGAACCTGCTGCAAGAACTGTTTTGCCTTCTGTAACGACATCATTTTTTACTCTGAAGTCTATGGTTTGTCCTACAGCTACAAAATTAGTCTGTATAGTTGGTACCATTTCCAGAAGGATATTTGTTCCGGCGTTTAAAACAACTCCTTCGTTGCCATGCATGTTAAACGACATAAACAGGATAGAAACTGCAAGCAGGCAGGCAACATACTTCACATACACTGAATGGTTAATTTTGCTGATCATAGATGTTGAGTTGTTAAAAGTTAGTATTGAATTCTAATTTATCTGTAATTGATTTTTTTCGCTGCTCATTATATCTTTTCGCGCTTTTGGTCGCTCCGTATATATTTCCTATATAAAAACTTAGACTGAAAACCCCTGTTAATATTCCCATTCCATAATTTTTTTGCTTAAAGTTTGTATAAGTAGCATATGCAAGAAGTCCATTTATGAGCAAAGCTGAGATGGCTGTCTGCATATGTCCTGAATAGGCATAGCCGGCGCCGGGAACAACAGACATTACGCCTGCTAAGGTTGGGCTTTTATCCCTGAAACGGGATGCTGTTTCCGACAATTGATAATTTGCATCGCCAACAGTTTTGCAGGCATCGGATTCCGACAGCGATGTGTAGGATCGCATAGCACTTTCCCATTCAAATTTATTTGCGTACAGCAAGCCATTCAGCATAAGTATTCTTGATTTTATATAGGAATCCAGACTTGTCTCCCATGCCAGTGAACACTTATCGAGAGCCAGATTATAATTCTGAAGTTTGTACTGAATGAGTGCTATTTGAAATAGCAGTTCAACATTATTCCTATAGGCCGAAGGACATTTGGTTTCGTATTCGAACAATGCTTTTTCAAACCCGGAGGTAGCTCTCAAGCATATTATTTTGTTTGTAAATAGCTCAATATTGAAAGTATCAGCCTGGAATTCAACCCTCATTATTTCAAGAAGTGCCTCCTGGTAATATTGGTTGTTTATCAGTTTTTTAATAAAAGTAAAGGTTGAATCATCATTCAGTTTATCGGAATATGCATAGTAATACGAATTCCGGCTATAAAAGAGTTCCGGATGCGGTTTTTCGTATGCCGGGTAATCCAGAAGTCTGAATCCGATCGGACTAAGGGTTAATGAATAGTTTTTATGGTCATGCCCGCACCTGAGCAATCGGTCGGAGGTTAAAGCAAATGCGGTGGAAAAACTCTTCTCATTGAATGTTTTAAGTCCGAAGTTGGAACAACTTGGGTACATCGGGCATTCCTGACCTCTTATGCTGCTGATATATTTCTGATAGAAACCTATATAGACATTAACGGCGGATTCTTTCTGCTTAACAATAGTGTTAATACCGGCTTTGCTTTTTATAACCTGATTTCCGGCAGATATTTCGTAAGTGGTCTGTCCGGTGCTAAAAGATACTATGGAAAGGTTAAGTAATACGAGTATAAATTTATTCATTGGAGCTCACAAAACGACTTATAATACATCCGAATAATTATATAAAATGACTGACAAATATAGAATTATTTTAGTCTCTATGCTTCAACTGAAAAAAAATATAGAATTATTTTAATTCCTCACTAACGCTTATTTCTGGAAATATATAGTGTCTTTTTACATTGATTTCCAGTGATGTACAATGTTAATCTTTAGGGATACGTAAATATAATTACTAAATACCGTTGATCCGGTATTTATATTTACCCAATGCCAGTAAACTTAATTCTTCTTTCCAGTACAATGGTATTCCTCTATATACCATTCATCTTTCCGATTTTCTCCCTATAACCTCCCTGCCTGAAGCCAAGATTATAATGCATTTTCAGGCTTGCCTGGTTTTCAGGAAAAATACTGGCTTGAAGTGTCCAGATTCCGGCTGTTTCGCTTTCTGCAAGTATTTGTTCAAGCAGACCGGTGCCTGATTTTCTCCCCTTATGAAGGTTAGAAACATAAACAGTAACTTCGGCTACCCCGGCATACACACTCCTTCCTGAGACCGGCAATAATGCTGCCCATCCCGTAATTTCACCATCTTTTTCAGCAATAATCCTGCAGGTTTTCAGGTGGGCGTAATCCCATTCCTCCCAGCCCGGAACTTCCTGCTGAAAAGTTGCATTTCTTGTAGCTATACCTTGGCGGTATATTTCCGAAACTACGGCCCAGTCATCGACTGCCATGCGACAAAAAATCAAATCAGCCATAATAAATATTTATGAACTCTTGGTTTAGTGCTAATTCATTTGTTTTTCTGCATGATATTCAATTACCATAAATGAATTGCTTTCTTAAAAAATATTGCTCATTTCAAATCTGAGATTCAGATTTGTGTTCTGACCAAGATAGCTTTTGAGAATTGAAAGTCACCGTATGTTTTAATATTTTGATACTGATGAAATCGAGAATACAATTATATTAAATTTCTTTTTGCTGATTTTGTGTCCCGGTTCAAATGCTAAATCCCATCCGGCCTTTTATGTTTCCATCTCCGGTGCGTCCAGAGCCAGTATTCAGGCGCTTTTCGGATATCTTTTTCGAGCATGCGCAAATGGCTTTCAGTAATTTCGCCGGGTTTCGTTTTGGACGCATCTTCGCAGATCAGTGTGGTATGATAAACATATTTTCCTCTCTTTACTCTTTCCATACAGCCATATATAACAGCCATCTGAAGTTTCTGCGCTATTTTTTCGGAACCATTGAAAACCGGGGTATCCTGATTCAAAAATTGTGTCCAGTAAGCTCCTTTAGGATCAGGTGACTGGTCACTAAGAAAAGCAGTCATATTCAGTTCATTACGGTTTGCAATCATTCCCTTTAAAGTGCCTGTCATGGTATACAACTTGCAACTGGTGCTGGTTCTCATACGCGACATCAACTTATCGAAATAGGGATTGGTTAAGGGGTGGTATATCACATACGTTTGAAAATCAGTCTGTAAAGGCAATCCTGAAGGACAATACTCCCAGTTACCTAAATGTCCCATCACCAGAATTGCACTTCTGCCTTTCGAATATAAATCTTTGAATAATGCCTGGGTTTCAGTATCCATCTTACAGCATGAAAGTTTCTGGGAAGGACTCATGGTAAACAACTTCAATGTTTCGAAAATCAGATCCGTAAAATACCTGTAAAATCGAAATTCGATAGTTTTTAATTCTTCTCCTGATTTTTCAGGAAAAGAATTTTCCAGGTTCATTCTGACAATCTTGCGGCGATAACCTACGCCATAGTATAAAATCAGAAAAAAGAAATCCGACAAAATAAAGAGGACAGGCCAGGGTAATACTGAGTAAAAAAATAAAAAGGGAGCTATGGAATAATAGGCCACCGCCTGACCAAACTTTTTCATATCTTCAAAACTTATGGTGCTGCAAAATTACGAATGTGTATGAAATATGGGCATATAAATAAGTCAGGATGATTCTCCGGCCACCCGAACACAGATTTTTGAAAGGATTTACTCAAAAAAAATCACCTTTGGAAAATCCATAATCCCTTTCAACTCTTGAAATTCTTGCTTTAAAAGCCTGGTACCATTCCTCACGACCTTTCTTTCTTGCAACAGTATGATCCAGATTCTCTTTCCTTTTTTGAATTGAATCAAGGTTCTTCCAATACGAAACCGTGATACCGGTTTCTTCATGAGCCGGTTCAACTCCTAAAAAGCCATCCTGTCTTTTGGCCAGTTTCAGCATTTTCTCAGACATCGATATATAACCTGTGTCACCTTTAGTCCTGACAGAAGTAAAGATAACGGCATAGTAGGGTGGATCAGGAGTATCAGCTATCATATGATTTATCTTTCGGAAAGAGTCATTTTATTAAACAAATATACCTGGTTCTGGAATACTCCGGAAAGAGTTTTTCTGCAGGGCAGGCCAAGAACTGCTCCTAAAGGCAAAGGAACGGGTTTAATAAGGCTGCACTAAGCTGAAAAATATTCCGTTTAAAGGTTGGGATTACTATCCTTTATAGAAAAAGGAATGTATTTCTGATTCTCCTGCCGATTGCAAAAAAGCGGTAAAACCATTTGCATTAACTTTCTCGATCAGTGGCATAGGGGCAAAAGGGGTAATTAATTCGAAAATCTGTCCGGGTTGCATTGCTGATGTCCTCTTAATGACTTCCGCCAGAGGATGTTGCCCGGCCTGAAGCATTTCGCGGGCATCAAGTGTTTCGCTGATTCTGGCAGCATCGAACCATTCCGGCTGATCATATAAATTATTGTTTGAGCTCATGATTTTACTATTTGAGTATAAATGTTTTTTAGTGGGTTTTTCATATCGGGTGCTATTTGACACCATCCTTTCGCCCTTTGCCTTTTACCTTCTTACTGTTTTTCATACGATAGCAACCTTCGCTCTCCTTCAAGTGCCCTTAATTCAGTCAGATCCTGCGAAAACTCAATAGTTCCCAGGTAGTTGCCATCTTTGTCGCGAAGTGGCAGATAGGTAATATAGATAAACTTGCCTCCCATCTGAATCCAGAATGGAGCAGAACTTTCTTTTCCACTCTTAAAATCATTCAGTATCTGATCCACAATATGCATGCTATGAGGGGGATGGCACATTCGTACATCACGGCCAAGTATAGCTCTGTTACGGTCGAAAACACGATGCTGACCCTGTGTGAAAAATTTTACTTTGTCATTTTTATCTACGAAAGTAATATCCACAGGCATGGTATTAAATAGAACGCCAAGTTCATCGATCGTAAAGCTTCCACTCGGCAGGCGGACAACACCTCCGGCGAATGTGTCATTCAAGTCAGCGGTTGCTGAAACCACGTTCTCAGGCTGCCAGGTATCAATCGGGTCGAAAAGGCAATACCCTATTTCGTTGGTTTGCTGCAGTATGTCGAACCACTCCTGATCAGTCAGTTCGTCCATAGCCATCGGAAACAGAATTTCATCTTCTTTCATTATCATATCTGTAACTGCTTTTGAGGCTGGTTCCAGGGTAGACTGAATTATGCCGGCCATTTCGGCAGCATTAGCTTCCTTAGCTTTCTGAAGGGCTTCAATGGCGTTTTTAAGTAAAGCACGGGTCTCGTCGTGTTTTCCCCACATCACGGTAGGCGGGCCGGTTATGCCTTTCGCTTCGAGGAAAGGGAAAAGCAGGTTTTCTTTCCTTCTGTAATGTTTATCCACATCCATCAGCTGATTAAAAATAGAAAGCATGTGCATTACCATGTTATTAGCAACCTCAGAGTTGCTGAAATCAGTTGATTTTTTTACACTATCAAAGATTGCGTTTAATTGCAGCAACTGCTTTTCGAGTTCGCGGTTCTCTTTTTTAAAAGTATCAACCGGATGGCCTGCCGGAATGGCCCTGGCATCAGTATGATCAATATTTCCATCAAGTACCATGGCATGAATATCGCAAAGTTTGAGTACTTCCGCTACCGGCAGGCCATCCCTGATAAGTTCCTGCTCTACTTCTACAACTTCATCGTAAGGTATGCCTTTGAGCAGGTTGGTAAGTTGTGTTTTGACAGTTTCAGGAGCTTCGCCTTTGTGTAGTTGCAGAATCATATGCTTGAGCAGCTCTTTCCTGTTTTCCGAATTGTTGATTAATTCACTCATAATCAGTACTTATATGAATTTGTTTGTCTCTTTGAGAGAGATATAGAGATATTTTGTTTAGCAGGATTAATTTTTTGCAAAAGTATAAAATAAATCAGGTACCTTAATACCTGAATAGAAATTATTTTGGCTAAACCATTATGCATTGAAAATACATAGGTTTAAAGATTGCGAATGACATTCGATAAAAAAAACTTGTGGGTTTGAAGATGGAAGTCGGAAGAAAAGACATTATTACTTTATTCATTCTAAACATGCTTCGGTCTCCTGACTTCGGTCTCCCGTATCCCGTCTTCGGTCTTTACATATTTTAAAATTATAGAAACTAAAGTTTCTGCACTAAAGTCGCAGGGTTTTAACCATTAACCAGAAAATAAATCCGTTCAATCATGCTTTATTAACAGAAAAGGAAGAGGGTTAGTAACTCAGGGAAAGCTTCCCGGAAAATTGTCTGAATAAACGAAAATTTTGCGACCTTTGCGGGGTTATTCATAAAACCCTTCACTGTAGTGGGATTTTCGCTTATTACATCATATCCTTTCTGGTTTTTATTCTTCTGTTTATTAGCCGGACTGGCCTATGCAACTTTGCTTTATTTTCGCGAAAGGAGCTATGATTTCAGTATTTTCACAACAAGGGTTCTGGCGTTATTACGAGGTATTTCGGTTGCGATAATAGCTTTTCTCCTGCTTGCGCCATTACTCAGAACCACCTCGCGGTTTACCGAGAAACCTATCGTACTGCTGGCACTCGACAATTCTGGTTCTATCGTATTAGGAAAGGATTCAGCATATTACAGGAATGAGTTTGCAGACAGATTCAGGAAGCTCGCTGAAAAGCTAGCGAAAAAATATGAAGTGCACACATTTGGCTACGGAGATAGGATTACCGAAGGATTAAAGCCTGATTTTTCGGAGAAACAAACCAATATAGCCGACCTTTTTACCGAAATCAAAGACAGGTACTCTAACCGCAACCTTGCTGCCCTGATTCTGGCAAGTGATGGAATTTACAACCAGGGCGCTGATCCGCTTTATACTTCGGATGATGCACCTTATAACATTTACACCATAGCTTTGGGCGATACTACACAACAAAAAGATATTATTATTTCGCGGGTAAGCTACAATCGGATTGCTTTTCTGGGCAATGATTTTCCTGTTGAAATCACTGTTATAGCCCATAAATGTGAAGGTTCCCAGGCGAGAATTACTTTATCTTCAGGGAATCAGCAGTTTTATACTGAAAATTTCGAGATTGTTGGTCAAACCTACACACATACATTTACGACAAAATTAACAGCCTCAAAGCCAGGAATACAGCGTTATAGAATAGCTGTTTCATCTGTAACAGGCGAAATAAGTAAAGACAATAACTACCAGGAAATATTTGTTGAAGTAATTGATAGCCGGCAGAAAATACTCCTTCTGCAAGCGGCTCCGCATCCCGACATAGCCGCACTAAAACAAACCATTGATAAAAACCGGAATTATGTAGTTGACAATTTCATGTTAAGCGATTTTAACGGTTCGATTGCACCTTACAGCCTGGTTATATTACACCAGATTCCTTCGATGAATGATGTAGGGTTCCAGGTTACAAACCAATTAAAATCATTGCCTGTGCCTGTGCTTTATATCATTGGATCACAATCAAATATACCTGCATACAACAGCCTGATGACCGGATTAATGATTCCACAGACACTGAATACATTCAATGAAGCAACAGGCGTTCTTAACCCTGATTTCAGCCTTTTTTCTTTGGGGCCGGAAATAGAGCACCTGATCCCTGAGTTTCCGCCTCTGAGCGTTCCGTTTAGTCAGTATAAGCCTGGCACGGCTGCACAGGTGTTGCTCTATCAAAAAATAGGTAACGTTAGCACGCGGAGCCCTTTAATATTGTTTAACCAGGGTATAGATCGTAAATCAGCAACCATAACCGGCGAAGGGATATGGCGATGGCGCATGGCTAATTTCGCCAAAACCGGAAATCAACTAGCATTTGATGAACTATTTTCACGCATTATTCAATACCTTGCTGTAAAAGAAGATAAAAGCCAGTTCAGGATTATGCTGAAAAATAATTTTACGGAGAATGAGGCAGTAGAAATAGATGCTGAGCTATATAACGACAGCTATGAGCTTGTGAATGAACCCGAAGTAAATATTGTGATAACGGATGAGAATAAAAAGAATTTCCCATACGCATTTACGCGAACAACAAATGCCTATTACCTTAATGCAGGCAGTCTGCCTCCGGGCGATTATACCTACAAAGCGACGAGCAGTTTTTCCGGCAAACTGTATCAAAAAACCGGCATGTTTTCGGTTATGGCATTGAATGTTGAATCGATGAATACAGTGGCAAACCATGTGCTGCTTAACAATATTGCCAGCCGTCACAAAGGTAAAATGCTGTACCCGGAGCAACTGGATCAGGTTGAGCAATTGCTGGCGGCCCGCGACGATCTTAAAACGGTAGCATATACTCAAAAGCGATACACCGATCTGGTAAGTTTCTTTCCCATATTACTAATGCTTCTTGGCTTGCTGTCGGCTGAATGGTTTATCCGCAAAAGAAACGGGGGCTATTGACAGGTGAAGTAGAGCAATCAGTTATCACTTTAATCTGTTCTCGTTAAACCAAAAGTTATTCGTTTACAACTATCTGCACCATTAACTAAAATCCTTTAACCATTAACTTTTACTCTAAATTACCGTGACTCCCCAAGTGCTTTTTTTTATCATTCTAATCATCATCATATTCGGATTTGTCTTCGACCAATGGATCAGTTACCTGAACACAACCACGCGAAGCAATATTTTACCTGATACATTAAAGGGCTTTTATGACGATGAGACTTACAGCCGACAACAGAATTATGAAAAGGTAAACTACAGTTTTGGACTGGTCTCGGATATTTTATCTTTCCTTGCTATTTTAGCTATGCTGTTTTTTGGTGGTTTTGCATGGGTTGACAATTTCGTTCAAATGTATACAAACTCTGCAATAATACAGGCGATCATCTTTTTCGGAATACTTGCAGTTGCAACTGACCTGCTGAGTATTCCGCTTGAAATATATCACACTTTTGTGATAGAGGAGCGATTTGGGTTTAATAAAACCAAGCCTAAAACTTATGGGATCGATAAGCTGAAAGGTTGGCTGCTCGCAGCTATTATCGGGGGTGGTATTCTTGCCCTTATCGTATTTATTTATGAGAAGTCGGGTTCCTGGTTTTGGATACTTGCATGGGTATGCATTTCAATTTTCACCTTGTTTATCAGTTATTTTTATACAACACTCCTGGTTCCGATTTTCAATAAACTTACCCCGCTTCCGGCAGGTGAACTTCGCAATGCGATTGAGCAGGTCGCAATCCGGGCCGATTTTAAACTGAAAGATATCAGCATAATCGACGGATCAAAACGGAGCACGCGGGGAAACGCTTATTTCAGCGGTTTCGGAAGTAAAAAAAGCATTGTGCTCTTCGATACATTAATAAATGAACATAGTGTGGATGAACTCGCTGCCGTTCTGGCACATGAGATCGGACATTACAAAAAGAAGCATGTTCTTAAAGGGCTGGTTTCAGGAATTCTTCAAACAGGCATCGTATTGTTTATATTGTCGTTGTTGCTGAAAAGTCCTCTGCCAGCCTTTGCGCTTGGAGCCTCAGCCCCTTCATTTCATATGTCAGTTATTGCGTTTGGCATCCTATATAGTCCTGTTTCTTTGGCATTGGGAATCCTTTTCAATTCAATCTCCCGGAAGCATGAATATGAAGCCGACCGCTTTGCTATTGGTTTGGCGCAACCCGGCGCCTTACAGGAAGCATTAAAAAGGCTCTCAGTGAAAAGTCTGAGTAACCTTACTCCTCATCCCTGGTATGTTTTCATTCATTATTCTCACCCAGCTCTTTTACAGCGGCTTGCCGCTATTGACAGGGTTGGGGAGTCCTGATTTCAGTCAGGAATATACATGCATAAGGAAATAAAAAAAAATTGAAGTATTTTTGTCTTTTAATTCTAAGGAAAGAAAACCCTACAAATGCGTGACAGTAACCTAAAGAGTAAAGTAAACTGGTTTAGTATAAAATCACCGGGATTGTATAGCAAGACTAAGTACTTTTTCAAAAACTTAATAAGGATACCATGCGAAGTTCCTTTGTGGATGAAGGCCTTATTGATTGCCATTTACAGTTTAGCCTTTTTCCTTTTGCTGACACTTGCCATCGATATAAATCTTTTCTGGCTCTTTGGCCGATCGCCCAAAATAAGCGAACTTAAAGACCCGGATATCAGTCTGACCTCTGAGATTTTTTCGGCTGACGGCAAGCAAATGGGAACACTATATACCGAAAACCGAACTCCGGCAGCTTATGAGGATTTGCCTGAAAATCTTGTTAATACGCTGATTGCTACTGAAGATGTGAGGTTTTATCAACATCATGGAGTGGATATAAAGGCTACTTTTGCGGCAATGTGGTCGCTAGTGTATGGCGATAAAAGGGGCGGAAGTACAATCACCCAGCAACTTGTCAAGAACCTTTTTAAGACGCGTAAAGATTATTCCACGGGACTGCTCGGTTCAATACCTGGTTTATCCACATTGATCAGCAAGGCAAAAGAGTGGATAAATGCAATCAAAATTGAGATTTATTACTCAAAGGCAGACATCATCACAATGTATTTCAATACAGTTGATTTCGGCAGCCATGCCTATGGCATCAATTCCGCAGCATCGACTTTTTTTAGTAAAAAACCAATCGAATTGACTTTCAACGAATCAGCGGTACTGGTTGGTTTATTAAAAGCACCCTCATCATATAGTCCTATAGCTAACCCGGTGCGCTCCCTTTCCCGTCGTAACCAGGTGATCTCCCAACTTGAAAAATATGGTTATATCTCTCAACGCGAAGAAGATTCATTGGTGGCACTTCCCCTGCAGCTCCGTTACCAGCGAAAAAGTTTTTCAAAAGGAAATATGACTTACTTGCGCGATGCAATTGTCCGCGATCTTCTGTCATGGAGTAAAGAGACCGGAATTGATGTATGGAGTGATGGATTAAAGATTTATACAGCTATCGATTCGCGCATGCAAAAATATGCGGAAGATGCGGTGGCTGAGCATATGAAAAACCTGCAACGGAATTTTAATCTGGCCGGTAGTGAGGCTGTTGTCCCATGGAAAGATGGAAACGGGAAAGAACTTCCGGATTATTTTCTGAAAAAAGCTGCCGAATTGCCTCAGTATAAACTTCTTGCCAGGCGATATGGCGAAGGAAACGACAGCATCGGGATTATCTTAAGCCAGGCTCATAAGATGCGGGTATTTACTTTTAATGGCGAACATGATACAACGATGTCGACGCTCGACTCACTAAAATATTACCAAAAGTTTTTCCAGACTGGTTTTATGGCTATGGAGCCTAATACGGGCTTTGTGAAAGCCTGGGTAGGGGGAATCAATTTCAAATACTTCAAGTATGATCATGTAAACCAGTCGAAACGCCAGCCCGGATCTCTTTTCAAAGCCTTTGTTTATTCAGCTGCTTTCGACCAGGGTTATGGCCCCTGCGATAAATTTACAGATCAGCCCGTATCAATAAAATATACTGAAAATGGCATTGAAAAAGAATGGAGTCCTAAGAATGTTGATCGGAGTCATTCCGGCAGTATGACCCTGAAATATGCTTTTGCCCGATCGGTTAATTCAGTGGCTGTTCAGCTAACGCAAAAAATAGGATGGAAAAAAGTTATTGAGTATGCACATAAACTAGGTGTTGAATCAGATTTAGCTGATGTGCCTTCCATCTGCCTCGGATCCAGCGATGTCACCCTTGAGGAAATGGTGAATGCATATTGTACCATCATAAATGATGGTGTTCTTGTAAATCCTGTACTAGTGACACGTATCGAGGATCGCGATGGTAAAGTGATTTTTGAAGCTGCACAAGAGAAAAAACAAGTACTTGACCCCGAAACAGCATTTCTAATGACTATTTTGCTCAGGGCAGGACTTACTGAGCCCGGTGGCACCACGCAAGGATTGTTTGAGTATGATCTTTTCAGGTTCGGAACTGAATTTGGTGGAAAAACCGGCACTTCTTCCGATTATACGGATGGATGGTTTGTAGGCGTCACACCGGGGCTGGTTGCCGGCTGCTGGGTGGGTAACGACGACAGGACAATCCATTTCAAAACATCTCATACAGGTGAAGGACTTCGGACTGCTCAGCCTGTTTATGGCAAGTTTATGGCCAAAGTGCTGAAAGATGAAAGTCTGAAAGAATACCGGCAGAAATTCCCGAAACCTGCCATAAAAATAAATAAACCTTACAGTTGTCAGACCTATCTCCCAAAAGCTGATTCGCTTCTTTTGGATGCCGATTCAGTTGTAATGGAGTAATAAATAGTATACTCCCAAAACCTTAAATCTTTTTAACTGTTAAATTAATTCCATAATCATTTAATCTTATACGAATGCAAATCACAAAAAACACAGTAGTTTCTCTCACATATGTGCTGAAACGCGACAACGCGAAGGGTGAAATTATTGAAGAAACCAGGGCCGGCGATCCTTTGGTGTTCCTTTACGGGAATGGCCAGATGCTGCCTAAATTTGAGGAACACCTCAGCACATTGAAAACTGGTGATAATTTTGAGTTTACACTGTCAAGCGACGATGCCTACGGCGAAATGGACCAGGATGCTATTATCGACCTTGAAAAGAGTATTTTTATGGTTGATGGCAAAACCGATGATGAAATGCTTGCCGTCGGTAATGTTATCCCGATGCGCGACGACCAGGGACATATGCTGCAAGGTATTGTCGTTAGTGTAAGCGATGATATGGTACGCATGGACTTCAATCATCCGATGGCCGGCAATGTGCTTCATTTTAAAGGTAACGTTGTTGAAGTACGCACTGCTACTGACGAAGAACTCAGCCATGGTCATGCTCATGGAGCAGGTGGTCATCATCATTAAGCGTTAATCCAGCTCAATGAAATAGGCATCGAATCATATTAGTAAGCGTTTATTTATTCTATTCCTGTTTTATAAAGGTATCTTAAAGGCCTGAATTGTAAAGCAGGAATTTTATTTGCATGATGTAGTTCATATCAGGTGAAACAACGAAAAATTGCCTTGATTCCTGGTATACAAAAACACCGGTTCAATCTTAAACAAGACGAAACCGGTGTTTTTATTGAATTGATAATTTCTATTTCCCTTTCGAAAGACTGAATACTATTCTCCCGCCATCCCAGGTTTTTGTGGCCCACTCATCGCAGGTGCCGTCGCCATGTTATCGCATCTGCCGTCACCAAAATCAATTGTTGCCACCAGAACACGATTTTTGTAATATTCTATTGTTCCTGCCACTATATAACGGCAATCATCTGTTTTTACAAGGCGTTTCGTAATTACCTTTGTGAGTTCGCCGTTGCCGGTGAATAGTAAATCAGCATCAAGGCTTTTAAATTACTCTCAAAAGTATCTTTTGTAACTTCTTCGTTTTTTTGCATGAGGTAAAGACCATCATTACCATTAATGCAAAAAAATGCTAAAATACCTACATGATTTTTCATATGTGCGTGATTTTAAGAATATACGTTAACAGAATGAATCTTAATATGTAACAAAAGTGTGAAAATAAAGTGATGCTGAATAACAGGCACTTAAATAAAGTTTCATAATATCAGAATGTTAATGCCAACCCTTTCTTTAAGATATAGACGGGTATTTTTTTTTTTTTTCAATTCATATTAAAAGGTCGAAATTAAAAAAAATTGCCTCTGCTAATATGCAATGATAGATGCTTGTATTTATTCAATTACATATAAGCATGAGCGAAATCAAACCTGCGATCAGAATCACCGCGTTATTGCCGGAAATGCGCCTTTAACAATTAGTGTTTTTATAAAGCAACATTTCCTTTGCTTTACTTGTATTAAAAAAATGAGGATAAAGATGTTAAACAGAAGAATTACAGTAGTTTAGATTTAATAGTTTGAATAGTAATAAATTGAAAGGATTGAAAAATATACAAAAAGTCAAAAATTAATAATAAAAAGTCTGATTTTGAAACTGTGAAACAATTTCTTTGAATTCAATCTCCTTTTTTCTCCTGCTCGTCCCTTCCCGTTGTTTCTTTGTCTTTTTAAAGGTTTGGGAATTGTGATAATTCTATATGTTCCCGAGTAAAAACACAGCCGGTCTTTTATGCAAAGCTGGGGTTTGATTCTTCCAATCTCTCACAGGCATGCTTCGTATCCATTCTGTTTCAAGTGTCAGGTCTGCGGCAATGCATAGTAACAACTCAGGATGGCAGGTTTTTATAATGCTTTCGAGCATAGCCATGTTACGGTAAGGAGTTTCGATAAATATCTGTGTCTGCTTGCCTTTTGAAACCGAGTGCTCCAATTCGCGGAGCGCTTTTATCCGATCATCAGTTTTTACAGGCAAATAGCCGTGGAATACGAAATTTTGCCCATTCATCCCTGAAGCCATAAGAGCAAGCATGATGGAGGAAGGCCCGGTAAGTGGTATCACCCGTATATCTTTTCGGTGTGCTAAGCGTACAATTATATTTCCGGGGTCAGCAACACACGGCAACCCTGCTTCGCTGAGAAGTCCTATATGAGATCCTCCTGACGCTTTTTCAAGCATTGTAGCTGCTTCTATATCAGGTGTATGTTCATTCAGCAGGTAAAAGGTAACGGTTTCGAAGTCCCTGGTATATCCTGCTTTGCGCAGAAACCGACGCGCGGATCGAAATTCTTCAACAATAAATATATCGATTTGTGATAGCATCAGCAGGTTATAAGAGGGTAAACCCGTGTCGAAACCGGTTTCGCCGAGTGGTGTTGGAATCAGGTATAGATTTCCTTTGGTCATGAATGGGTTGGCGATTTGTAGTTTATGATTTGAAAAGCGTTTTAAATTTTAAAAAACTTAAGTTGAAGTTATCCGGATTTATTTTATCAGGTTCTGACATTATTTTCTTGTTTACACTTATTTTGGTTATCCTGATTTGAAACTCGGCTCTTAGGATGCTCTTGATGCATTTGAAACGCTTCAAATGCTCCAAACCCTTCAACCTTTTAAACCTTTATGACCCTAAAAGCCCTCCAAACCTTTCAAATCCCCAAACCCTTACATCCAGGGCAAATGCATCAAATCAACATTACCACCGGAAATAATGATGCCTATTTTTTGTCCTGAAAACCGGTGCTTGTGTTTGATTACCATCGCCAAAGCAACTGCAGAAGAGGGCTCAATTATAATCTTCATCCGTTCCCATACAAACTTCATGGCTTCTATGGTTGCCTGGTCATTCACTGTAAATATATCACTGACCAATCGACGGATAATCGGGAAAGTCAGGCTTCCAAGTGAAGTCCTGAGTCCGTCAGCAATGGTATCAGGATTAATGGATGGAATGAACTTTTTCTGGTAAAATGACTGGTATGCATCATCCGCCTCAGCAGGTTCGGCTGCAAATACTTTCGTGTCAGGCGAAAAATAAAGAGCTGTGAGCGCTGTCCCGCTTAATAATCCTCCTCCTCCCACAGGAGCAATTATTATGTCGAGATCGGGTTGATCTTCTAAAAGTTCAAGTGCTGCAGTTGCCTGCCCGGCTATTATTGAATAGTTATTATAGGGATGAATTTCGAAAGCATTGGTTTCATTTAATACTTCATTGAGTTTTTCTTCACGTGCTTCGAGTGTTGGCTCACAGAACGTTATCCTGCCTTCATAATGTTTTACAGCATCTATTTTTACTTTCGAAGAGTTTTCGGGCATAACGATATATGCAGGAATGTGCCTTATTTGAGCCGCCCGGGCCAGCGCTGCAGCATGATTGCCCGAAGAATGTGTTGCGACTCCTTGTTTAAGTTCGTAAGGATCGATGCTAAAAACGGCATTGACAGCGCCGCGTGATTTAAAAGCACCTGCTTTCTGAAAGTTTTCGCATTTAAAGAAAATACTTGCCTCAACCAGGTTATCAATTGCGCTGCAAGTCATAACAGGAGTTCGATGGATGTAAGGTTGAATACGTTGCGCCGCTTTTAGGATATCGTCTCTGCCTGGTTCCGAGTTGTGATCCATTTATTTTCCTCCGTTTTTTAATTTCTGAGCAATCAGTTCTGTAGCTGAATCAAGCAATTGGTATGTTAATTCAAAGCCTTTTTCACCGCCATAATAAGGATCAGGCACCGGATTGTTGCTACCCGGATTCAGGATATTTAGAATATAATCGACTTTAAGCATGTGATCATCATTAAATGCTACTGATTTTACGTCTTTATAATTGCCACTGTCCATAACATAAATGCGGTCGAATTTTTCAAAATCCGATTTTCCGAAAAGTCTTGCCCTTTGTCCGGAAATATCAAATCCGTGTTGTTTCATCACCCTTATGGCCCTGAAATCAGGAGCATCTCCAGTATGGAATGATTCAAATCCGGCTGAATCAACTTCAGCTTCAAGCTTGTATTTTTCAACTTTAGCACGCATTAATCCTTCCGCCATAGGCGAACGGCAAATGTTGCCAAGGCATACCATTAATATTTTCATTGAATGAATAAGTCTTGTTAGCAATGAATTTATTGCCTGAACGGCTTATTGCAAAAATAAGCTTATCTTTTCAATAATTTCCTTTTCCCTGAATGGTTTGAAGAGAATTTCACTGAATCCGGTATCAATCAACTGATTTCTATCTTCATTCATTACATGGGCTGTAATGGCCAGAACCGGAAGTGATGATATTTCAGGAGTTGAACGGAGTTTTCGGACAAAATCAGGTCCTGCAGCTACCGGCATATTCAAATCAATAATAATGAGATCTATAGGAAGTTTTAGCACCATTTCTAGAGCATCATGGCCATTTTCTGCTGAAACAAATTCTGTATTTTATAAATGTATGGTTTTTAATTTCGGTTAATCTTTGAATTGTTCCTGTTCTCAAAATAAATATCAGCAACAGAAATAAAAAAAGGAGAATGTGATCGACATTCTCCTTTTTATTATATCATATGCAAATAAAATTAAAACTTGATGCGTTTTTCGATTTCTTCCACATAAGTACGGAATTGTTTATCTGTTTCAATCAGGTTGTTAACGGTGCGGCAGGCATGAAGCACGGTAGCATGGTCTTTATTTCCGCAATGAAGGCCAATGGTCGCGAGTGAAGCCTTGGTATGTTTCTTCGAATAATACATAGCGAGCTGACGTGCCTGTACAATATCACGTTTACGGGTCTTTGAGTTAATTGCATCTACAGGAATATCAAAATAATCACATACGATCTTCTGAATAAAGTCAATTGATATTTCGCGGGCTGTATTTTTAACAAACTTATCGATCATCTGCCTGGCAAGGTCGATAGTAATGGCTTTCTTGTTCAGAGAAGACTGGGCCATTAGTGATATGAGCGCTCCTTCGAGTTCGCGCACATTGGTTGTGATGCTATATGCCAGGTATTCGAGTACTTCGTAAGGCATATCAATACCATCTTTATAAAGTCGCTTTTTCAAGATGGCTATACGTGTTTCCAGGTCGGGTACCTGCAAATCAGCTGCCAGCCCCCATTTAAATCTTGATAATAACCTTGGCTCCAATCCCTTGAGTTCAACAGGTGCTTTGTCGCTGGTAAGTATGAGTTGCTTTCCTTTTTGATGCAGGTGGTTGAAAATATGAAAGAAAACATCCTGAGTCTTTTCTTTACCTGAAAGGAAATGAATATCATCAATAATTAGTACATCGATCATCTGGTAGAAATGAACAAAATCGTTCTGATTGTTGCTGCGCACCGAATCAATAAACTGTTGGGTGAATTGTTCAGTAGCAACATATAAAACGGTTTTTTCAGGGAAATTATTTTTTACCTGTAATCCGATTGCCTGTGCGAGGTGAGTTTTACCGAGGCCAACAGGACTATATAAGAATAAAGGGTTAAAGGCTGTTTTTCCGGGATTACAGGCAACTGCATATCCGGCTGAACGGGCTAAACGGTTGCAATCACCTTCGATAAAATTTTCAAAGGAATATGATTCATTCAATTGAGATTGGACCTGTATTTTTTTTAGGCCTGGTATAACAAAAGGATTAGGGATTTCTTTCGATTTTCCCGCATTTAAATCAATCGGCATCTGTACTGATGGATTTGTGGTAGCTTTTCTATTACTTGTAGGTATTTTAATCGTGTATGGATCAGAAGTATAAGCTCCTTCCATCACAATACTGTATTCCAGTCTTCCGTTAGGCCCAAGTTCGTTGCGGATGGTTTTTTTTAAAAGGGTAATATAGTGTTCTTCGAGCCATTCATAAAAAAACTGGCTCGGCACCTGTATGGTAAGAACGTTGTTTTCTAGCTTTATGGGTTTAATGGGAGAGAACCAGGTTTTAAAACTTTGATAATTGAGGTTGTCGCGGATTACTTTTAAGCAATTTTCCCAGACTTCCTGGTGAAGTTCTTGAATTCCTTCCATTTCTATTTGTTGCATGTTTGATCTATATTATTTTTGGTCGTTAAATCAGCTAGTTATCAGCTTAATAGCTAAAAAATGTGAATGAGTTTTCGGGTCAGGATGTAAAAGTGTTCAAAAATCATCATAACAAAGTTTAAAAAAAAATTAAATTGGTATTGGATATTTAAAAAAATAGTTGTATATGGAGAAATGTATTAAAAAAAGTTCTGCTTGCAAAAAAATATATTAGTAAATTGTTAAGTAATTAATAATTAATAGGTTTATCTTCGAAAACTTAGCTACAACACGTTCAGATTCGCTATGCCGGATCGCAAGCCGGATAACACATTTCATGCCAAACTTGTTGTTAATAACTTCTAATGATTCATCTTTTATGATTTTCATTACATCGTTCATTGCTTCATATGAATATTCAACCTCATAAACTTCCTTTACAATTTTCGTACTGATTACTGCTTCGTTTAATGTTTCTTTAGCTGCCGTTTTATATGCATGTATTAATCCGGGTATACCTAGTTTAGTTCCACCGTAATAACGAATTACTACTATCAGAATATTAGTCAGATCAGCCGACTGTATTTGTCCGAATATCGGTCTGCCTGCAGTTCCCGATGGTTCGCCATCATCATTTACACGGTATGCTGATTTATCAAATCCTAACACATAGGCGTAACAATGGTGAGTTGCATCGTAATACTGTTTTCGCAGAGTATCGAGAACTTGTTTTACTTCCTGTTCGCTTACAACGGGATATGCAAATGCCAAAAACCTGCTGCCCTTGTCGCGGAATAATCCCTGTGCCGGGGCGGTAATGGTTTTATATTCATCAGTGAAAAGCATTGGCAAAAATAAAGGGCAGAGTTGGTGTAATTGTGTCAGGGTTTGCAGCAAAGGTACACAGCCTTATCGTTACTTTTCGATGAACTACACTTAAAATTTCACTTTTTATACTATTGATCTGTCAATTAACTACTTTTGGCCACTCTATATATAAGGAATATGTTATCACATATTGGTGAATTTGCAGCTTTACTAACCACAGTGTTCTGGACCATCACGGCCATGTCGTTCGAAACTGCAAGTAAACGTATTGGTTCATTGCATGTTAATCTCTTAAGACTTGGATTGGCGGTAATCTTTTTATCCGTGTTTTCATATTTTTACAGGGGAATGTTTTTGCCTTTCGATGCCGATTTGCATACCTGGATCTGGCTGGCGCTGTCTGGAGTCATCGGTTTTATAATAGGCGATTATGCCTTATTCAGGGCATTTATCATTACCGGTGCCAGGGTTGGTATGCTAATGATGACACTGGCCCCTGTTTTTGCTGCTTTTGCTGCCTGGATCATTTTGGGTGAGGTGATGAGCCCGTTAAGCCTTTTTGCCATGATTATAACTCTTAGCGGCATTGCAATGGTTATTTTTACACGCACACGCAAACTTTCACTCGACCAGCTACCCGGCCGGAGATCATTATCCATGTCGTATCCGCTGAAAGGTGTTCTGCTGGGTGTTATTGCTGCTGCCGGTCAGGGAGTTGGTCTTGTACTCAGTAAGTACGGAATGAGGGATTATGATTCGTTCGCTTCATCCCATATAAGGGTGATATCAGGATTTATTGGATTCGCCATCCTGTTTTTTGTGTTAAGGAAATGGAAGGAACTTCCTGCATCGTTCCATGATAAAAAAGCTATGAAATGGCTGGTAGTTGGTTCGATTTTCGGGCCTTTCCTGGGAGTTTCATTTTCATTGATGGCTGTTCAGCATACCGATGCGGGTATTGCACAGACGATAATGTCGCTGACCCCGGTGCTGATAATCCCCCCTGCAGTATTTATTAATAAAGAGAAAGTGACAGCGCGCGAGATCATTGGTGCAATTATTGCCGTATCCGGTGTAATCCTGTTTTTCCTGTAATACCGATATGAAATTCATAATAGTCCATCCGATAAATATCGGGAGAACTAAACGAATTTCTGATTGGTATTATTTATTTTTATTTATACAAATACGCTTTCGGATACACGCGTTTCGATAGTAAAACTTTGTTTTAACTTTCAGTGAAAAATGGAATCACCTGTTTATTCGCTGATTTCATAGATTCTTACTAAACCATCTTTGACTTCAAATTCCTCTTTATCAATATTCCAGATATAGATTTTATAAACGGATGCTTCGGGAGGAACCTTGTAAACAATCATGCAGTTGATGAAATTACCTGGTGTGCCATCCCAGAAATTACGTAGCCAGTTAAACTGTATGTATTCATATCTCAGGCTCTTATTTTGTTTATCCCAGATATCAAAGACAATACGGCCGTTAAAAGGTTTTTCAGGTGCATAGAGCGAAAAGTTTAAATCAACCCTTAAGTTTCTATTTCTCAATGTATCAGCCTTACCTTCAGCAATGGGGGTAAATTCAGCGTTGGTTTTTGTGATTATGTTTACATGTTTGATAGTAAGCAGCTTAGGTTCAGATGTTCTTTTATGTTGAAGTAAATGTCTTTCCGAAACCGGATCATAGTCCATCGTGTCGTAACAGGCTTGCCAGCCGGGAATCATTTTCAGGTCTACAATCTGAAATTCGGCATTGTAATCAGGAAAATGTGTAAAAAACAACTGACTGGCTTCTCCACCGTTAAGATAATTGATGTATGACAGGCAGAAAATCCGCATCCCATGACCGGCAATGGTAGGAGGAATTGAACCTGCTTTGTGGTTTTGCATTATCTGATTATAGAAACGTGCAGGAATTACATCATATTTATACCAGATCGAATATGTAGTATTCAGATAAATGAAAAAATGTATAGGGATAATAAGAAAAGGAACCGAAACAAGGTAAACCCACCTGCTTTTACTGAATAATTGATCAAGCAGGAAAATCAGACTGCCTAATGCCAGCGGGTAAAGGTATAAGCCAATACGATCATCGGGATAATTCACATTAAAAAAGATTCTCAGAACTAGAATAATAATAATGCTGCCGGTAAAAAGATACAGAAACAGGTATGGCTTGCTTGTAAATAATTGCTTGTAAGTTTTCAGCCTGAAGAAGGAAAAGGCTGCTGCAACCGCGATGATTGCAAAAAGTGCTGCCGCTATCAGGCTGCTATAAAAATGAGAAGATTCGAAAAGGTAAGCAAACAAGGTTACAATTGTGGTAGCCCAGAAATTTTCGGGCGAGCCTGCAATTAGTCCGGCATGTATTTTAATATATAATATTTGTATGATTATCAGACTTATAGGAATAATCCCGGTATTCAGAATTATCGTCATTGCTGAACGCATCTTCTTAACATTATTGATAATGAGATTAGTGGCGACGAAGAGTAAAATCAGCAGGTAAGTATTGATTAAAGCCAGGTTAGCTGTACACGCAACAAAAATGCAGATTAGGCTGTATATATACGATCGTTGACTTTTCTTGCTTACGCCTTCCAACAGATAATATAAACTCCCCAGCAGCATAGCCATGGATATCCCATATCCACGCGAAAGAGCCAGGAATTCAATGAAATGCAATGTGAAAGCCAGAGAAATGAAAAATACATACCTGAAAAGACGTGAAGTCAGATGTTGCGATAGCTTATACAGAAAATAGAAAAAAACCGGGATAAAAATCAGGTTCGATAAACGGAGTGACAGTGGCCCGGGACCAAAAAGCTGATAGAATATCCATGTGAGCGCTGAATTCAGGAAATGGTTATTCGTATCAATATTGGATAAAAACGGACTGACTTTCCCGGATTGAACAAAATAGTAAAATGTAGCTATCTCATCATGAGCCATGGGCACAAGTATCGCTCTTGAAACAAGGTAAACTGATAAAGAAACAGAGATCAGAAGGAATACTGATTTGTCAATCTGGGGAATTCCTGAAAGTTGTTTAGTTGATTGATCATCAGCAGATCTCATTGTATGGCTCTGGTTTTCACATGTTAATTGATCTTGCTGCTTCGGTAAGTTGGGCAGTCATAGCCATATAATCCTGATCGCTGAGGTGCTCGCGATGCTCACTATCAAGCATTTGTTTTTCGTTAAGCGGAATATTTCTGTACCAATCATTTCCTTCAGGCATATCGAGTGGTTTACGCGGAATAATATGCAGATGCAGGTGAGGCACTGTCTGCCCTGCCGAAACTCCATCCTGAATGGTCCAGTTGAAACCTTCGCACTGGAAGACGGATTTTAATACGGCCGTTACTTTACGAGCAAAAATCATCATATCTCCAAGTTCGATATCAGACAATTCAAACAACGATTCATAATGTGAATCCGGAATAACAAGTGTGTGACCCGGCAAAATAGGGGCAATATTATAAATTGCTCTGAACTGCTTTGATGAATAAAAAGACTTATTGGCAATCTCTTTTTTACAAAAAAGGCAATTTTCAGACAGTTTGTTCTTAATTTGATGCATAGCAAAGTTGTTCGTAAACGCAAAGACAGATTAAATCATACTTTTATTCAAAATTAAGAATTCAAACCACTTAAATAATTAAAAATATTTGTTTTGAAGGCTATCAGAATTAAAATCTGGAAATTTGAAGCCTGGCATCTGATCCTTATAAATATCCGTATAGTAACTGAAAATCAGAATGATACAGTTTGACAGAGTACTATATAATGCTTTATTTAGGGAAATTGCCGGTAATTTTAGAAAAGAACCTGTGAATACTATGAAATGATTCTACGGGTTCAGCAAACATCATAATGCAACGATCTGCAATATAATTCACATCTTTCCCTTTGAGATACTTAATCACTTCATCATCGGTAGATCCTTGCTGCAGCCAAAGGTGCTGGATGCCTTTGCTAATTGCTTTCTCCACAATCTTTATTGTTTTTTCAGGCGGAGTATTAACAAAAACAGCACTTACATCAGAGGGTAAAGTTTCAATATCACTGAAACATTTGTCGCCATCGAAGTGAGTTAAATGCGGATTCACCGGCAGCACTTTTATTCCTTTTTTCTTCAGGGTGCGGTAAACGGTATTCCCGAATTTGTTTTTATTGCGCGATACGCCAACCACAGCTATATGAGGTTGTTGCAGAAAAAGATTAATCGATTCGCTTGCTTTCATAAGTGTTGGATTATTTATTCGAAAACAATATTCATTTCAACGCGGCGGTTTTGTTGCCGGCCTTCCGGGGTTGTATTCGGTGCAACGGGTTTTGTTTGTCCAAACCATTCAGTTTTAATTCGGTCAGGTTCAATTCCTTTCTTTATAAGATAGTCTTTTACAGCTAATGTACGGTTTTTTGACAAGGTAAGGTTTGTTTCAGGCTTACCTATATTATCCGTATGCCCTGAGAGCGACAACTTGAATTCACTGCGTTTCATCAGCACGCCTGCAAGTTCGTTGAGCGAGCTAAACGATGAAGTTCTTATTATGGCTTTACCGGTTTCAAACTCCAGGTTACTAAAAGCCCTTTTTAAGATTTCCTGTTCTTCTTTTTTGATTTCCGGGCAGCCGTTATTTTCGGCAACACCAGGTATGGTCGGACAAAGATCGTATTTGTCAGAAATGCCATCGCCATCAGTATCGGGGCATCCCCTGAATACCGCACTGCCGGCAATACTTGGGCAGTCATCGTCCTTATCAGGAATGCTATCGTTATCCGTATCCTGGTAAGGGCAGCCTTTATTGTCAACCGGCCCTTTTATTCCCGGGCAATTATCATCTTCATCAATGATCCCATCGCCGTCACTGTCAACGAACGGACAACCTTTATTTTCGCGTGTACCGGCTATTGTAGGGCAATTATCATCTTTATCTGCAATGCCGTCATTGTCCTGGTCAGGGCAACCATTCATATTAACCGGACCGGCATTAAATGGGCAGTCATCATTCTGATCAATAATGCTATCACCATCGCTGTCGGGACATCCCTTAAACTGCGGTAAACCTTTTACATCAGGGCACAGGTCATCCTTGTCAATAATCCCGTCACCATCCCTGTCGGGGCAACCGTCAAATTCTTTCAAACCAGCCACATCAGGGCATTTGTCTTTTTCATCGGTAATACCATCTCTGTCTGCATCCGGACAGCCATTTAATTCAACCAACCCGGGAGTATCAGGGCACTTGTCTTTTTTATCCGATACCTGGTCATTATCTCTGTCGTGTGGTTGACCATAAAAAATGGGTATTTTCATCCCTGCAGAAAACGAAGTTCCATACCTGTTTTTTGATGAAACAAACGTAGAGAAAAGACCATTTGATCCTATCCAAAACGTTCCGATATGTAATCCGAGTCCTATGTTCCACTGTTTATAAGCATTGTACTGAATGGGAACTGATACCCCAAAAAATTTCGTGTCGTATCTGGGAATAAAATTCAGAGCCGACAGATAGTGAACCTTGTTTACATCTTTATTCCCTCGCTTCAGAGCAAGATAGGGGGTGAAATTTAAATATAAACCTCTGGCTACTCTTAAATCAACCTGCATACTCAATGCAGCAGGAAGATTCATATTGTATTTAGAAGGAACATCTTTAAATGTAAAGTTTTCTGCTATTATCGAATCAATATCTGCCTGGGAACCAATACTTAAATCGCCAATGTAATAATTTGAGATATCAGCAACGAAGTCTTTACTCGTGGGAGTCCGTTTGTAACGTACGCTGCCTAAGTCAGCAGCAGAAAATCCGATCCGGAACAGGTACTTTTCCTGGTCTCTGCGCCATAAATTGGTTTTTCCATTCATAGTGTACTGATACTTCATCCAGTCAGGACGGAATTCGTACACAAATCCCAGGTCGAATGCGATTGAAGGATTGGCATCAAAACGGTATCTTATATTCTCATCAAAGTTATCCGATGCTCCATAGCTTACTGCTGAATGAAACAAAGATAAAGTATCACTATTGGTGAAATTATAGCTCAAATCTCTGATAAACACATAGGCTGATCCTATTCCCTGTGTAATTTTAGCGGTGCCTCCGGCTTTCAGAAAATGCTTTTCTTTGTCGACAATCACCCTTGCATAGGTGAACCCGTATTCAACCCAGGTATTCATCTGGAGACTGAAATTGGAATTTTTCAGATTGATATTCCATAGGTCGGGGTAATCGAGGCCATTGTCCATCAGGAGAGCCAAATCTTCTGTAATGTTATCAAGGTTCACAATGCTGCGCACAGAGGGTGTAAAAGCGATCGCATCTTTTTTTGAAAGGGTTATCATGAAACTGAATAAATCCTGCTTCAGGCTGAATATCCCAGATTTGTCTTCTCCGTTAAAATTGCGGAATACATACTTTTTCAAATCATCTGAGTTACTTACAACAGTAGGATGCGACAATAAATAAGGATCTATCCCATACAGGTTGTTATACATTCCGAAACTGGTTGACGAAATTGCCAGGTCGAACTTATACCGGCTATCGGCAATAGAAGCGGGCTGTAGTTGAATGCCTGTAACCCCTGCATAATTACTTGAGGCAAACGGCAGAAATTCCTGGGCACTGCTTTGCAGTACTGTAAGGAAGAGTAAAAAAGAAAAGTATAAAGGTTTCTTCATCGATTGTTCGCTTTAGATCTAAATTTTACCAAAAATAGTGAATTTGTAATCGATTTGATAAACACCTTAAACATATTTATTTTTGATTATTTAATTAAGAATACCTTTGTTTGCAGAACACGAAAAAAAAATAAGGATAGTGACTCAATCAATTTCAGGATTGTATAAAAATATACTGCTCAAATTGAAGGCATTATACCAGGAAGAAGAAGCCAGGGCAATAGTGGACCGGCTTTTTGAGCACTATTTCGGACTTTCACCGGTTCAAAGAGTACTCAGGAGCGCTGAAACTCCGGAAAAATCGAAAACTGTTCAGATTGAAGCTGCATCCGAAAGTTTATTGAATCATGTTCCTCTTCAATATCTGCTCGGAAAGGCTTATTTCATGGACATGGAGTTTGTTGTCAATCCTTCCGTACTGATCCCGCGGCCCGAAACTGAAGAATTGGTGAGCCTGATTTTGAAAAAAGAAAAAACGGAAAGCCGTGAACAGAATCTTCGTATACTTGATATAGGAACAGGCAGTGGCTGTATCGCTGTATCCTTAAAAATTAATCTACCCGATTCAAGGGTTACTGCTATCGATGTTTCAACAGAAGCATTAAATACTGCTGCTGTGAATGCATCAAATAATAAAGCTCAAGTTCATTTTCAAAATGTTAATATTCTTGATCCGGGCCAATGGGATGTGCTATCCGAATGCGACCTGATAGTGAGTAATCCACCGTATGTGACCAACAAGGAGAAAAAGTTAATGCTGCCCAATGTGCTTAACCATGAGCCACATATGGCATTATTTGTACCTGATAATGATCCTTTACTTTTTTACCGTAATATTCTAGATTTCGCAGTTGCAAAACTCAGTAGTAACGGGAGTATCTGGTTCGAAATAAATGAAATGTTTGGTCAGGAATTGCATGATCTGGTTTTAAACCAGGGCTTTAAGGATTTAATAATTATTTCAGATATTCATAAAAAAGAACGATTTTTGCATGCGCGAAAATAAAATCCATCTAACACTAATAATAAAACAATAAAAAAATGACAGAACGCATCACCCACATCTTGCGGGATTCGAAAGTAGCCCGCTGGACAGCCTTGTTAATTGTCGCTTTTACCATGTTTGCCGGATATTACATGGCAGATGTGTTAGCTCCTTTACAGGGATTACTTGAAAATAAACTTGGTTGGAGTAGTATGGAGTATGGCATTGTCACCAGCGCCTACGGTTGGTTTAATGTGTTTCTTCTATTCCTCATTATTGGCGGTATCATTCTTGATAAAATGGGCGTGCGCTTCACAGGGCTGTTTGCTGCTGCCGTAATGGTTGCGGGTGCAGCAATAAAATATTGGGCTATTTCGACTCATTCACTCGATGGCATTAACTGGCATGTTTTATTTTGGGATGCTAAAGCACAAGTAATGATCGCTGCCCTGGGATATGCCATTTTTGGAGTTGGCGTAGAAGTTGCCGGTATAACTGTTTCTAAAATCATCGTAAAATGGTTTAAAGGTCACGAGATGGCCCTGGCAATGGGTCTTCAGATATCTATTGCCCGGCTTGGAACAGCTCTTGCAATTTCAACTGCACTTCCTGTTGGTCTCCGTTTTAATGTATCAACTCCGATCTTATTTGGTTTGATAATGCTTTGTGTCGGACTTATTGCGTTCTTCATTTATACCTTCAATGACGTAAAGTTGGATGTAAGTATTGCTGCTCAGGATAAAGCCAATAATGTTGAGGCTGAAGAAGAGTTTCGCATTAAAGATATTTTGAATATTGTCAGCAACAAAGGCTGGTGGTACATTGCTATCTTATGTGTGCTGTTTTACTCTGCTGTATTCCCCTTTTTGAAATACGCCACCAGTTTAATGGTAAATAAATTTGGAGTTGATCCTCATTGGGCAGGTCTTATTCCTAGTTTACTGCCATTTGGGACTATTCTGCTTACTCCTTTGTTCGGAGGTATTTATGATAAAAAAGGGAAAGGTGCCACTATCATGATTATCGGTGCTATCCTGATCATATTCGTTCATACCATGTTCTCCATCCCAATGTTAAATAACTATCTGGTAGCTATTGTATTGGTTTTAATACTGGGAGTAGGATTCTCACTGGTTCCTTCAGCCATGTGGCCTTCGGTGCCAAAAATTATTCCTCACCGCCAGCTGGGAACTGCATTTTCTTTAATCTTCTGGGTTCAGAACTGGGGATTAATGGGCGTTCCTTTGCTTATTGGCTGGGTGCTTAATAAATATTGTATTACAAGCCCTGCTGGTGCTGCGGTTACAACCTACGATTATACCATCCCAATGATGATATTTACGTCATTTGGTGTATTGGCTCTGGTCTTTGCTTTCCTTCTGAAAGCCGAAGACAAGAAAAAAGGATATGGACTCGAAAAACCTAATATTGTCAGTTAAAACACTGTTGAGTTTAAGTTTTTATTAACTCATAAGCCGGACGAAGTTTCATCTTCGCCCGGCTTATTTTTGGAAACTTATTTAAAACCGTTTCGTATTTTTGTAGTCTTAAAAATTCAATTAAATTAATGAGAAAGCTGATTATTTGCATCCTCCTCGTTTCAGTACTTTTTCCGGTTCTGTTTGCCGGGAATCCCGCAGATCGAAAGAAAAAATCAAAATCCAAACCTCCCAAAAACATTATCCTTATGATTGGCGATGGCATGGGAACGTCACAGGTATACGCGGGATATACTGCCAGGAAAGGCATAATGAATATCACTGCAATGCCTGTAAGTGGTTTCTCACTTACATTTTCAGCCGATAACTATATTACCGATTCAGGCGCCGGCGGAACAGCCCTGGCCACCGGCGTTAAAACAAACAATGCCAGTATCGGAGTGGATGCAAAAGGCCGACCTTTGGAAACCATACTTGAAATGGCAGAAAAAAGAGGCCTTTCAACAGGCCTTATTTCAACATCAGCCATTACTCATGCCACACCTGCTTCCTTTATTGCCCATACGATTAACCGCTCGAAATATGCCGATATCGCCTATGATTTTCTGAAAACCGATATTGATGTTTTTATCGGTGGCGGTTACAATCATTTTGCCCGAAGGGCCGACAGCCTGAATCTGATTGATAGCCTGAAAGCACATGGATATTTTGTTGCACGCGATCTGAAAGATGTGGATGTACCTTCAACAAAACGACTTGCAGCTTTACTTGCTGATGAACAAATGCCAAGCATGTCGAAGGGCCGTGGAAATATGTTGCCGGAAGCCACCGAAATAGCGCTTAAAATGTTGAAAAGGAATAAGCTGGGTTTCTTTGTTATGATCGAAGGTTCACAGATCGATTGGGGTGGACACGATAATGATGTAGCCTATATAGTTGATGAAATGGTTGATTTCGACAATGCTGTGGGTAAAGCAATTCAATTTGCCGTTAAAAACGGCGAGACTCTTGTAATTGTTACTGCTGATCACGAAACCGGTGGTTTTGGCATTACAGGAGGGAGTATTGCTAAAGGCGAAGTGCAGGGTTCTTTTCTCTCAAAGGATCATACGGCTACCATGGTTCCTGTGTTTGCCTTTGGTCCTGGCTCCGAAGAATTCACCGGGGTGCAGGACAATACTGATATTTTTAAAAAATGTGTCAAATTGCTCGGTTTCAAGTAAGATAGGGATATGAAAAATAATAAATCAACAATGAAAATTCTTATTGTTTCAGCTACTTCTCTCGAAATCAAGCCTTTGATTTCTGAACTCGGTAAGGGTAGATTGCTGCATCACCATGTCACCCGCTACCGTTTCAGGCACTTCCAGATCGATGTCTTAATAACCGGGGTTGGAATGGTCCCGACTGCCGTTTTTACAAGTATGGTGCTGGGACGTTATAAATATGATGCAGTAATTAATGCCGGCATCTGTGGCAGCTTTAACCATGAATTACCTCTTGGTATGGTGCTTAATATTACTTCTGACAGTTTGCCCGAAACCGGCGCAGAAGATGGTGAACATTTTCTTTCATTAATTGACCTCAAACTGCTCGACCAGGATGAATTTCCTTTTTCAGGCGGGAAATTAATTAATGATTCGGTTTTCGAAAGCAACCTGATCACAAGCTTGACCAGGTCGGCCGGGGTTACTGTAAATACAGTTCATGGTAATGCTCCCTCCATTGAAATGTTCCTGCAAAGGCACCCTGCTGATACTGAAACAATGGAAGGCGCAGCCTTTATGTTCTCATGTAAGTTACATAAAGTCAGATATTTGCAAATCAGAAGTATCTCCAATTACATTGAGGGTCGTGATGTCTCAAAATGGAATATTCCTCTGGCTGTTCTGAATCTGAACTATTTTTTGCTGGAAGTGTTGAGTGAATAAGGACATACGAATCTTAAATTATAAAATTGTCTTTCATTAATTGTAAATTCTGATGAAACTTACCCTCGGCTTTTCACCTTGTCCAAATGATACGTATATTTTCGATGCCCTGGTTCACCAGAAAGTTGATACTGAAGGTCTTGAATTTGATTATTTTATGGCCGATGTTGAAAAACTGAACGGCGAAGCTTTTCAGGAAAAACCTGATATTACGAAACTAAGTTTTCATGCTTTTCTGCACCTGGCAGGTCGTTACTTTTTACTCGATTCAGGCGCAGCACTTGGTTTTGGAGCAGGACCCCTGGTTGTTAGCAAAAATCTGGAGCATTTTGATGAACTGGCAGGGAAAACGGTCGCTATACCCGGTATGTATACCACGGCGAACCTCTTGCTTTCGCTGGCCATGAAACATGGAATTATAAAAAAAGAAATGCTTTTTTCGGATATCGAAAATTCAATTCTTGACGGGGAGGCTGACGCCGGAGTTATTATTCATGAAAGCCGTTTTACATATCATTTAAAAGGTCTTCATAAACTTCTCGACCTGGGCGAATACTGGGAGCAGTTAACAGGCTTGCCTGTTCCTTTAGGAGGTATAGCTGCGCATAGCAGGCTGGGCGATGATGTTATTGCGAAAGTAAACCGAAGTATCAGGCGAAGTGTTGAATTTGCAAATGGACATAAAGGTGAATTAAACGAATTTATCCGCTGCAATGCCCGTGAAATGGATGATGACGTTATGCTAAAGCATATTAATCTGTATGTCAATGAATTTTCAGTCAGCCTGGGTGAACAAGGTAAAAACGCTGTAAACCAAATGTTTGAGCTTGCTGTAAAAGCCGCAATAATACCTGTTCTTCCTTCCCGTATTTTTGCGTCCGATACTCTATAGTATCTGTATCTACATGAAAGCGTATCAATTTACAATTATTTTGATGGCTTTTTGATCTTCATCTGCGATCAATTAATTTGCATTACTTTTGTGGAAATTTCAAAATGAAGATCAATTGAAATATTATATTTTCTTTTTAGCGATACTTTTCTCCGGATTTAGCACCGTGCCTGCATATAGCCAGATTGATAGGGGAGGAGTCCCCAGGAGTTACCAATCAGAATTTAATCAAAAATCGCCGTTACAGTATATTGAGGTAGCAGCTCCTGATTTGCTTTCTCTGCAAAAAGAGGACCTTGAAGATTCCAGGCTTGAAAAATCGTACCGGGTTGGTGTGGAAGTGCCAATATCAATTTCTTCAACCCACTCCGGACAATGGGATTATTTACCCGGGGGGGGGCATATCTGGCGGATAGCTTTAAGGTGTAAGGGTGCACAGGCAATAGGTCTGAATTATAATGAATTGAAGCTTCCCTCAGGAGCTGATATGTTTGTATATACAGCCGATCATGAAAATGTAATCGGAGCTTTCACGTCATCCGAACTTAATCCTGGTCAGAAATTTGCCTCCCGGCCTTTGCAAGGCGATATGATTGTTATTGAGTATTATGAACCATCTACCGTTAAGGAACGGGAAGTAATTGATATTGCCGGTATCAGTTATTTATATCGTGGATTTGAGCCAAAGGATTTAAAAAATTCAAAATCTGTCACATCCGGCAGTTGTGAAGTTAATGTAAATTGTGAGGAGGGTCAGAACTGGCAAAATCAGAAACAGGGAGTTGTGAAAATTCTGACGAAGGTTGGTTCAAAATATTTTTACTGTACGGGTTCAGTGATGAATAACACTACCCAGGATTTTAGCGGCTTGCTGCTCACAGCAAGCCATTGTAGTAAAGATTTTGGCGGAGGTACTGCGTCGGATGCCGACTATAGCCAATGGGTTTTCTACTTTAATTACGAGTCACCCGGATGTGCCTATGCAGGAGCCCAGGAATTAACTGTTGTTGGGGCACAAAAATTAGCCACCTCAGATACCCCTTCAGATATTGGATCCGATTTCCTTTTACTCAGGATGCTGAATACAATACCCCCAAAATATAATCCGTTTTATTGCGGATGGGATGCCGGCAGCGGGAATTCCTCTTCAGGTGTGGGTATCCATCATCCTGACGGTGACATAAAAAAAATATCTACATATACATCCCCTTTGGGATCAGGAACCTGGGGCGCCAATCTGAATACACATTGGATTGTTCAATGGAAACCTACAGTTAACGGACATGGAGTTACCGAAGGCGGTTCATCCGGGTCTCCTCTTTTCGATGATGAGGGATTAATAATCGGGACACTTACAGGTGGTGAAAGTTCCTGTGATAACTTGTATGGAGAAGATATGTATGGAAAAATATACTATTCATGGGTATCGAATGGTACTTTACCTGGTCAGCAACTTAAGCCATGGCTCGATCCCGGAAATACAGGAATAATTAAAATGCCTGGTTCCTATAATGAAAAACTGGCTGTTGCAGATTTTTCGGCTAACAGTCATGTTATTCCGGTTGGGGGAACGATTGACTTCCAGGATCTTTCCACAGGGAAACCTGATAGCTGGCATTGGTACTTCCAGGGTGCTAAACCCTCAGAGTCAACCATGCAAAACCCCTCCGGAATCCGCTTTGAGCGCTACGGTTCAATGAACGTAAAACTTGTGGTAAGTAACATCTACAACTCCGATTCGGTCATCAAAGAAGAATATATTGATGTAAGGGCGGTGATATCTCCAAATCCCTGCAAAGGTGTTATAAGTATCCTGACTGATATCAACAACGAAAATGATCTGGTTATTGAAGTTTTTGATGTTTTCGGAAAACTTGCCCAACGTTTTGATTATTCCGGAGCTACATCATCAAGTTATAGTATTGCATTGCCTGATTATGGCAATGTGTTCCTTATAAGAGTGTTGCAGGGCGACCAGGTGCAAACGCATAAAGTAGTAGTAGTTCATTGATGGTAGGCATGATTTCATTTCCTGTAGTCGGGCTCCGATAAAATAAATTTAAATGATGATCGCAGAAATAATTCAAAAATCGGCTATCAGCGGCCAAATTAAAAATATTGCATTAAAAGTCCTTGGTGCAACTCGTATTACTCCTGAAGAAGGAATTTTGCTTTACCGCGATGCGGATACTTCATTGCTGACCTTGCTTGCTGACCAGGTAAGGAAACGTATGGTTGGGGATTATGTTTTTTTTAACAGGAATGTGCATATTGAGCCTACCAATATCTGCGTTTATGATTGTAAGTTTTGTTCCTATTCGCATCACCAGAGTAAAGAATCGTGGGAACTCACCATTGATGAAATGGTAAAAACCGTTGTGAACCTTGGTGATGATATTACCGAGGTTCATATTGTCGGCGCTGTGCACCCGGGACGCGATATTTATTATTATGCCGACCTGGTTAAGCGGGTTCACCAGGTACGCCCAACACTCCATATTAAAGCCTATACAGCTATCGAGATTGAATATATGGCTCACAAGTCAGGCTTAAATTTTGAACAGGGACTTCAGTTGCTGAAGGATGCAGGGCTTAATTCATTACCAGGCGGAGGTGCCGAAATATTTGATGATGAAATCAGGGAACAGATTTGCGGAAAAAAATCCTCGACTCAGGCATGGATTGAGATTCATGAAACAGCCCATAAAATGGGTATTCCGACAAATGCAACAATTTTATATGGTCATATCGAGAAATTCGAACACAGGATTCATCATATGGAATTGTTAAGGCAGTTGCAGGATCGAACCGGAGGTTTCAATGCTTATATTCCTTTGAAATTCAAAAACAAGAATAACTTCATGTCGCATATACCTGAAGTTTCACTTGTAGAAGATCTCCGGAATTATGCAATGTCGCGTATATATCTTGATAATATTGTCCATCTTAAGGCTTACTGGCCTATGATAGGGAAGGAGATGGCTGCATTATCACTGGCTTTTGGCGTAGACGATCTGGATGGCACCATTAACGATTCGACTAAAATATATTCTTTGGCAGGAGCCGGCGATCAGAATCCTTCCCTGAGTAGTGATGAAATACGTCAACTTATAATCAAAGCCGGGCGGATACCGGCCGAACGTGATTCGGTTTACAATATTATTTCGCAAGGGTAAATCGAATGTATACTTCTTACTGTTATCGGTAATTCAACGTATTAATCTGAAGTAAAAGATAATTATGCAGGGGTAAAGCGCCTTGGAGTAAAATTGAAAAGAATTTGGGCCTTGATTCAAAAATGTGTATATCATAAAGAATAAGTTATCAACTAGTTAGTATAGTTTCTTAATTCCTGAATTTTCCAGCTTAAAATAAAAGATATTTTTCTGCAAAAAATTATTTTTTTTATCGATAACTAAGTATATTTGTTTCACGAATTAACTTCTTTATTATTCTTTCATTAACCAAAACCTACATTATGAAAAAATTTCTACTAATTGCAGCTATGGCGATTTTTATGAGTTGCCAGGGACTTTGGGCTAATCAGGCTGATGATTTTAAATACAACAAACAACAAGTTCAGGATGAATTCTCTGATCTGAACCAACTTGAGCAGATGGTGATTGACAATAGTTTCTTAACATTGTCGGAAATGCAAAACAATAATATGCTTTCATCCAGGTTTAGCGACCTGAATCTTACCGGAAGCATGATGATGGAACCGGCTTTAGGGATCCCGGGTTTCTGGTGGGGATGTGTTTTAGGCCCGGTTGGGATTTTAGTGGTATATTTAGTTACTGAGAACGATGGGTCAGAGGTTAAAAAAGCATTCTATGGCTGTCTGGTAGGCACTGGTTTCTGGGTTGTACTGAATGTGATTTTTTATGCTGCAGGAGCCAGTTTGTATGGTTTCTAGCTTGCTGAACTCGGAATGTCTTGAGAAACCCTATTGGAACAACCTCTGTCAAGTCTGAGGCTTTTTGTATTATTTCTAATGGCAATCCCGGTAACCCGGTAAGTAGTTGTTAAACTAACATCAGAATTTTTTAATGACAGGTATAAAGACAATATTTACTGTCTTTATGCCTGTTTATTTTAACAGAACCGGAACTTGAAGCGGTTAAAAAATGGCAATCACTTCTCGTTCAAAACTTTCCGACGGATTGTCAGGGTTACCCGGACATTTTCAGATATGATTTTATCACACGAGATTAAGAATCTTGTTAAATTTGCCCGGGAATATTAATAATACCATCTGCTGAATAAAATGAGGATTAAACCGATATTTCTTTTGCTCATTGCTGTATGGCCGGTTCTGGCAAATGCACAGAAAGAAGCTTACTACCGGGTGAGAGCTGATTTTTCCATTAAGGAGAAAAGCACGGATGGCAAATCGAGTCTGACAATGGGCGAAGTTTACTTTGACCGGATGACAAAGAAAATCATCTATAAGGTCCGTTTTCCGGAGAAAGAAATCTGGCTTTTCCAGGATACACTTATGTGTACGGTTCAGGGCGAAAAAGTTATGAAACGATCTTTATTACCAGGCTTCATTGATTTTTCAATTTTTAATCTTTCGCTCAACAACAACCTGAAAGATTACGGTCTGAAAAAATCTATTTATTCAGTGAAAAGTGTTGTTAAGGAAGACAACATGGTCATTTCGACCTGGGTACCTAAAAAGGAATTTGAGAAAGTATTGGGAGAAGTTAAAATTTCAGTTGTTGATAACAGACTGTATGGAGTGGTTTTCTATAACCCCATGAAAGTCATTATTGGAAAACAGATATTTACTAACTACACCACTATTCATAGCTTTGAATTCCCATCCGAAATTTTAAATTTCTCCTACCTTGAAAACGGTCAGGAAATTCACCAGGTTGCCACGTATAAAAATATTAAAGTAAATAACTGGGATGAAGACTTGTATAATTATACTCTTCCTCGCAAGTAGTATTTGCCTTGGAAAGTTGGCACTGGCTCAGCAAGTTATTCCATTCGATAGCCTTGTCGCCGGGAATCACAGGGAAATTCACAAGCATGATTTTTCTCCATATTTCAGAGATTGCTCAAACGAACTCCAGGTTATTATGACTGGTTTCTTTGTGGGTTATAAGAGTTTTTTCTCTTCGCAGGATGGGAAAAGCTGTACTTTTTCACCTAGTTGCTCAGTATATGCTATCCAGGCAATAAAAAAGAAAGGTATTGTTGAAGGATTACTTGATGCAGTTGACAGGCTTACCCGATGCAACGGGCTTACACCGGAGAATTACGAAATCGATAAAGAATCAGGGCTTCTGATCGATTTCCCCTGATTCTTCTGCTATTATGTTTAATTCAAAATATTCTTTACTTCTTAATTAAACTAAATTACTTGTGATTAGCACTAAACTTTTGAATACAAATAGTCTGGGTAGTAAGACCCGTTTTCCAGGAATTAAAATCAGAATGGGGTATATCTGCATTTTTTTCGCCTTCATCCTGTATTCTAACCTTGTTTTTTCTCAAAACTTGTATGATTATGAGCATTCAATGAAATACAGCAAATACCTTTTTGATTCAAAGCAGTATAAACTTGCTTCAGAAGAGTTAGAAAGAGTTCTTTTTTATGACAGGGAAAATGACTCAGTTAAATTTCAGCTTATCAGGGCGTATTTGCTCGGCAATGAGTTTTCAATGGTAACAAAGCGGATGGATAGTCTTTTCCGAGATCAAAAAGTCATGCCCCGGAATTATGCACTTGAGTACTCAAAAGCGCTTGTTTCACTGAATTCAATTTACCAGGCTCAGAAGTTCATAAACCAAAGCCATAGTCTTACGGACGATGATAAACTCTACTTCAATCTTAATATGGAACTTCTTGATTATAAGTGGGAGGAAGCTCAGAAAACCTTTGGGGAAATTAAGGATAAAAATATACCTTTGGATTCCAGGTACACCGATGTATTCGTCTGCATTAATACTACGAGGTATAAAAGCCCGGGACTGGCACTCGCACTTTCATCAGTCATACCGGGAATGGGTAAAGTATATGCTAAAAATTGGAAAGACGGACTGTTTTCGTTTATTTTCACAGGTGGCACCGCATTCCAGGCCATCAGGGGATACAATAAGTACGGTGCCCGTAGCGGTTTTTTTATTGCGTACACCAGCTTAGCGACTACATTTTATCTAGCCAATCTTTACGGTTCATTTAAGGCGGCAAAAAAATACAATGGTAAACTCCGAAATCAAATACATACGGAAATCCGCTCTGTTTTTAACGATACTCTTTAGTATTGCATTTGCTTTAGTAAAAGCCCAGACACCGGAACAAACTTACGAATTTGCCCTTTTTCAAAGCAGGCAGGGCAATTTTGATATTGCCATAAAATCACTCAAGCGACTCCAGTTTTTTGATGATCAGAATAGTTTTCCAGGCGTATTCAAAGCGTTAGCTGATTGCTATTTTGAACAATCAAATTATGAGAATGCTTATTATTACTACGACTTAGCATCCGTGCAACATGAAAATGACAGCCTTCTACCCGTAATTGTTGCTCGCAAGGTTACATGCAATCTTTTCTCCCGCCAGTATCAGGAAGCGCTCATTGACCTGTTGTCATTCAACAATAAACTAAATCCCTTGCAGCAACGACAATTCAATATGTTATTCGGGATTACTTATTTTTACCTGAAAGAATACGACCAGTCGAAATACTATTTCGGGCAGTGTTCTGTTGCTTTAAAACTGCAACAACCCGAAAACCTGGATAAAAGCTTCCTCAAGGTCAGGCGGATTGAAAAACGGTACAACCCAAACGTAGTAAAAGTAATGAGTATGATTGTACCTGGTTCCGGTCAGATGTGGGCAGGTGATTATCGCAACGGGATTAATTCCTTGCTTCTTGTGGGCGGACTTTTATCAACCAGTGTGGCGCTTTCGGGCAGTCTTAGTATTTTTGATTCGATGTTTATTATTGCACCATGGTTCCAGCGCTATTATATGGGCGGATATCAGAAAGCCTATGAAATTGCTAAAACCAGACAGCAGTCTGAAAAAAATAAAGTGTTGGCAAATATGGTTCATCTATTGAATCAAACCACGACACCATGAAAAACTCAATGCATACAGTAGCCCGTTACTTCCTTTTGTTTGTATTCAGTTTCCTGTTTAAAGCGGTTTATTCCGCAACTCCTGTTAACAGTTCGGAAAGCAAGGTGGTTGATGAAATATATAAAGCAACATACCATTTCGAATTTAAAAGGGTTGATTCATTAATCCATGCCAACGATCCTTATTTTACTGATGACCTGGAATATAATCTGGCAGTTGTAAATTATTATTGGTGGCGTTTGGTTTCAGGCTCACAGAATGGCAGGTTCTCAGGATTGGTATCAACACGAATCGAAAAAATCAGAGATCTCAATTCGCTCACTGAATCAAAGCTGCAGAATGAAAAGCTTTTCCTGCTGATCTCTATATATGCATACAACGCGCGGGTAAGCTTGCTCGATTATTCATATTATTCTGCACTTTCGGACCTATCGCATTATTATTCCGTGCTTAAAATCTCATTTGATAAGGAAGAAAAGTACAAACCATTTTACCTCACCTCGGGGCTTTATTATTTTTTTGTAGGCTATGCCAAAGAAAAAATGCCATTCTTATCGCCTCTGTTGTTTTTCTATACACCAGGTAATACAGCCTTGGGGTTGCAATACATTCAAACCGCGGAGACTTCAGAAGACCTGAAAATAAGTCAGGAAGCTAAGTATTTCCTTATGAAAATCAATTTTGATGTATACAGGAATTATGTTGAAGCAGCAAAATACTGCAGTCAGCTGATGGCAATATATCCTGAAAACTTACTTTTTCAATTATATAGGTTTCGTATCAGCCTGGCACTTGATCAGGTTGCATATGCCAAAGCCCGTCTTACCATTATGGAAAATACTGCCGGTTTTAACCATCAACTCACAGCGGATGAAAAGTCTTTTTATATCAGGCAGGCAAAATCCGAATTAGAAGCCTATACTAAGGGTCATCAATAATTTTTTTTTGGTTTAATAATGCTTTCGTAACCCTGTATCAGACTTTGTCCGGTCTTTTTTGCTGGCTCAGAGATATCAATCTTAATCAATATTCAAATTACCAATGAGTTATCTGCACCAGCAAGTATTAAACGGATTTTTTGAATTATTTCAAGCCGCATCAAAATACCCTTTTTTAGTAAGATATTTTTATATATAAACAATACGTGTTAAAATCTTTTTTTATTATTATTTGACAGATCAACCAAATCGACATTTTACTTCTTATCTTTGTTTCTATATATAAACTAATGCTAACTAAAAAAACAAAAAATTATGAAAATTAAAGTTCTACTATTTGCTTGCTTGTTTGCATTCGGATTTCTGACAATGAATGCTCAAACTCCCACTTTCGTAAAAGGGGATAAAGTACTCAACCTTTGTGTTGGTTTAGGCAGTGGTTATTATGCGGGTGGCGGATACAATTCCAGAACTCCTGCTCTTTCGGGATCATTAGAAGTTGGTATTCTCGATAATATTCTGGATAAAGGATCAATTGGCATAGGTGGATTTGTAGGTTATTCTAGCGCCAAATATGAATATGTAGGATACGGATGGAAATATACCCATCTCGTAATTGCAGCCCGTGGCACATTTCATTATCCATTTATCGATAAACTGGATACCTATGCCGGCTTAGGACTGGGTTATAACGCAGTTACCTCGAAAGAAATCGGAAATTGGCCTGGGTCATCAAATTACACGGCTACAGGAAGCAGTCCATATTTTGCTGGATTTATAGGAGGCAGATACTATTTTAGTAATACTTTTGCCGGAGTAGTCGAACTGGGTAGTGGAATTGCATATCTTAACTTTGGCTTGGCCTTGAAATTTTAAATATATACTCAATAATATAGTAGAAGAGGCAACCTTAGTGGTTTAGCCTCTTTTTTTATTCCATATCTTCATCAGCATCAATCTTCATTACATACCGGTTCCATTTTTCAATAACAGCTTTCATATCATCAGGCAATTCTGTTTCAAAATACATTTTACGGGCGTCAGCCGGGTGAGCAAACCCGAGGGATTTTGCATGTAGTGCCTGTCGTGGGCATAATTCGAAACAATTTTGTATAAACTGTTTGTATCGTGTAAATGTAGTGCCTTTCAGCACCTTGTCGCCACCATAGCGTGCATCATTAAACAGGGTGTGCCCGATATGCTGCATGTGAGCGCGTATCTGATGCGTGCGCCCGGTTTCCAGGGTACATTCAATAAGTGTTATGTAATGAAATCGCTGTATCACCCGGTAATGTGTAATAGCATCTTTACCGTGGCTGCCATCAGGAAATACATCCATGATCAGCCTGTCGCGAAGGCAACGCCCGATGTGACCGTTAATGGTTCCCTCATCTTCAGTAAAATCGCCCCAAACTAAGGCCTGGTATTTACGGTCGACTTTATGTTCGAAAAAACCACGTGCAAGTTTGCTTTGTGCCAGCTCATTCTTTGCAATAAGTATGAGACCCGATGTATCTTTGTCAATCCTGTGCACCAGGTATGGACCCGTTTCACTTACTATCCCCTCCGATTGAAACCTGAATGCAAGTGCATTGACAAGCGTTCCTGTATAATTACCGTGCGCCGGATGCACAACCATACCGGGTACTTTGTTAATTACAAGTACGTCTTCATCTTCGTACACAACATTAAGCGGGATGTCTTCGGGCAGTATTTCCGTATCCCGGGGCGGATAAGCCAGCACGATAGAAATAATATCCAGCGGTTTTACCCGGTAATTTGGTTTTACGGGTTTGTCATTAACCAGAATATTATCTGCCCGGGCAGCATTTTGTATCTTATTTCGCGAAGCATTCTGTATACGCCCCATGAGGTACTTGTCTATACGCAGCATGGATTGTCCCTTATCCACTTCGAATCTGAAATGTTCATAAAGGTCATTTTCTTCAGCCGAAGCGGAGGTGTCTTCTAATTCTTCAATCATATATTTTATAAAACCAAAAAGCTGAACCCGGTTTGCCCGATCATCAGCATTCAGAAAGCATCAGCAATGATATACACACCGGCTCAAAATATTTGCATCTTCTTTTTTTAGTCAAAATGGGCTGAAAATGCGGAGGTCTCTTTTATCTGATAATCAGTTTACCGGTGGATTTACGCCCACTTGATCTATCAACGAGTAAAATCATATAAAAACCCGGTTTGAGAGAACGTACATTTATCGGGTTCGAAAATATTTCGTTTAATACAAGACTTCCTGAAGCGGAATACATGCTGATATTCAGATTATTTTCAGGGCTATTATTCATGTATTCAGGCAATTGGATTACCAGATTGCCATCGGTAACAGGGTTGGGACTTATTATAAGATTTCGCACTTCAACCGGGAGTGCGACTGCAAGCGGATTTACAGGACCTATAATCGGCCGCATCATCAGGGAACCATAATTTATGGAATCGCTTCCCGCCCAAGTACCATCTACGTTATAAAACCGCCTGGAATGGCTGTCTTTATACCTGTCGAAGCCTACGTTCAGGTTATTAACAAATGTTTGCGACCAACCAATGTAAAAGATCATGCCCGGAAATGTGCCGGGTCCTATCACAACCGGGTTTTCGAACCAATAAGTATTAAATTCGTTCAGGCTGCCACTATATACAGGTGTTACTCCGCTTATGGAATTTATAATCTGGCCAGGTTTGCCGAATGCATCATTCCATACATTGAGATCAATCAACTTCTGATTGGTCCCTCCAATAACGCGGTTGAAATAGATCTGAATGCCACGCAAGGTATCTGCAACATTGAGCCTGAACTGGACCGCATATGATCCGGTTGCACCGTTTATTCCAACCCCGGCCTCAGATGTACCGTTATCATAAGCATAGTAATTGCTGAAAAGCTGGTCAAACTGAATTGTATTATTCGTCTGGCAAACATCTTCTGGTGTAAGGGTATGAATGATATGAAAAACTACTTTTTCTTCGTTGGAGGGAGGAAAGAAAAACGTTACAGGAGGTTTGGCATAAGGCGCCCATGTTGAATATCCGTTTGTTATAAAAGGCTCAACATTATAGGTGCCGCCATTATAATTATATTCCGGGATAGGATTGCCTGAGTTTTTACGAACTTCATATTTGTAGGATGATACATTCTGAACCTGGTAATCAAGATTGGAAATAGAAATATTCAGGTTCTCTTTCATTTCGTTGATGAAATTATTACGGTATTGCCTGAAAGGCATAGATTCATAATTACGTAACATGGATGGGGCGATATCACCAAATGCAATGTCCGGCAACGTTGTTTCATTAATTCCGCGCTCTATATCAAGCCAGACTGCATCAATATTCCAGTTGCTGCCATTGTTACGCCAGTCGGGTTGCGAATTACCTGCCAGGGTTGCAATGTTACGGAACCTGAACTGGAAACCGTTCTTCAAATAAGAAGTATCCTTGATTGGGATAAGCACCTGCCTGAAATAATGGTTGCCAGGCATGGCAAAAGTATCAATGGCCGTACCGCCGGTGGTTGACCATATTTCTTTCCACCGGGGTTCAATAATCGTATCACTGGCGGTCGAAATAGTATCGTTATCTCCCGGTGAATGAAATTCAAGTAACAAAAAAGCTTTTTTGGAAGGTGGACTTACGGCCCGTCCCTGAGGCTGGTAATAGAAACTGAGATAAATTGAATCAGCAGGGCTGATAGCTTTCTTTACAGGAGAGAATACGGAATCCAGCCGGATAGGAAGAGATGTCAGATAATCGGCATCAAAAGGGTTCGGACCGGCATTCGGATACAGTGCCCCGCTTGCATCGAGAGCATCTAAAGTCGCAACGCCTATGCTTGGAGGAAATTTGGCAAAATCAGTGTTAATAAAAGCATACGTATCCGCCCATCGGTCAGACGAAGGATAAACCGAAACCACGGAGAAATCATCATAAAAAGGTAAAGTTACCGCGGTTGAACCGGCAAATGCACGCTTGGTTTGATATTGATTGGCAACAACAGCATTATATGCCGGCATGGTAAGCACTTCCTGTGCTATAGCGGAAATACCGGCCAGAGTAGCTACTAATATGGTAAAAATGTTTTTCGTCATTCAATCAATATGTTAGGGCAGGGGTGTTTCAGGCTGAATAGTATCGATAACCAGGTTTTTAATATAATCATCGAAGTCGAAGTCAGTTCCCGACTTATAAGTAAGTGAAAAGGTGGTTCCGGATGGTATTTTTTTTCCATACACATATGCCGGTGTTTGCTCGTAAACCACTGCATCGGAAATCTCGCAATCATCTGAGTAAGATTCATCACCAATAGAAAGGCCAAGCCTGTTTAATTCACGTAGTGCCGATTCGCGCGATTTCCCTATCAGGAAGGGTACGGATGGTTGTCCGGCAGAAATTCCTGATCCGATTATCAGGTCAATAACTGAGCCTTTCAGGATTGGTGTACCGGGTTTGATATAATTACCATTTACGGTTGCTTTTAAAACGGCATTTTCAGCCATATCAGGGACTACACGTATACTTCCGAGTTTGAGCCCGTATGTTTGCAACAATGCTTTTGCACGTCGGAGAGAAAGGTCTGTAAGCGCTGGCATACTCACTTTTTCGGGTACATATGATACAAGTGACAGGTAAACTGATCTGCCAGGTTTTACTTTGGTTCCTGGCAGCGGATCCTGTGAAATTACACTTCCTGGTTTGCGGGTATAATCATAGATTGAGTCAACGATAGTCAGTTCAAAATCTTTGCTTGATTCAAGGCTGTTCACCTGGTCCATCATGAGACCTACATAATTGGGTGTTACAGCTACCTGGTTATGGCGGGTATAAAATTTGAGACTGGTAAGAGTAATCCAGGCAAGCCCGATGCAAAGCAATATTGAATATGCCAGATGTTTTAAAAACCGCCGGGTAGTGATGAATTGAAAAAAGTTCATAAGCCTGTATATGCCCTGAATGGTTGATGGTTAACCTCTTCCTTATATAAACTGTAAGAGGGAGAAATTATTGTTTCTTTTTTGCAAAGATATAAATTTACATGGCAGTGCTGGTATATAAAGGTTCTTTAACTTTGCACTTTTAAATATCTAAAATACCTGGTCTATATGGGTAAAATCAAGGTTGTTTTGTTTACAGGTGGCGATTCGGGCGAATATGAAATTTCAATTGCCAGTGCCTCACAGGTTAAGGGGAATCTGAATCCCGAAAAGTTTGAAGTTTTCCAGGTACTTATCAGGGGTAACAACTGGATTTACGAGGATGCCGGAGGGATGCAATTCCCTTACGACCGCAATCTTCATTGCCTTCATTTAAATAACGAGCCGGTTAAATTTGATTGTGCTTTTATTGCAATTCACGGCACTCCGGGTGAAGACGGCAAACTGCAGGGTTATCTCGAAATAGCTGGAATACCATACACAACTTGCGATGTAACGACCTCGGCTCTTACTTTTAACAAGTATTTTTGTAACGACCTGGCCAGGCAGTATGGTGTGAATGTTGCTGGTACCGTAATGCTGAGACGAGGTGATAACTGGAATGCTGTAGCGCTTGTTAAGGAGGTTGGATTGCCTTGTTTCGTTAAGCCTAATAAATCAGGGTCAAGCGTGGGCGTAACCAAGGTTTACAATATTTCCGAAATTCCGGATGCTATCGCAAAAGCTTTCGCTGAGGACGATGAAGTGCTTGTACAGCAATTTATTAAGGGGCGCGAGATGACATGTGGCGTTTATAAAATGAATGGCAACATTCAGGTATTGCCTGTTACCGAGATCGTATCGAAAAACGATTTCTTCGATTACCAGGCGAAATATACGGCTGAGCTGGTAAACGAAATAACCCCGGCACGGATTGAAAAAGAGCAATCGGATGAATGTCAGCGAATTTCGGGTTATTTATACCGTAAATTTAACTGTAGGGGAGTCGTGCGGTTCGATTATTTTCTAACTGAAAACGGATGGTGGTTTTTAGAGGTAAATACAGTGCCTGGATTCTCAGGTGAAAGTATAGTGCCAAAACAACTTCGTACAGCCGGAATTGATCCTAAGGTGTTTTTCGGAGCCTTAATTGAAGAAGCTATCAGATCAAAATAATCAGGCAATTCATATTCCGGTATTCAGAAAATCAACCAGTTTGTTCACTGCTATTGCCCTGTGACTGATTTTATTTTTTTCGGAAAGCGACATCTCTGCAAAAGTCAACTGATAACCGTCAGGGAGAAATATGGGGTCGTAACCAAAGCCATCTTGTCCTCTTCGTTCATGAATTATTTCGCCGTTTACTATTCCCTCGAAGTAGTTTACTGATCCATCAATGATTAAAGCAACAACAGTGCGGAAGCATGATTTGCGATTTTGTATACCTGATAATTCTTGAAGTACCTTTTCGATATTTGCTTCAAAATCGTGCCCCTCGGTCGCGTACCTCGCTGAAAATACTCCGGGACGGCCTTCAAGAGCCTCAATCTCAAGTCCGGTATCGTCAGCAAAACAATTTATTCCATAGGTGTCGTAAACGTAACTGGCTTTCAATAAGGCATTGCCTTCTAAAGTCGGCGCTGTTTCAACTATATCTTCGGTACACCCGATCTGAAGAAGGCTTTTTATTATAAACCTCTGGCCAACAAGTGATTGTACTTCTGAAAGTTTATGCTGATTATTGGTTACAAATATTAATTCGTCCATTTTGTTTTATTCGTTATGATAAGGTTCGTTTTTAAGTATAGTCATAGCACGGTATAGTTGTTCTGCAAAAATGAGGCGGACAAACTGGTGTGTAAAGGTCATCCGTGAAAGTGAAAGTGTGAATTCAGCTTTTTGTTTTACGCTCTCAGCCACTCCATAAGCGCCTCCGATTATAAAAAACAATTCGCGGGTACCGGCATTCATGGTTTTTTGCAAAAAACCTGCAAATTCTACTGAATTTAACTCTTTTCCCCGTTCATCGAGTAAGACGGAATAGCTGGAGATTGTAAGTTTTTCAAGGATTAAAACAGCTTCTTTTTCTTTAATCTGTTCAGCATTCAGGTGTTTTCGGTCTTTTATATCTGGAACAATTACTTCCTTAACTTTAACATAATGTTTAAGTCTCTTCATAAATACTTCAAAGCCACTATGAACGAAGGCTTCTGAAGTACTTCCAATCATTAATAGCGTAATGTTCATATAATCAGGAAGATATAAGGTTAATCATTTTTTGCAGTGGATTTAACAATGCGACTAAGATACAAAGATTCAAAGATACTGGTATGTATAATATTTGCGGAAGAAGAACAAAGTAGAACTTTTTGGTTCGATTTTTGTACATTTACAGTATTGTTAAAACAAAATAATGAAAAAATCAATAAAAATTCTTACCTTTTTCTTATCAATACTACTCATAAGCAGTACTACTATTTTCGCCGGAGAACCTGCCGGCCAGATTGAGAATATTACTGCAGCCATTAAAACCGGGAATTCGAAGGAACTTGCAAAGTATTTCGGGCCAACGGTTGAAATCATTCTGCCGGGAAGCGACGGAGCTTTCAGTAAAGCACAGGCAGAAATGATCATGAAAGACTTTTTTACAAAGTATCCCCCCATTTCTTTTGCGGTAAACCAAAAAGGTAATTCGGCAGGAGGCGCACAATTTATTATCGGTACCTATAAAGGGAAAAGCGAAATACTTAATGTTTATATTTTACTTAAACCTGTTTCGAATCAATTGATGATACAACAAATGCATTTCGAAGCCGATTGATAATCAATAATTATCTTTTACCGTGACTCTAGATGAAATAATTACAAAGGCACTTTGCGAAGATATTGGCGAAGGCGACCACACTTCTTTATCTACAATTCCGACCTATGCTATGGGTAAAGCCCGTTTGCTTGTAAAAGAAGATGGCGTGCTGGCGGGTGTTGATGTTGCCCGAAAGGTCTTTTATCAGGTTGACCAGCTTATTACTATGGAGCAGTATATACAGGATGGGGCTCGCATAAAGAAGGGAGATGTGGTTTTCGAAGTCAGCGGGCCATCCATTGCATTACTTACAGCTGAGCGCACTGCACTTAACTTTATGCAGCGTATGAGTGGAATCGCTACTCAAACGCGACAGATGGCAGATGCAATCGAAGGACTGTCAACCTGCATTCTAGATACACGCAAAACTACCCCATTGCTCCGTGAACTCGAAAAAACGGCTGTAAGACTTGGCGGAGGTTATAACCACCGTTTTGGCCTTTACGATATGATTCTTATTAAGGACAATCATGTTGATTTTGCCGGTGGTATTACAAAAGCCATTGATGCCTGCCACGAATACATGCATCGCAAAGGGTTGAGACTTAAGATTGAAATTGAAACACGTAACCTGGATGAAGTTCAACAGGTGATGGAACATGCCGGCGTAAATCGTATTATGCTTGATAATTTTTCATTCGAAATGCTGCGGGAGGCTGTTAAAATTATTGGTGGGAAATATGAGACTGAAGCCTCAGGAGGTATTACACTGCAAACAATAAGGCAATATGCTGAATGTGGTGTGGATTTTATCTCCGTAGGTTCACTAACTCATCATATAAGTAGCCTCGATCTTAGCCTGAAAGCGGTTAAGTAGTTGGACGTAAATTACATAATAGCTAAAAGTTAAGTGAATAGACAACCACCATTTATCAATGGCAGATAAAGGAAATAACTCGAAAATTTGAAATACATAGAAATTCGTTGAAATAGATAGAAATAGATAGAAATAGATAGAAATAGATAGAAATAGATAGAAATAGATAGAAATAGATAGAAATAGATAGAAATAGATAGAAATAGATAGAAATAGATAGAAATAGATAGAAATAGATAGAAA
>JBBRCH010000009.1:0-76265 GCA_038204995.1 Bacteroidales bacterium | reverse complement strand
AAGAAATATATTTGACGTTTCTTTGTACTTTGTTAATTCCTGAATCTCCAGCTTATGAAACAAATTTTTGCAAAGTTTATATTGAAACTATTTGGCTGGACTGTAACGATCGCAATCCCGCCGGATGTTAACAAAATGGTGTAAATGATGGCTACACATAACAGCAACTGGGATTTTCTGATTGGCTGGCTTGGATATATGTCAATAGGCGTGGAAGCGAAATACCTTGTTAAAAAGGAAGCTTTCTTTTTCCCCCTGGGCAATTTTTTAAAAACCATGGGAGCAATACCGGTTGATAGGAGAGCAAGCACAAACATTGTTATCCAGGTAGGTGACATGTTTAAGAAAACAGATAAACTTTTCGTAACAATAACACCCGAGGGTTCAAGAAGTCTTAGGCCTAACTGGAAACGCGGATTCTATTACATTGCGGAACATGCAAAAGTCCCGGTAGGTTTTGGATTTCTTGATTATAAATTCAAGACAGGTGGAATAGGAGGGATGCTTTTCCCAACGGGGAATTATGATGAAGATATTAAGAAGATAGAAGCATTCTATTCAGATAAACATGCCAGGTACCCTGAGAATTTCAATTTAAGTCCCCAATATCGTAAGTAGGTGGTCAATGAATTGTTCTGTGACTGGTTGCTGCGATTAAAACTATAGCCTTAAACTTTTTACTTTTTTTGTTAAACTTATTGTCCGGAATTTATCATGCAACTTCTAACCCCATCGCATTTTACTGATTATGATTTGATTGATTCGGGTGGTTTCGAAAAACTGGAGCGTTTCGGTCAATATGTAATAATCCGTCCGGAACCTCAGGCCATCTGGAACCGGTCGATGAGTGAAGCCGAATGGGATAAAATGTCGTCGGCTGCTTTTAAACTGGAGAAAAATGATACCGAAAAAGGACGCTGGATTCTTAAGAAAGGTATGCCGGAACAATGGCGTATCAATTATACTTATCGGAAAATGGATTTTAGCGTCCGTCTTGGTTTAACCTCTTTTCGTCATATTGGCATTTTCCCTGAACAGGCACCTAACTGGGACTATATTTATGACAAACTATCGGACTCAGGAATGCATCAACCAAAAGTTTTGAATTTGTTTGCTTATACCGGTGCTGCTTCTCTGGCAGCTCGTGCGGCAGGAGCTGAGGTAGTTCATGTTGATTCCGTAAAACCGGTAATAACCTGGGCACGCGAAAACATGGACAACAGCCGGCTTTCGGATATCCGTTGGGTGGTTGAAGATGCACTTAAATTTGTGCAACGGGAAGTTAGGCGGGGTAATACCTATTCAGGCATAATTCTCGATCCTCCTGCTTACGGCCGCGGGGCTGATGGTGAAAAATGGATACTCGACGACAACCTGAACGAAATGATTATGCTTTGCAGTAAACTGCTTGTGCCAGTGAATAGTTTCCTGATTCTTAATATGTATTCAATAGGATTTTCGGCTCTGGTTGCAAATAACCTGGTTAACAGCTACTTTGACAGAGGCGAAAAAAACGAATTTGGCGAACTATATCTTGCTGACCATTTTGAAAAAAAACTTCCCTTGGGAACATATTTGCGATTCAGTAGGTAGAATGAGCTTGTTCCTTATCTTAAGCAATAAAGCAGGCTATTCTTCAGAATTATTTCTCATTTCCCGTACTCAAAGTTTCCTGATCCTATCAGTTCATCATACAATTCGCCCCGCGTACGATGGTATACAAGGATTGTATAGCTATTCCGAGTCTCAGAATGATTTCCTTCTACCCATGTAGCGTCTCCCGTTTTAGAATTATTCGGAAGCATCACATATAAATAATTGTAATAACCCTGTTTGAATAAAATGTTAGCTTCGTATCCCTTCAAGCGGTAATTGTAGTCCATCTTGTTCTCAGGCGTATATTGCCAGCCGTTAAATCCTCCGCCTACATAAAGATTTCCTTCCACTATTGGTGCTTCGTAAGGTAAAAAGAACTTTACAATTGCATATTCACCATAATTTGAAACGGTGGGCTCATCATCCGTTTTCAGGAGAAATTTACCGTTGATGTCATCATCAGCTGCATATTCTTTGTAGGTTCGTTTTTCGCTAGGCCAGAGTTTTACAATAAAAACGGTGTCATTAAAGGTAATCTCACGAACTTTCTCCGACAGAAATTTCAAACTTTTCAAATCAAATCTTCTGAATTGATTATTGCCATCAAATAAATTGGTGCCGTTATCGAATGAATAATCCAGCACGTCATTACGAACCATATAGGGTTTCAGATTGGTTAGAGCATTGTCCCAACGCCAGTTTTGCAGTATAACGACTTTTATATCCTGGTAAGGTGCATCAATGCGGTAACCGCTGGTATTGATCACAAAATCGATTTCCTGCTTTGTTTCATAATCATCCGATGTTCCTGCTCGGGTTATTTTTGCATTTACCGAAACTTTTGGATCAACAACCAGAAATCTGCGGGTATAAGCATTGATTTCATTTCCATTCTGATCGCGATAAAAGACTCTTAAGACATAATTGCCTGATTTCTTTATGATGAAGCGATCATTCGGAAACTGAAATTCATAATGTGTGTAAGTTGTCCGGGTGTTGAAAGAGGATTCGAAATTTTCAATTTGGCCTTCTTCAGGACCCTCAAGATATTCATTTACCCAGATGTCCGATTTTTCCCAATCAGCATTGCAATGCTGTACTTTGTAATAATATTGTTTTACACTGCCTTGCAAATCATCAAAACCTGAATGGAAGGTTTCATCTGTGTTTAAGGTTATAATCGGATCAGCTAGTTCGAATCCAACACGCGAGAGTTCAACAGCCTGGATATAACTCTTGTATACATGATTGTCATTTCTTATGTAATCATCAGAATAAAAATCAGCCGAATCAGGAACGATATCGCTTCCTGCAAGTATAAGTTGCGGATTAATAAAAGTCAGACCTAAGAAAAGGACTGTGATAGAGCATCTGAGGTTCATATTCTTTGTGGAATGAGATATATCTTTTTGCAAATGTAAATCATTAGCAACTTGTTTCTCTAATAACACGAAAGATGCCATAATATTATTTCAGGATTTCGCTGAAGAATTTAATAATAAGAATTATTTTTGCAGGCTTCTTTTGTCGTAAACTGATATCGTAGCTGAAAACCAATTTTCGCCCTCCCTTTGTTTAATCAATAATTATCTGCTATGATAAAAAATATATACGAAAATATACATTTGAAATTATATATATTTGCCCTTTCGTTAACACTTAAAAATAAAGGTTATACCTGTACATTATGGCCAACACCATAAGAATTAAAAAAGGCCTCAATATCAATTTATTAGGAGAGCCAAAAAAGGAAATTTCCGGAATTAATGCCGGATATTATGCAATAAAGCCCACTGATTTCATAGGCGTTTTTCCTCGTTTGCTCGTGAAAGCTGGTGATTCTGTGAAAGCAGGAACGCCACTTTTTATTGACAAATACCGGGAAAACATTATTTTTACTTCTCCGGTGAGTGGAGAAATTGAAGAAATCAGCCGTGGCGACAAACGTGTACTCGAGGAAATCAGGATAAAATCAGGTGATAAACCGGAATTCGAAGATTTTGGCAAATCTGATCTTTCGAAAATCAATCGCGAAGATATTATCGAAAAACTTCTGAAGAGTGGTGCATGGCCAATGATCAGGCAGCGTCCTTATTCCATTATCGCGAATCCGGCTGATATCCCTAAAGGAATTTATGTTTCAGGATTCGATACATCGCCGTTGGCTCCGGATTATTCAATGATAGTGAAGGAAAGCACAAGCGATTTCCAGGCTGGTATTGATGTTCTGACAAAACTTGCAGGATCTCCTTTGAAACTGGGTCTGCCTGGTGGTAAAAATGATTTTCCTAAAGTAAGTAATACCGATATTACCTATTACGAAGGTCCTCATCCGGCAGGAAATGTTGGTGTACAAATTCACCATACAAGCCCGATCAATAAAGGGGAAATTGTGTGGATTGTTAATCCGCAGGATGTAGTAATAATAGGCAGGCTTTTCACGAAAGGGATTTACGATACATCTATTATAATACCTCTGTGTGGCTCCGAAGTAAAGGATCCTAAATATTACAGAACGTATAAAGGCGTTTCAATACGTGCGTTTATTAAAAATAACATAACTGAAAACAATACCCGTTTAATCAGTGGGAATATACTAACAGGTGCTAAAATAAAACAAGATGGTTATCTTGGCTTTTATCATTACCAGTTTACAGTAATTCCCGAGGGCAACCATTCTGAATTCCTTGGATGGGTAATGCCGGGCCTCGATAAGTTTAGCTTTTCGAAAACATTTTTTTCATGGCTTACGCCAAACAGAAAATACCGCCTGGATACTAATCTTCATGGTGGTGAACGTGCCTATGTTATGACAGGGCAATATGAGCAGGTGTTTCCAATGGACATTTATCCGATGCAGTTGATAAAAGCATGCCTTGCCGAAAATATTGACCAGATGGAGAACCTTGGAATCTATGAAGTGGATGAGGAAGATTTCGCACTTGTTGAATACATTGATACATCCAAGACAGAGATTCAACAAATCATCCGAAAGGGATTAGATCTTATGCGCAAGGAAATGAGCTGATACAGGAACCCGGAACATATCACCAACACATACTGACATAGTAACTTCAATATTTATAAATGAAATCACTACGCAATTATCTTGATAGGATAAAGCCACAATTCGAGGAGGGCGGAAGGTTGGAGAAATTACATTCAACTTTCGAGGCATTCGAGACTTTCCTTTTTGTGCCCGATAAAACCACTTTTAAGGGAAGTCATATCCGCGATGCCATTGATTTGAAACGAACCATGTTTTTGGTAGTTATCGCGTTGATGCCTGCATTGTTATTTGGTATCTGGAACACAGGCTATCAACATTTTCTTTCACTTGGACAGGAAGTGGGTTTCGGAACAATAATAGGTTACGGATTGATAAAAGTCATTCCAATAGTTGCTGTATCCTATATTGTTGGATTGGGAGTTGAATTTATTTTCGCTCAATATCGCGGACATGAAGTGAATGAAGGATTCCTGGTTTCAGGAATGCTCATACCATTGGTAATGCCTGTAGATATTCCATTATGGATGGTTGCCGTTGCTACAATTTTCTCAGTAATTATTGGGAAGGAAGCTTTCGGCGGAACCGGAATGAATGTTTTTAACCCGGCTCTGCTGGCAAGGGCATTCATATTTTTTGCTTATCCGGCAAAAATTACCGGCGATACCATCTGGACCGGCGGTCTGACCAAAGGCATTGGTGTTATTGACGGTTTTTCAGGTGCTACTCCGCTTTCGAAAGCAGCTTCAGGCGCTATTGATCAAATACCTTCACTTCATGACCTTTTCTTTGGTTTTATCCCCGGCTCTATTGGTGAAACGTCGAAACTGGCAATTCTTATTGGCGCAGTAATTCTCATAGCAAGCGGTATCGGAAGTTGGCGGATCATGCTTTCTGGCCTTGCAGGTGGCGTTATCATGACACTTATTTTTAATGCTTTCGCTGCAAATGCCTATATGACACTGGGACCTGCAACACAATTAATGATGGGAAGCTTTCTCTTCGGAATGGTTTACATGGCTACCGATCCTGTTACTGCGGCGCAAACCAACAGGGGTAAATGGATTTATGGTTTCCTTGCAGGATTCCTTGCCATAATGGTAAGGGTTTTCAACCCGGCCTATCCAGAAGGAACTATGCTGGCTATTCTGCTCATGAATACTTTTGCACCCCTTATCGACTATTATGTAGTTGAAGCCAATATCAAGAAAAGGCTGAAAAGAGCTGCAGCCGTTGTTAAATCTTAATTCGGACCTACGATATGCAACATAGTAACAAATATATTTTTATCTATTCCATCATATTAGTGGTGGTGATAGCAGTTGCACTTACTTTCGTGGCTGTTATGCTTAAACCTTCGCAGGAAGAGAACATTCGCATCGAGAAAATGCAGAATATTCTTTCGTCAGTTAATGTTCCTATTGGTGAAGTGCCTAAAAATAAAGTGGGTGAAGTGTATAAAAAATACATTAAAACCGCCTTCGGTGTAAACAATAAAGGTGAAGTGATTCAAAACGACGCTGACAAAACATTTGCTATCGAGATGGCCAATGAACTGAAAAAACCCGATGAAAAACAGGTTCTTCCTGTTTTTATTGGTGTGCTCGATGGTGGCGATACCGCATACATAGTCCCTTTGCGCGGTAAAGGCTTATGGGGACCGATTTGGGGTTATATTTCTTTTAAGACAGATATGAATACGGTTTTCGGGACAACTTTTGATCATAAGGGAGAAACCCCCGGTTTAGGTGCCGAAATCAACCAGGAATGGTTTAAAAAACCATTTATCGGTAAACAGATATTTTCTGATGATGGAAAACTGGTTTCGATAGAAGTAGTAAAAGGCGGCGCCAAACCTGGCGACATTCATGGCGTAGATGCTATATCCGGAGGCACAATTACCAGTAAAGGTGTTCAGAAAATGCTGCTCGACAACCTTACTAATTATGAAGCGTACTTTAAAAAACAAATGAAAAAATGAGCGAACAGAAAATAGCAAAAGAAAAAGAACCCATGTTCTCAGCTAAGATTCTTAAGCTGATAAAAAATCCGTTAAACCTTGAGAACCCTATTACTGTTCAGGTGTTGGGGATATGCTCGGCTCTTGCAGTAACAGTGCAACTCAAACCGGCAATAGTAATGGCATTGTCAGTAACGATTGTAACAGCCTTTGCCAGCCTGATCATTTCTTCGTTACGAAACACTATACCTTCGAGGATACGTATCATCGTTCAGTTAGCTGTTGTAGCAGCATTGGTTATTATTGTTGACCAGGTTTTGAAAGCATATGTTTACGACGTAAGTAAGAAACTTTCGGTTTTTGTAGGTTTAATTATAACAAACTGTATCCTGATGGGTCGTCTCGAAGCCTATGCCATGGGTAATAAACCCTGGCCTTCATTTGTTGATGGAATCGGAAATGGTTTGGGTTACGGAATGATACTGGTAATTGTTGCGTTTTTCCGTGAATTTCTGGGTTCAGGTAAATTTTATGGAATGCGGGTGATCCCAAAAGCTTTCTATGAATGGGGTTATGTTGACAATGGCCTGATGATTCTCCCTCCAATGGCTCTGATTACCATTGGAATTATCATATGGGTGCAACGTAGCCGCACAAAAGAATTGCAGGAATAATTGAGAAGTAAAACATAGCATCTGTAGATTGTGCCAATTAATTAAATGTTAAAGAAAAAATAGCAACATATGGAAAATTTATTCAACCTGTTTGTACGCAGCATCTTCATCGACAATATGATCTTTGCATATTTCCTTGGGATGTGTTCGTACCTGGCTGTTTCCAAAACCGTTAAAACATCGGTAGGTCTGGGTATGGCCGTAATATTTGTATTATTGGTAACCGCTCCAGTTAACTGGCTGGTAGATTATTACCTGCTGAAACCCGGTGCACTGGCATGGCTTAGTCCTGAACTCGCCGATCTGGACCTCAGTTACCTGAGTTTTATAATTTTTATCGCTGTAATTGCAGCTATTGTTCAGCTGGTCGAAATGGTTGTAGAGAAATTCTCACCCTCTTTGTACAATGCATTGGGAATATTCCTACCACTCATAGCCGTTAACTGTGCGATACTTGGCGTGGCACTGTTTGTTCAGGAGCGCGAATACACTAATATCAGCGAAGTAACAGTATATGCAGTAGGTTCAGGTGTTGGCTGGTTCCTTGCTATTGTCACACTAGCTGCCATCCGCGAAAAAATTGCCTATTCACATATTCCAAAACCTTTGCGTGGATTAGGAATCACATTCATACTTACCGGACTCATGGCAATTGCATTTATGAGTTTCATGGGAATAAAAATTTAAAGAATCGCTCTTCATTATGATAAAACCAACCTTATTATTTCTAGGCACTTTATCGGGCCCTTTACTTGTAGGAACTGTCATTTTCCTGCTTGTTATTATCCTATTGGTGGTGATGTTGCTGCTTGCAAAAGCCAAACTTGCTCCATCGGGACCTGTTACCATCAGTATTAATGGTGAACGCGAACTGAATGCAACGGGCGGTTCAAGCCTCTTGTCAACGCTGTCGGATGCTAAGCTTTTCCTTCCCTCAGCATGTGGTGGAGGTGGTACCTGTGGAATGTGCAAATGCCAGGTGCACGAAGGAGGTGGTTCAATCCTTCCTACCGAAGTCGGTTTCTTTACCCGTAAACAGATAATGGATCAATGGCGTTTGGGATGCCAGGTGAAAGTTCGCGAAAGCATGAAAATCGAAATACCTAAAGAGGTATTTGGGATCAAAAAATGGGAATGCGAAGTTATTTCCAATAAGAATGTTGCAACGTTCATAAAAGAATTTGTTGTTCAGCTTCCTGAAGGTGAAGAGCTTGATTTTCAAAGTGGAGGCTATATACAGATTGACGTTCCTAAGATTAACGTCGATTTCCGCACTATGGATGTTGAATCTGAATATCGCGAAGACTGGGATAAACTTAAAATGTGGGATCTTAAAATGAAGAACCCTGAGCCAATTTACCGTGCTTATTCTATGGCTAACCATCCTGCAGAAGGAAATATTGTCAAACTTAATATCCGTATTGCTACTCCTCCGTGGGACCGTGCAAAAAACCAGTTCATGAATGTGAACCCGGGCATTTGTTCTTCTTACATTTTTTCGCGTAACCCCGGTGATAAAGTTATGGTAAGCGGCCCTTACGGGGAATTCCATATTCAGAAAACCAACCGCGAAATGATGTTTATCGGTGGAGGTGCAGGAATGGCGCCTTTGCGCTCCATGATTTTCGACCAATTCCTTACCAAACATACCGATCGTAAAGCAAGTTATTGGTATGGCGCCCGGTCGCTTCGTGAAGTTTTCTACGACGATGAACTAAAGGATATCGAGAAGAAAAATCCTAACTTTAAATTTCATCTTGCGCTCAGCGAGCCGATGAAGGAAGATAACTGGACTGGCTTTACAGGCTTTATTCACCAGGTAGCACTCGATAATTACCTGAGTAAACACCCTGAACCTGAAGATATTGAGTATTACCTTTGCGGACCCCCGATGATGAACTCAGCCGTACTGAAAATGCTTGATAACCTGGGTGTTCCGCCCGAGAATATTGCCCTCGACGATTTCGGGGGATAAAATAACCAACCCGGCCCTTGAAGCCGGGTTTTTTATTACTTTCGCCTTCAAATCCTTTAATTCGTGAACTCTTATATAAAGTATGTTACCATGATTTCATCCGTAAAGAAATTCTCCTTAAGCGTTGCAACATGTGTGGTTCTACTGGCATCCTGTTCGCCAAAAAAGGAACCTTTACTGGTTAAATTTATAGGTGAAACGCAGGGTACATATTATGCTATCACCTATTATGCAGATGACAGTATAAACTATCAACCTTCTGTTGATTCATTGTTGCATCGGTTCGATTCCACCGCATCAACATATAAGCCTAATTCCATTATTTCAAGATTAAATAATAATGATACTTCGGTGAGAGCTGACAATATGTTTACCATGATTTTTCAAAAAGCAATGGAAGTCTCCGAAAATACTGATGGGGCTTTTGATATCACTGTTGGTCCGCTCGTAAATGCATGGGGTTTTGGTTTCTCTGACCGTATGAAAATGGATCAGCATAAAGTCGATAGTCTTCTTCCTTTGCTCGGATACCATAAAGTTAAGCTCGAAAATGGCAAGCTTATAAAAACAGATCCACGGATTAGAATTGACTACGATGCGTTGGCTCAGGGTTATGCTGTGGATGTTGTGGCGGCATTTTTCGATTCCAAAGGAATACAATCATACCTGATTGATATAGGGGGAGAAGTACTTGCCCGTCGCACCAAACCTGGTGGTGAAAAATGGAAGGTTGCCATCGAGATGCCTACAAAAACCGCCGACGATCAAAGAGCGGCTCAGGCTGTTGTTTCTTTGCAGGATATGGCCATTTCCACCTCCGGAAGCTACCGTAAATTTTACGAAGAAAACGGTATACGGTATTCGCATACCATCGATCCGACAACCGGTTTCCCTGTTAAGCATTCTACCTTAAGTGTTTCCGTTCTTGCAAAAGATTGTATGACTGCCGACGCTTATGCAACTGCATTTATGGTAATGGGAGTCGAAAAAGGTAAGGAATTTTTGAAAAAACATACAAATCTCGATGTTTATTTTATTTATAACACACAGGATGGAAGTATGAAAACGTATTATACCAAGGGGTTTGAAAAACTTCTGGAAAAAGATAAGTAATACCTATTCAGCTGGTTTATTCCACTGTATAACAACTACATAGATCCAATCACATCGGTTTTGGTAAATGATTAAAAATTTAGACACATAAAAAATTTCAAACTTTACTATGAAACAATTTCTACTTCTCATCCTATTCTTTTCTGCCATTATTTTCGTAAATGCCCAGCAAAAAACCACAAATCTGATTCCTCAACCGGTTGAAGTGCAATTGAATAGCGGTTTTTATATCCTGTCAAAAACCTCAAAAGTTTCCTATAACAAACCCGAAAGCCGCGATATTGCAGAAATGCTTTTACGAAAATTAAATACTGCAACCGGTTTTGGTTTAACAGCGAACCAGGGAAATAGAGGGGCTATTCAAATGAATTTGAATAGTACACCAGACCCGGAACTAGGTAAAGAAGGATACAAGCTGGTGTCAACAAAAAAAGGAGTTGTGATCAGTGCAAATCAACCTGCGGGTCTGTTTTATGGAATGCAGACGTTATTACAGCTCTTGCCTAAAGAAATTGAAAGCAGTGATGTGATTAAAATGAAATGGACTATTCCTTCTGTTAAAATCACTGATTACCCTCGTTTTCCATGGCGCGGACTCATGCTCGATGTAAGCCGTCATTTCTTCACAAAGGAAGAAGTGAAACAGTATATCGATGAAATGGCCCGATGGAAATTCAATACTTTTCACTGGCATCTTACGGATGATGAAGGTTGGCGGATTGAAATCAAATCCTTACCTGAATTAACTGAAGTGGGTGCCTGGCGCGTGCAGCGTTATGGTCATTTTGGCGACCGCGAACATCCCAAACCGGGTGAAAAAGCAACGGAGGGAGGCTTTTATACCCAGGATGATATACATGAAGTGATTCAATATGCTAAAGAACGCAATGTTACGATTGTTCCTGAAATTGATGTTCCTGGTCACAGCATGGCAGCCATTGCTGCATATCCCGAATTAAGCTGCAACAAGGATACAAATACTACTGTGAGCCCGGGAAGCAAATTCTCGGAATGGTATGGCAATGGAACTTTTAAAATGAATGTTGAGAATGCCCTTAATCCTTCGAATGAAAATGTGTATGTGTTTCTTGAAAAGGTTTTTAGTGAAGTTGCTGCACTATTCCCCGGTCAGTATATTCATGTCGGAGGTGATGAATGCTACAAAGGATATTGGGCCAGGGATGCAGATTGCCAGGCCCTGATGAAGGAATTGGGAACCAGGCATGTTGAAGATTTACAGGGATATTTTATGAACAGGGTAGAGGCTATATTGAATGCCAAAGGGAAAAAACTGATTGGCTGGGACGAAATTCTGGAAGGTGGCATTTCGCCCGAAGCAACCGTCATGAGCTGGCGCGGTATTAAAGGTGGTATCGAAGCTGCTCAGAACGGAAATTATGTGGTGATGACCCCGACTACTTTTGCTTATCTCGACTATAATCAGGGCGAAAGAACGGTAGATCCGCCTATATACGAGAATCTGCGATTGAAGAAATGCTACAGTTTCGAACCAGTACCTGATGGTGTGGATGCTATCTATATACTGGGAGGGCAAGGGAACCTTTGGACAGAGCAGGTTCCAACGCTGCGATACGCGCAGTACATGACTTATCCACGGGCATGGGCTTTGGCTGAAGTGTACTGGTCACCAAAGGAGAGCAGAAACTGGGATAGCTTTATTAACCGGGTTGAAAATCAGTTTGAACGTTCGGATATAGCTGAAGTTAACTATTCCAAAGCCATTTATGACCCCATTATTCAAACTAGTCTGAAAGATGGGAAACTTTTATTAACGATGGAAACCGAAGCTCCGGGCCTGGAGATTTATTATACCATTGATGATGCCATGCCGGATAATTATACTGAGAAATACACCGGACCTGTTCAACTTCCTCCTGGCCCTGTCACTTTACGGGCTATCACTTACCGTAATCAAAAGCCTATTGGTCACCTGATTACACTTAGCCGTGAGAAGCTCGAAAAAAGGGCATCTAAATAGTTAGAATCAATACGTAGTTTTTAATAATTATTCAGGGAGTCGACATTTTGACAACATATAAAACTTTTACCTGATGAATATAGCCTTTTTGATTACGCCCTTTCAGGGCTTGCTTTATTTAGGCCCGTAAGGGCGTAATACACAAACGATGGACGCAGTCCATCTGCAACAAACGATGGGCATAGTCCATCGTTAACGGACGATGGACACAGTCCATCACACTCCAGCCCTGAAAGGGCGTAATAAATGAAAGATGGGCGAAGTCCATCTTGCTTCTAAACAATATTAACCAAAATCAAACAAGTTATGGGACAGTCTCTTGTAAAAAATTATGTTCACATAGTGTTCAGCACCAAATACCGGACACCTGTCATTCACCCGCCTTATGAAATGGAACTTCATGCATATCTCGGCGGGATATGTAAGGACCTTGATTGCCAGCCAATAAAAGTCGGTGGATATACTGACCATGTTCGTATTCTTTGTATGCTCTCAAAAAAGATCGCCCTGATGAAACTACTTGAAGAAGTAAAATCACATTCATCAAAATGGATGAAAACAAAAGATATATCTTTGAATAACTTTTACTGGCAGGGTGGCTATGGTGCATTTTCTGTTAACCCGGCACAAACCGAAAGAGTTATTGCATACATTGAGAATCAGCATGAACATCATCGGAAAAAAGATTTTCAGAATGAGTACAGATCATATCTTAGAAAGTATAAAATAGAGTATGATGAAAAATATGTCTGGGATTAGCTTAACCACCAACTTGAATATAAAATTTAAAAACCTGTAATGATCCTACTTGATAAACCTTACATTTCGGAATTTCTTCTTAATACGCTCGAAACTAACCAGATACCTGTTATATTTAATGAAATTGTCCGGGAATTAAACCCGGGCCGGCATTTTAATCTCGTTTCCGGGAGTGATGCAATTAGTCTGTTTAATGGGGTAGGTTATCCTTTGCTTTACACCAATTCCGAAAATTCAATCAGCTGGATAGAGAAAAACCTTGAGCATACCGATTTACCAGGAAAGATCAGGCTGTTTAAAAATAAAGTTCTCTTCCGCGATTTGTTGAGTGATCTTTATCCGGATTACTTTTATATAAGCATTGCGCTGGATTCGATCGAAAGCCTTGATGTTACGGATTTCCCTTTCCCGTTTATTATTAAACCGGCTGTGGGATTCTTCAGCCTGGGCGTTTACCAGGTTGAAAACATGGGTGAATGGACTGAAACCGTCGCGTCCATCAAACTGGAAATTGACCGGATCAAAGATCTGTATCCGCCCGAAGTCCTGCATACAGGCGAATTTATTATTGAGGAAATTATCGAAGGCGATGAATTTGCCATCGATTGTTACTTCAATCAAGATGGTAAACCGGTGGTTCTGAATATAATGAAGCATATCTTTTCGTCGGGTAAAGATGTGAACGACAGGGTGTATATCACTTCAAAAGAAATAATTGAAAATTACAGCAATTGCATAACTGATTTTCTTTCTGAAATAGGGCAGAGGGCCGCTCTGAGCAACTTTCCGGCACATGTGGAAGTGCGTATCGATGAAAATGGCATTGTTGCCCCAATCGAAGTCAATCCGCTGCGTTTTGGCGGGTGGTGCTCTACACCAGACCTGGCCTGGCACGCGTTTGGAATAAACCTTTATGAATACCTTTTTCAGCAGAAACAGCCTGACTGGAATATTCTACTCAAAGGGAAAGAAGACCTTATTTATAGCAATATCGTTTTAAACAACAGCACAGGGACCGAAGGAAAGAATATCCGTTCTTTTGATTATAAAAAACTACTTGCCTCTTTCGAAAAACCTCTGGAACTCCGGAAAACTGACTTTACAAAATTTCCTTTGTTTGGTTTTCTGTTTTGTGAAACCAGGAGGCAGAATATTCAGGAACTGGACAGGATATTGATGTCGGATCTGAAAGAATATGTTGCCGTTTAAAATTGCAGAACGTATGAAACCACATATTTTCTCATGAATAGGAACGAATCAGCAGTATTGAATGTTAAACGCTGTAAGTATCTCAATATATAATAGAAAGCACTTGGACCGATTTTGAAACATGCATATAAGTTAATTTGACCTTTCGCAATTATCTTAATAGAATCAAAAATGGAGCACTCTTTTTCCAATAAATTTGATCGCTTTTACGATTCTCTTTCCAAATTGATCAGGATTTACCTGGTTGGTATTGTCATTTTTATGGTATTCAGGATTATTCTTATTTACTCATTTGGAGATTTAAATGAACTGATTTTGTTTAAGAGGTTCCTGGTAAAAGCACTTTGGTTTGGTTTCAGATTCGATACCATGGTTTTATGCTATTTTATGATGCCAGTGGTACTGCTTATGATGATCGGATTCGTATTTCCGGCAAAAACCAATTATTTACGTTTCATGAATTCTTTTATACGCTGGTATTTTATTGTTGCTTTTTTTATCCTTATTCTGGCTCAAATTATTGATTATTACTTCTTTAAATTTTTCCAATCACATTTTAATCTGTTGGTATTTGGAATCCTTGATGATGACACTCAGGCAGTTTTGCAATCCGTATGGTCCGATTATCCTGTTATTATGATCAGTGCATTACTCATTGTTGTGTTCTTCCTACTGAGATGGTTATTCACACGAATCTCAAGACATGAAGTTATCAGCGATTTCAAATTTACCCGGAGTAAAATAAGTATTCTGGTGTTGTTTCCATGCATGTTTTTTTTGTGCATAAGGAGTTCCTTAGGTACTTTCCCTCTGATGAAAGATGATGCAACCATTTCGCCGAATAATTTTATAAACACCATAGTTCCAAACGGAGTTTTTTCGTTAACGAAAGCTTTTTCAGAACATAGCAAATTTGTCATTGATGCCGATATAGACAAAACCCTTCATAAATATGGTTTTGATAATACTCAGCAGGTGGTTGAAGCTTTTCTTGAAAGGGAACTGCCCGATGACGGAAACCTCCTTGACAGCCTCTTCGTTTACACACCTGTTGATCCGTTCCTGGAGATCAATCCCCCGAATGTTGTTTTTATTTTGATGGAAAGTATGAGTAACTTTTACCTGGATTTTCATTCCGAAAAGTTTAACTTATTGGGTGCGCTTGAGCCTGCTTTGGCTAGTTGCTATGTGTACCGCAATTTTCTTTCGATACAAAATGGAACAATACATACGTTGGAGGGGCTGATGTTAAATTCTCCCTTAACACCTCTTTCACAATCCCGATATTTTGAAGATTCATTTTCTACGTCATGTGCATTGCCTTTTTATGAGAAAGGGTATCATACGGCTTTTATTACAGGGGCAAAATTAGGGTGGCGTAATCTTGGATCGTTTGTTAGCAACCAATATTTCCTACAAGTTGAAGGTAATTCTGTTATCCTCGACAAAGTTAAGGGTGCTGTTGAATGTGAATGGGGCGTATACGATGAGTTTATGTTTGAACATATCTTTCAAAGCCTTATCAAATCATCAGAGCAACGGAAACCGGCATTTGTTTTTAGTTTTTCAACCAGTAACCATACCCCGTTCGAACATCCTGATTCATACAAGCCATACCCCCTTCAAATTCCTGATAGTATTATCAAAGTATTGCGCACAAGTAAAGAAATTGCTGTTAAAAACTTTACAAATTACCAGTATGCCAACGATTGTCTGGGTAAATTTATCGAAAGGATCAGAAATTCACCCTTTGGGAAAAACACCATCATAGTTGCAACAGGCGACCATAATACACTTCAGCTTTTTGATTTCTCCGACAAACAATTACTGCAAAAGCTTAGCGTGCCACTTGTGTTATATGTTCCCGAACAATATCGTAAAAACCCATCACCCGACACCAGAGTATTTGCTTCCCATAAAGATATTTTCCCGACCATATTTAATCTTTCACTGTCGCATGCAAGGTATTCCGGCCTTGGTATTAATTTATTTGATAAATCAAAAAGCAGAAATGATTTTTTCGCATTGAATGAATTCAAGACAGTTCTTAATGATTATGGAGCTGTAATTATAGGTAACGCTCCATTGTATTATAAATGGGAAACCCAGGAGAAAAAATTGCTGATACCGACCAATACCGATGAAACACCTCAATTAAAAATACTTCCTGAAAGGGTCAGGTTTTATGCAGCCGCGGCAACACTGGCTATTCAGAACGAGATACGGAAAAAGAGAAAATAAGTTGATTCTTTCAGGTGAGCAGGAATCATTACTGGAAAAACAGCATTAGTAATGCTGATTAGAAACGTTCCATCTCATGAAAAAATTCAGTATTTTAACGTCGGGGAATTAATCACAGTCCTCGATCACTGTTTTCATGTTTTTTATTTTCTCATCACGGATTTTTCTGAGTAATTCTTTGATTTTAGTTCGTTTTACAGCCACATACGAAAAGAAATCTTTTACTTCTATCAGCCCGATTTCTTCCTTCTTCAGGTTTCCCTTCTGCATCAGGAAACCGACAATATCCACTTTGTTTAGTTTGTCTTTTTTGCCTTTGCCAATATAGAGTGTTCCCCAAATGGGTTTTGGAGGCAATATTCTGGTATCAGGCAACGCAATAATTTTCAGCTCATCTTTTATATAATTCGGAACTGCTTCATCTTCACTCAAAATAAGGTATGAGTCTCCTGCGGCATGCATCCGGGCCGTGCGCCCGTTGCGGTGGATATATCCTTCTTCGTTGGCAGGTAAATGATAATGAATTACATGTTTTATATCCGGAATATCCAGCCCGCGCGAAGCCAGGTCGGTGCAAACCAATATATTGCAGCTGCCGTTCCTGAATTTGCCAAGCACGCGTTCCCTGACGTGTTGCTCCAGCCCGCCATGGAAATATTCGTTTACCACCATACTGTCGGTGAGCGAATCGCTTACACGTTTTGCGGCATCCCTGTGGTTGCAGAATACCAGGGTTGATTCTCCGCCCAGGTGACAAAGCAATTGAAAAAGGGCTGACAACTTATCCTTGTTAACTGAATTTACAATATTACAGCTAAGTCCTTCCGGGGCCTGGTTATCAAATAGATAATCCAGTACAAAGGGTTCACGGATTCCGGTGAAAGCAGGAATTTCGGTAGCTTTGGTTGCGGACGTCAGGATTCGCTTTTGCACGGAACTTAATGTCTGAATTATGGCAGACATTTCTTCCCGGAATCCAAGTTCGAGCGATTTGTCAAATTCATCGAGCACCAACATATGAATATCCCGGGTTTTAAAATTTCCTCTCGAAATATGATCGAGTATGCGGCCGGGTGTTCCGATCAGCAGGGCAGGGGGTTCAGTGAGATTATTCTTTTCAATGCTCATTTTGTGCCCGCCATAGCAGCAACTTACTTTAAACCCGGTATTCATCGATTTAAAAACCTGTTCAATTTGTAGGGCTAATTCACGCGATGGAGTCAGTACCAGGGTTTGTACCTGGTTGCCGGATTCATTCAGGCTTTTTAAAAGATGTAAAAGAAAGGCAAGTGTTTTTCCCGAACCTGTAGGCGACAGCAGTATGATATCATTGTGTTTGCTCATTACTTCCGCTGCTTCCAGTTGCATGGCATTCAGCGCTTCGATATTGAGGTTGGCCAGTATTTGTTTTATCAATTGGGCTTACTTTATTTTTTCTGCAAAGGTACGATAAAACCATCCTTGTCTTAAAGCTATGATTTTTAGTGCAATTTCGGATAAGTAGAAAAAATAATTATAATATTTCAATCATTTATTCTTTAACTTTGTTATAGATACCTATATTAAAGACTATTATATGGCTAAACTCCTGGTTTTAGTTGCAATTGTCTTTTATTCTGTGAACCTCTTCGCACAGGATACGTTATATAAAACTGACGGTAGCCGCCAGTTGATCTCAATAATTGAAATAACGCAATCGCAGGTCAGGTATAAGCCTTATAATAGTCCGGATTCACCCCCTTTTGTCATTCTCGGTAAATACATTTCCAAAATTGTAAGTGCTGATGGGCAGATAACATCTTTTCAGGGTTCCCGCAGTGAGGCCGATAGCGTACGAATTTTAAATACAGTACAACAGGTAAAAGCCGGTCTGGGACAAAATATAATCTCCCTGAATATAACCGATGTGTTTGTAGGCATGATTTCAGCAAATTATGAACATATCCTGCCTTCGGGCAAGCTAGGTCTCAAAATTCCGCTGTCTGTCGGCTTTAATACAATTGCCGGAAATCACCTTGATTATTCATATTACAAGTATTCTCCACGTGAAACAATCATCGGCTCCGGAATAGACCTGGATTTTTATCCCGGGGGACAGCGGCAGGTTTCCTATTTTGTGGGACCGTCGCTTCAACTCAGGCTGTTTAACGCGGACTATGGTTATTATGATCCGGTGAGTTCATTTTATACAACAATAAATAAAACAGGTTCATTTCTTGGCTTTTTTGTTCAAAACGGCGTTAGCTTTCAAACAGGCTCCAGATTAAACTTAAGCCTTGAACTTGGATTAGGTTATGCCTGGATAACGGAAACCCAAGACCCAAACAATGGATTCAGGGCAAATTTCAGAACCAATATTGGAATCAGATTTTAAATCAGTAAAGTATGAAAAAGATCATTCCAGAGCTATCTTTAATTGTATTGATTGCCTTCCTGAACCTGCTGTCTGGCTGTAATTATTACATGGTCAATACGGTTCAAAACACTCCCGGTGATAACACAACCATAAATAACACTCTTGCCAAACCAAAATACTTTGTTCTTCATTATGGCGAACATGCCTGGCATATGGATAATATTACAGTAAATGAGGGAAAGCAGGAAATAAAATGCAGTATATCACGATTAACTCCGGATCATCTTTTTTATATGCATACAAAACCGACCGGGGTTAACCGCTATAAGGTAGGAACGGAATCACCAACCTACGAAGTACATATTTATATATCTGAATACGCCCAACTTAATGATTCACTGATCATGATCCCGGTGGGGGCAATTCAGAAAATTGAGATGTACGATAAAGCAATGGGTGCTACAACGGCTTCCTATGTTTTCACTACACTGGGAATCATGGCAGGTGCATTAGTAGTGCTGATTATTATTATTGCGCTGACTAAAAGCTCTTGTCCGTTTGTATATATCAGCGATGGTGTTTCGTACCATTTTGCTGGCGAGATGTACGGAGGAAGCATTTATGCACCGCTCGAAAGAGACGATTTTATGCCTTTGCCGGGCTTTAAGCCTGTAAACAGCCAGTATCAGTTGAAAATATCGAACGAGTTGCTCGAACGCCAATACACGGATCTGGCTGAACTGATGGTGGTGCAACATCCTTTAAATTCGAAAGTGATCCTTGATAAAAACGGTGAAATTCAGACTATTTCCACACCTGTTACAGCCGAAAAAGCTTTTGCTGATAACGGAACTGATTACACACTCGAACTGAAATCGGTTGATAGTAGTTTGTTTTTATTCAACGAAGATAAAACGGATAAAAATGAATTTGCATCCATGACGATGGAATTCCGTAAACCGCTGGATGCCCTGAAAGGAAAACTGATTCTCCATGCCAAAAACTCATTATGGCTCGACTATATGTATGGAGAATTCAACGAATTGTTTGGCACTTCATTTAATAAATTTTCAAAAAAGCAAAAACAAGCCCCAGCCGAAAAGATGATAAACTGGCAGCTTAGCCAGGGGATTCCGCTATCAGTTTACCTCGAAACGGAAAATGGCTGGCAGTTTGTTGATTATTTCAATGCAGTAGGTCCATTGGCATCGAGGGACCTCGTAATGTCTATTGATGTTTCCAAAGTAAAAGGAGATAAAGTTAAATTGAGACTACAATGCGGATTTATGTTCTGGGAAGTTGATTATGCGGCCATGGATTTTTCGGATAATATTGCTGTTCAGGTGAGCAGAATAGCTCCTGAAAACGCAGTGGATGAAAACGGAAAAGATGTAACCACCCTGCTCTCATCAACGGACAAAAAGTACCTTGTACAGCCTCATGCCGGAAACGAGGTAGTGGTGAGCTACCGGTCAAAAGCTTCCATCTCAGGATACAGGGAGTCCGCATTTCTGCACAGCCGCGGATATTACGAATATATAAGGAAGTATAAAAACAAGCCCGATATTGCCTATCTGAAGTCCTTCCGGGAGGAAGGCGCGTTTACCCGCTTCTCTAAAGAAAAATATCTGAAATTTGTTTCGGATCAGAAACTGATTTCCAAAGCATTGGCTGATGGCAGAAATTAAATACAGTACAAAGATGTCTCCTGAAACTGAATTAGAAGTAGCGGATAATGCTGTTTTGGCTCAGGAAAGTAAATTTGAGGAGAAAAGTTACCAGTCACAGGAAATAATCAGCGGCAGCAGACGATTCTTTATAAGAATGCGGATTCGTGTTCGGATAATCCTGATTTTATTCCGCAATTACAGGAGTTTGAGTACAAGTATTCATTTGCTTAAACACCTTCTCCGTTTCAGGAAATCCGCTTTTGGCGAAAGCAAGGTTATGAAATATGCCCGTGTGGATGGAAAGTACTATGTAGGGATGTATATCCCGGCATTTTACACTTCCGAATTTGAAGCATTTATCCTGGGCGAAGTCAGCCGGATTATGCCGCTCGAAAAACAAACCAACCGCTTCACAAGCCTTTTATTGTCGATCACAAAAAAATGTGCCCTGCGCTGCGAACACTGTTCCGAATGGGCTACGCTGAACGGGGAAGAAGTCCTTTCTTTGCCCGATATCATCACAATTATTGATAAGTTCCAGGAAATGGGAACTGCACAGATCCATTTTTCGGGCGGTGAACCCTTGCAGCGTATGAGTGAGTTACCCGCTATAATCAGGCATGCATCCATGAAATCCGAATGTTGGATACTCACTTCCGGTCATCTCCTGACTTTCGAAAATGCTGTGAAACTCAAATCGGCCGGTTTAACAGGAGTTGTTGTCAGCATCGATCATTTCGATCCGGAGGCTCATAATAAATTCAGGGGCTCAGCCCGATCATACGCATGGGCTGAACAGGCCGTCAGAAATGCAATACAAGCTAAACTGGTGACAGCAATTTCAATCTGTGTAACAAAATCGTTTGTTATTGAATCAAATTTATTTGCCTATGCCGAAATGGCAAAAAAGCTGGGAGTATCCTACATCCAGATTTTTGAACCAAAACCAGTAGGGCACTACCAGGGAAAAGATGTTGAACTAGGTGAGAATGAGAAAGAAATACTTGAATCTTTTTTCTTCACTATGAATAATGACAGGAAATACCGTTCGTACCCGATTGTTTTGTATCACGGGTATTACCAACGCCGGATAGGATGCTTCAGTGCAGGCAGCAGGCATTTGTATGTTGATTCGGAGGGATATTTGTATGATTGTCCGTTTTGCAGAACAAAATCCGGTAATGTCCTTACCGGAGATGTTAATCTGCTTGTCAGCCATCTGAAAATGAAAGGATGCAGCAAATATAAAGCTATAACTTTTTAATTTCTGGACTCCCCGGGAATGAATTGGAAAAAAAAAATGGCTGCCGTATCAGACAGCCATTTTTTTTGTTTGATTATGCAGTGCATCAGGTGTTCTCGCAGGAAGAAGTTTCATCGCTTCCGCAACCGCATGCTATCCGCTTTCCGGTAGCCGGATCGACACTGCTGCACGATTTGGTAAACTCCGAATCTTTAATGAAAAACATTTTGATGGCAATGCCGGCAAAAGCGATACTTAACAAAGCTACGGCGACAAGAATCAGTTTAAGCATTTATATTTATTTTCTAAATTGTACAATTAGCCAGTGGCTGGCTACGAATCACTTTTAAATTATCAGCTGTTATTTCAGATTCAAACTTAAAGTAAACTAAGCTGACCATCATCTTCTGAAGTTTTTGGCCGCCTGCCTCTTGTTTTCTTATCGCTCTGGATCTGGATATTCTTGTATTGCTTGTATTTCAGACCGATATACCCGAGTTTAAAGAAAACATAAGTATTAGTTTTATCGAGTTTCAGGTTCGAAAGTATATTTTTATCAGTTGTCTTCCTGAACTTGTTTACATAAACAGCAATTTCAGAAATATGTTTTGGTTCCGGTGAGGATTCCAGGAATTCTTTTACAAGTTCTTTAATCGTACCGGTTTTTACAGTGTCCCATTCCTTGAGTGCATAGGTGCTTGTTTTTCCAATCGCTGCGACCTCTTCTATACTTAATATCGATGAACGAAGAGATTCGATATTAGGAGGAATACGTTTCGACCTGGTTTTAAGCTCTTTACAGATTTCGGTAAGTTTCATAGGTCTGCCAACAGCAGCCAGAATACTGATGATATGTTCGGAGAGTTTAACAAGGGAATTGCGCCTGAAAATAATATTGGTTTTGTCATATCCTAGTCCGAATTCCTCTGTTACAATACGTTTGCAAATCTGTTTTAACCTGTCATTTACGATCTGCCCGGGTAAGACAAAACGGTTGAGATATACCATGATATCTATAGGCTGATCGTTGACCATCCGAACAGAGTTACGTTCCTCTATGTCATTAATAAAGTGTTCGAAATTAAATACTTCTTTGTATTTGCGGCTCACAAGGTAATAATGATGGTAATTATTCTCAATATTCTGAACCGCAATGAAATACCGCTGGAATATCCCTGATAGAACCAATGAGTAGAGTTTACCTGTATACACGAGGTTCTCATTTTTATTAATCTGGTCAACCAGTTCCTGGTTAATTACAATAATTTCTTTCTTCAGGTCAAGGTTATAATCAAAATGCTTGTCAATACTCACAAAACGTTGTGATATCTTGCAAATGGCTGAATATACCTTATCTGGAACTTTTTGGGATATTTGTCGCACACGTTCGCGCGTAATACTGTAATGGTCGCCTATAGCCTGTAAAGTCCGTTTCTGTGATTTCTCGACAAACCCATAGTTATTATTGAAAATGTACTGTTCACGATCGTTGAGAATATATTTGATCATGGTTTGTAAATAACTGAATAACGGGAAATTCTTCGAAATGAAATCATCTTTAAATAATTCAGTTACTTCCGAAGGTACTTTGAAATTTACATAACAGAAAAGCTTGAAATCTTCGAATCCAAGCAAAGGTTCGTTCATCCTCAGATCTTCGAGGGTGAGTCCGGATATATTCAGGTACTTTTTCGACAGGTTAATCAATTCCATGTCGGTTTTCAGACCACAGTTCCTGATATCACGAAACGTGTTTCGTTCAAGGAAATAATAGAGGATTTTGAATAAAGTATCCAGAGAACCTTCAAGACATACGTTTTTTGTTCGCTCCGAAAGGTTTTCCATCCTTTTCAGTTCCTCTATATGATAATTGATAAGTTTGGATAAAGGGGCCACGATGATTTGGATTTTATATGATTAACATTAACCTACAAATTTAAGCAAAAAATTAGTGAATTTTACATATAATATATAAAAAATCAAAAATTATTTTCGAAAAGCTGTTTGCAAATTTCATAACATATAATTCCATTGGCAACTGAAGCATTTAATGATTCGGCCTGATTATCAGTACTTGAACGTGAAAATCGTGGAATATGGAGAGGTTCATTAATGAATTTAATAAGTTCTTTACTTATTCCATGCGATTCGCTGCCGATAAGGATTATGCCAGGACGCGAAAATGTTTTTTGAGTAAGTTCCGGTCCTTCGAGCAGGGCTCCGAAAACCGGAATACCGGACGGAAGCGACTTGAAGAAATTTGGTAAATCAGTGTAAAATGCATTTACTCTGCTGAATGATCCCATGGTTGCCTGCACCACTTTTGGGTTGTACATATCAACTGAATCGGACGAACAGATAATCTGTCTGATTCCAAACCAATCAGCTGTGCGGATCATTGTACCCATATTGCCGGGATCGCGGATTCCATCAAGAATAAGTGTCATTAATTTGAATTCAGCTGGTTGCGGCATATTCATCTCCGGAATTTCAGCAATTGCAAGTACCTGGTTTGGAGTTACAAGATCACTGACTTTTATTAGTTCGGCTGGCGTGATTTCCTGAAATTCAATATTCTTAAAACCGAAGAGTGACATATTCCTCTCCAGCCATTCGGGCAGGGCATATATTCTAATTGGCACTAATGAACCTGTAAGCAATTCTCTGACACCTTTTTCACCTTCGATGATAAAAGCTTTGTTTAGCTGTCTAAACTTTTTGATTTTCAGAGAGTTAATATATTTTATCTGGTTGTGTGAGAGCATATGCCACTATGTTAACTTGGTAATAAAAAAAAATCCCGGTTTAAGCCGGGATTAAATTAGCAAATATTTTGTTGCTGTGTGTTAAGATTATTCAGCAATAACCTCAAAGTTTATGGCTATCTGAATTTCTTTGTGCAAACGGATATTGGCGGTATAGCTACCTGTTTCTTTAATTGAATCTCCATCCACATGAATTTTCTTGCGGTCGATATCAATTTTGAATTGTTCGCGAAGTGCATCAGCAATTTGAATAGCATTAACTGATCCGTAAATTTTACCTGTTTCAGCAGCTTTGGCACCGATTTTAACGGTAATGTTTTCGAGCGATTTAGCTACTAATTCGGCTTCCTTGCGGGTTTTCTGTGCTTTGAATGATTTCTGACGGAGGTCCTCGGCATTAATCTTCTTGTTCGGTTCGGTTGCCATTACAGCATGTCCCTGTGGGATAAGGAAGTTGCGGGCATAACCGGCTTTAACTGTTACCACATCGTGTGCGTAACCTAATTCGGTTACATCTTTTTTAAGAATAATTTCCATATCAGCCTCCTACTATTTTAATAAGTCTGCAACATAAGGTAATAACGACAAATGACGGGCGCGTTTAACAGCCTGGGCTACTTTGCGCTGGTACTTGGTACTTGTACCTGTCAACCGGCGTGGTAAAATTTTACCCTGCTCATTTATAAACTTGAGCAAGAAGTCAGCATCCTTGTAATCAATGTATTTGATGCCGCTTTTTTTGAAACGGCAATATTTTTTCTTTTTGACATCAACCGTAATGGGAGTCAGGTATTTAATATCCGAATTTCCTTGTGTGGCCATTTTTCTGATTTTTAAAGGTTACAATTAAGCCTGTGCTTTTTCTTCTGTTTTGGCAGCTTTTCTGGCACGGCGTTTCTCGCTGTATGCAACAGCGTGCTTGTCGAGAACAACTGTGAGGAAGCGGAGGATGCGCTCGTCACGTTTAAGGGCGATTTCAAAATCGTTAATCAGCGTACCTTCAGCATGAAATTCAACCAGGTGATAAAAACCGGTCGACTTCTTCTGAATAGGATAAGCCAATTTACGAAGACCCCAATTGTCCTCGTTAATAATTGTAGCCCCTTTGTCAACAAGGAACTTCTGGAACTTGCTTACCGTTTCCTTCATCTGTTCATCAGATAAAACGGGAGTCATAATGAAAACGGCTTCGTACTGTCTAATCATTTGTTTTACTTTAATTTGTGAATGTATTGTATGATTTCTACAAATGGAGTGCAAAAGTACAAATTATTTTGAAGTTAAAAACATATTGTTGGATTTATCTTCATAAAAGGCTATTTTATTTTTCATGCCTGATGATATCAAAAAAACCGGTTTGTTTAAAGTATTCTGTATCCCAGTATAATTGAATATTTCTGATAATCTGAATACCAGCTCGCATAACCTCTGAAAATGTCTCTGTTTGTATAAAATCGCAATTCGGCGCTGATCTTTTTATAACCCATTCCACCTCCAAAAGAATAATTTTGGCCTGTGTTGAGTTTCAGAATGGATGGTGAAATTGATGAAATGGTACTTTGATGTCTCAATTCCGAATGAAAACCAAAATTTGTTGCCGGGATGAAAAAAGCATCAGCAAAAAGCTTTAATTCTTCATTTAAAAAGAAATAATAGCGAAGCCCGATTGGAAATTCAACTGAATTAAAATGAAGAGTTTCTATTGACGTACTCTTTTTATCTTCTGAATAAAAATATTGAAATGTGGGTTCAAAGATAAACCCCCATTTATTCATGTTAAAAGGCATTATAAACTCCGCTTCTAATCCGATTCTGAAGTTTAGTTGATTATTGAATTTGGTGTTATATTTACCATTTACAGTGTTTGCTATTATTAGGGATGAATAATTAATTCCCGGGCTGATTTTCAGATGAAAAGAATCCTTTTTCTCTTTTTTGCCATAAACTACAGCTAATTGCCCTTCCTGTTCATTATACTTTTTAAAGTAATTCTTAAGTTCATTTGTATTAAAATGAATATTTTCGATAGAATTCATACCAGCATTTTCAATTCTTACATCATTCCAGAGTTGTTCGCGAAATTTGACATTCTCAGCCACCTGGTTATCAGCAGTATAATATTCTTTGTAAATCAGTTGGTTTATCAAAGTGTCAGTAATGGAATAGAAAAACCGTCTTAATCCTTTTCTATCATAATAGTATAGGATTGCTTTCCCTTCTGTCAACACTTTCAGATACAAAGTATCCTCCGACCATTCAGGATTGCGTTCTTTTGAAAGGTTATCTATATCATTGGATGAAACATCAATTTTTACTGCTGCCCTGATATACTTTGAAAAGCCAGCAACACCAAATTCTTTAGCTGAGTTGAGATTTCCTTTTTGAGTTTCACCATTAATAGAAAATTTATACTCAAATTCTTTAGGGTTGTTTTTCCAATCCTTGTTTTTAATAAAACATTCAACCCGCTTGTTGTTGTTATCCAAAAAGTAGCCGCTTTCAAAGCGGATCTGACCGAAAGAATGAAAAAAGAGCAGACTAAAACTAAAAAATAGAAACGTAAATTTCATTTAATATAACAGGTGTATAAGATTTTAATAAATTATCATGAACTTATCATCGCTAAATTAGCTCACTTATATTGAAACTTTTATGATGTTCCACTTTTAAATAATATCTGAATTCTGCTCAAGCATAGTCCTGCATATAAACTCTGCCGCATGTCCATCGCCAAATTCACCTGGAAAATCCAGTGAGTCTATGTTAAGAAAATATTTGACGGATTCAATAATTTTTGTTTCATCGGCATCGGCAATAATACCTGCGCCATTTTCGATAATTTCGACCCATTCGGTTTCAGGTCGGGCTACTACCAAAGGCTTTTTAAAGAAATAAGCTTCTTTCTGCACACCACCTGAGTCGGTGAGTATCAGCCTGGCATTTTTCTCCAGCATAATCATTTCGAGATACGAAACCGGGGGAATAAGGCGGATGTTTATATTAGCAGATAATCTTTCGTAAATATCTTTCGGTAGTTTGGTTTCAATTATTTTGGAAGTACGGGGATGCAACGGAATCACAATTTTCAGATTCATATTTTCCGCAATATAGCACATGGCACTGACAATCTGGTGCAGGCGCTCAGGCGAATCGGTATTGTTGTCACGGTGAATAGTGCAAAGCACAAATTCGTTGTCCACCAGATCGAGCCTTTTCATGATGTCAGTTTTATGTCCAGCTATTTTTGAAAAATAAACCAGGTTATCGAACATAATATCACCACAATGAAAAACTCCCGGGTGATCAGCCGAATAGGGCGCAGAAGTTCCGGTATTAAATCCTTCGTGTTCCAGGTTTTTTATTCCGGTTTTGGTCGGAACAAACAATAGGGTAGAGGCATGGTCGCACATAATGCGGTTTATTTCCTCGGGCATATTCTTGTTGAATGAGCGCAATCCGGCTTCGATATGTACAATCGGAATATGTATTTTGCTTGCAGCTATAGCTCCGGCCAGGGTCGAATTGGTATCACCATAAAGCACAAGAAAGTCAGGCTTTTCAGCCAGCATTACCTTTTCAATCGCCTCAATCATCTCTGCTGTTTGCTTACCGTGCGAAGCTGAACCTATATGAAGGTTAATATGTGGGTTAGGGATGCCGAGTTCCTCAAAAAAAACTTGAGACATGTTGATGTCGTAATGCTGCCCGGTATGGATTATTATTTCTTCAATTTGATCAGCAAACGAATTCCGGATAGCACGGCTCAGCGCCGCAGCTTTAATTATCTGAGGCCTTGCGCCAACTAGGGTTACTATTTTTAACATTGAATACTTTTTACTTAAAGATCAAATTCTCATCTGCAATTCTCAAACTCCTGGTCCGTGTTTTCCGAAATGGAATCCCTAAATCCTAATCCCCAAATCCTAAACCCTTTTTTTTACATGATTCCCTCATCTGCAAAACTATAATAATTCCCGTCGCCCACGATAATATGATCCAGAACAGGAAGATCGAGAACTATACCGGCTTCTTTCATTTTTTTTGTCAATTGTATGTCTGCGTCACTTGGTGTAAGCTGTCCCGAAGGATGATTGTGTCCAAGAATGATGGATGTAGCATTATTATCAAGTGCAATTTTGAATACTTTTCGCTGGTCAACCACTGTGCCTGTAATCCCACCATCGCTGATCCTGACAGTTTTGAGGACTTTATTTGCCCTGTTCAGCAGCACTACGCAAAAGCTTTCATAATTCAGATCCCCCAGTTCTTTCTGCAGCAGTATATAGGCGGTCTTACTGTCTTTTACCTGTGGCTTGTCAGTAAGTACAGAAGTACTCCTTCGCCGGCCTAACTCAAGCGCGGCTGCAATGGTAATGGCCTTAGCTTCGCCAATACCTTTGTACTTCTGCAGATCGGATAGTGTGAGGCGAGCCAGTTCTGAGAAATTATCGTTCACATCGTTCAGAATTCGTTTCGACAATTCAACTGCTGATTCGTTGTGGTTGCCGGAGCTTATCAGGATAGCTATCAGTTCTGCATTACTCAGGGATGCAGCACCCTTATTCAGGAGTTTTTCCCGGGGACGATCGTCTTCTGCCCATCCTTTGATAGAAGTTTTTTTTTCGGTCTGCATTCTGGAATTGATATTTATACAAAATAAATCTAAAAATTTGAAATGTAAATATAGTCAAAACAAAAAAGCCCCTGATTCCAGAGGCTTCTTTCCAATAGAAAGATTTCATTTAAAGCGCGTTCACTTTTTTGGTAAGCTTCGATTTCAGATTCGATGCCTTGTTTTTGTGAATTATGCTTCTCTTTGCAAGTTTATCAATAAGAGAAACAAGTGAAGGCAGTTTTTCAGCTGCAACAGTTTTATCTTCTAACGCTCGGAAGCCTTTAATTGCATTGCGCATGGTTTTTGCATAATAGCGATTGCGAAGTTTTTTCTTTTCGTTTGCTCTGATCCTTTTTAAGGACGACTTGTGATTTGCCATTGTTAAACTTTAAAGTGTTGTTTGTAGTCCGTAGGGGAATCGAACCCCTGTTACCAGGATGAAAACCTGACGTCCTAACCCCTAGACGAACGGACCATATCGTTTTTTGAGGCTGCAAAGGTAATACTTTTTTTAATCCGGGCAATAGGGCTATAAAAAAAAACTCTAATTTTTCAGATACCCTTATTCATTGTTTACAATATGCTGATTTGCTGTGTTCAAAACTTGATATACAACTTATCATTTAAGAGTGGAAGGGCATTTCCTTGTTTTAGATGTTAAAAATCAATTTATACCTCTGGCTTTCTAAATTATTGATCACTAATTACTTTAAGACCGTAAAAATAGAATACCGGATTCCTGTTTCACTTATCAGATGAAATGTCGCCGGTTTTGTAATACAAATATTATCTCATTACTATGTCATTTTAATTTAATACATGCAAAACTCCCCATACTTTAATACATATTAATGTAGAATCAATATAAATAACATTTTCAATTACTTGAATGTGTAAGCGATTAATAAACAGTTAAGATCGTGGCATTTAAAATTATTTGGTAATATTGAAAAATCTATATATTTTGGCTCCTTCAATCAGACTTCGGATTCACAAATTTAACCAAATTCAGAAAAATGAAAAAGTCTTTACTCCTTTCACTTTCATTAGCATTATTAAGTACTGGTCTTTTTGCCGGTGGCATAATGACTAATTCGAATCAAAGTGCAGCTTATGCGCGTATGCTTGCGCGGAATGCTTCTTTAGGTATTGATGCCGTTTACTACAATCCGGCTGGACTTACCAAGTTGGGAAACGGATTCTACCTTTCGTTGAACAATCAAACAATTTTTCAGACTAAAGATGTAATCAACAATTATCCTTATTTAAATGGTGCGCCTGCTTCAAAGTATACTGGTATTGTTAAAGCTCCGGTGTTTCCTGGTGTTTATGTAGCTTATAAAATGGATAAGCTGGCTTTTTCATTTGGATTTAATCCGGTTGGAGGTGGCGGTGGTGCCAAATATGATACAGGATTACCTTCATTCGAAATGGGGATCGCCGATTTAGTCCCCAGTCTGAAGCCTACTACAGGTGATATGGATTACAAAGCCGATATTAATTTTGAAGGTACCTCAGTATTTTTTGGTTATCAGTTTGGGATTTCATACGAAGTTAATCCTTCATTATCACTTTTTGCCGGTGTTCGCTCTGTAACAGCTAAGAATACCTATAAGGGAAGCATAAAGAATATTTCGATCAATCCTAATTTTACTGTTACTCCCGGAGATATTCCCGGATTGGCTTCGCTTACATTCAACGGAAGTTATGTAACGGCTAAATCTTTTGGGTTAGCAATGCAAAATTATTATACCTCTGCATCAACTTATTATCAGGGTGTTTCAACCTATTATGCCGGTGTTGCTACTCAATATAATGGTGCTGCCGCAGGAGCCGGAAATCTGGCAGCAGCAGGTTTGGGATCATATACATTCGCGCAGGCCCAGGCTGCCGGAGCTATCTCTGCAGAACAACAGGCCCAGTTTGAAGGCGCTCTGGTTGCAGCTGGTCAGTCGGCGAGTACTCCAATTAGTCAGGCTCAGTTAGTTTACGCTGGCGCTGCAACCCAGGCCACCGCAGGCTCTGCCCAGGCAGCTGCCGGATCAGCCCAGTTAAGCGGAGGAGCAGCTCAGATGGGTGGACTTGCTGCAAAAACCGGCGATGCGGAAGTTGATGTAGTTCAGAAAGGTACGGGTTATACGCCCATTTTCGGAGCTAACCTAACCCTTGCTGAGAAACTCACTATTGCTATTAAATACGAAATGATTACAAAAATTGAACTGACCAACGAAACCAAAGTTGATGGCACAGGGTCTTTTCCTGATGGTCAGAAATCGCGCAGCGATATGCCTGCATTGCTTTCAATTGGTGCATCCTATCCCGTGACTAAAAAGTTAAATGCATCGCTGGGTTTCAATTATTATTGGGATAAAAATGCCGATTACGGCAAGAAAGATGCCCATGGAATGGCTGTCGAAAACGCTTCGATAATTGATAAAAATTATTATGAACTGGCTCTCGGACTTGAATATAACCTAACCGATAAATTCCTGTTGAGCTTAGGCTTATTAACATCTCAAACCGGTGTTTCCAAAGATTATCAAAGTGATCTGAGTTACAGCCTTAGTTCAAACACAATTGCTTTCGGTGGTCAGTATAAAATTACTCCAGGTATCGGAATAAATATTGGTGGTCTGAATACTTTCTATAGCAAAGATGACCGGACATTTAACCATATGTTGGGTACAACTGCTATTCCTGTTAAGGAGGATCTTTCCAAAACAACCTGGTTGGTAGCAGTCGGACTTGATATTAAAATTGGTAAATAGCTAAAATTTTTCGTATGAAAGCTAAAAGCCCTCAATATTGAGGGCTTTTAGCTTTTAATCAACGTGCTTTTCTCAGGTTGCTATTTTTTAAAGGCAGTTATTACGTGAAGTATTAGGGATTTCTTCTTTACTTAAGTTCCTTAGGTTTATTATTACGACCTGAATCGGAAATAGATTCTATCTTACTTTGTATAATAAAATTCAGTTTTTCTTTTTCGAAAACCTTTTCTACCTCTTTTTGTATAAGCAATTCATAATACTTATCCCTGTAATCAGTTGATGATTTAGTTGTTTCTGTAGTTTGATTTTTCTGAAACATCCAGAGTATAACCATGATTAATACAATCAACAATGCAAATGATGATAGAATTATGGAAAGGTAGTCGCGCTTTGGATAATCTGTGTCATGGTCAGTTTCCTGAACACTAGCCGGGATTTCGTATATCTCATTATCAGCAGAATGAACGGTAATGCTAACAGGCATGTGCCTTTCAAGCAGTTCTTCGAAGTAATCACCGATAGTATCTTTAATCAGGAAGTCGAGTGCTTGACGCACTGTTCCATAATTAGTATACCGGGTAATAAGCAATATCGTGAATTTAATTGTAAACGAACCTTTTTCGTGATAATCAATAAAATATACTCTTGTATTATCACGGATTACTATACTACGTTCTATATTGGTTTTCAGGAATGTGCGAATGGGATTCTCGAGGTTAGCTTCTTTTTTTCGGGTATCTTCGAAACGGGTTAATTCTGAAAGCAGCACATCATACACTTCATGATAGCCTGAATCTTTATCTTTGATCTGGATAGTATATTCAATTTCACGAAAAGTCAGAGTATCTGTATGTTTGTTATTTCCCATTTTATATAATACAAATGTAGAATTAATACATATTATGAATTTAATCCCGATTTATTGTTCTTATTTTTCTTAAATCACAGGCATACAGCTTATTACTTTAAATACGTAATTAATCCATTAGTTAGGTAAACTCTTCGTGATCGCCCTGGAAACGGAATCCAAGCCTCTTGCCTGTAGTCATTTTCATATTATCGAGTGTGCTCTGAATATCGGCAACCGTTATCATCTTCATTGCATCAAAGGGTGGTGTTAATAAGTCGAAATTGCATGTATATAGTATGGCTGATTCAAGGATAAGCCTGACTGAGTCGCGGGTTATCACCGATGTCTGGAAATTATTGTATAACTGCCCGACTTCACGCTTACCTTCAATGAAATAATGATTCTCGTTGTTTAAAAAGATTCTGCCGATCATATATCCAAGGTCATTTATCCTGCTGTATTTAATCGAATCTGCCAGGAAGTTGAAAATCATGATAATCCCACAATAGGAACGATCGGGGTTTTCATAGATATAATTGGTTTTCATTACTTCATGGTCACGCGAAAACTCAAACACGTTGGTATGCATGGTAAAAATCAGGATATCGCCGCCAAACTTGAGTTCGGCTTCAAACTCACCTTTATCGTGATATTCAAAATCTATTTGGAGAGGATCATTTTTGTATTTCTGCCTGTATTTTTCAGACATCTCTGTCAGAACTGATTTGAAAAGTCTGAAGGTTTGAAGTGTGTTAAGATAAACTTCCTGTTTGAACGCTGCTTTTTTTCTCAACCCTTCAAAAAGTTCGTCAGAAGGTAAAATATTCATCATCTCGAATACTATTAATTAGGATATAAAAGTAAATCAATAATTTTATAGTATGATAATCTATTTCTTATATTTTTTTATAATGGCCTTTGCACATTTTATACCATCCATAGCTGAAGAAACAATTCCTCCTGAATATCCGGCTCCTTCACCACAAGGATATAATCCGGCCAGATCGATATGCTCAAGCGTTTCGCTATGGCGCGGTATCCTGACAGGTGATGAAGTACGCGATTCAGTACCCAATATAACAGCCTGTGAGGTGTGGTATCCTTTCATCATTTTGTCGAACTGCAGAAATGCCTGCTGAAGCCTGCCGGCAACAAACGGAGGCAGGATTTCGTGAAGCGGAGCCGAAACCATACCAGGGTGGTATGAACTTTCAGGCAGTGAGCCGGAGGTAATACCACTTGTAAAGTCAGTAATACGCTGTGCCGGAGCTGACTGGTTCATCCCTGCTGAACGCCAGCATGCATCTTCAACACGGCGTTGCAGCTCGAGTCCGGCTAACGGACCGTACGCCGAAAGATAGGCGGTATCTGCAGGTTCTATCTGTACTACAATTCCTGAATTGGCGAAAGGTGAGTTTCGCTTGCTGTTCGACATGCCATTAACTACTATCTGGCCAGCTTCTGTGGCCGACGGAACAATTATTCCTCCGGGGCACATGCAGAATGAAAATACTCCACGGCCTTCGACTTGTTTCACCAGGCTGTAAGGAGCAGCCGGAAGATATGGATCCCGGGGCGACTGCCGGTATTGAATAGAATCAATAAGCGCCTGTGGATGTTCTGCACGCACTCCCAGGGCAAAGCTTTTAGCTTCAAGGGTAAGTCCTTTCTGATGCAATAATTCGTAAATATCGCGGGCTGAATGTCCCGTGGCAAGTATAACTGCCCGGGCTTCGTAAATGTTGCCGGTTTTATCAGCAATACCATAAATTTTACCGTTCCGGATCAAAATATCATTGACCCTCCTGTTAAAATAAAACTCACCACCGGATTCTGTTATAGTTTGACGAATGGATGCAACAATAGCCGGAAGTTTATCAGTGCCGATATGAGGATGGCTGTCGATCAGAATCTCTTCAGAAGCGCCATGCGACACTAATATTGAAAGTATTTCGCTGACATTTCCGCGTTTTGATGAACGGGTGTATAATTTTCCATCACTGAAAGTGCCTGCGCCGCCTTCTCCAAAGCAATAATTCGAATCAGGGTTTACTATATGTTCACGATTAATCTGGGCTATATCAAACTTACGGGCTCTTACATCTTTGCCCCGTTCGATAATTATGGGCTTAATGCCGTTCTCAATCAGCGCAAGTGCCGCAAAAAGCCCTGCCGGTCCTGCACCAACAATGATCACAGGCATTTTGTATGAGACATCAGGATATGTCATACGAAAAATTTTTCTGGCTTCCTTTGGCTGTTCATCAATGTATAATTCTGCTTTCAGCCTTATTTTTACCTTCGAAGAACGGGCATCAACCGATCGCTGAATGGGATTCAGATGTTTTATTCTTCCTGGCTGTATACGAAGAGCATGAGCAAAAGCAGTCTTCCATCCCGAGGGGTCGGCAGCCTGTTTCGGGGTCATAGCGATTTCAATCTCTTTGAGCATGTTGAAACTGATGAAAGTTATCCAAATACTGCCGCATCGGTATTATCTATATTCGGTTATAGAATAATCAACAGTTTGGGGAATGTAATGTTTTGAGAATAGTAAACTAAATGAATCTCTGAAAGTTTACTCAAAAGTAAAGGATATCTGGAACATTTTGGAACTCATTCGATCAACAGCGCCGGTATAAATGGTATTATCGCGTTTCAGAATGTCGAACAGGCCGTAAGACATGCTGATTTCGGTCCCGAATTTGAAATAGGCAGTGTAAAAATCAAAACCAACACCGCCAAGAGCATAGATATCTTTACGGTTAATAAAAACAAAAGCTGCAGTGTTGTCTGCTTTTTTCTTAGCATTCGATGCAAGATCCAGCGCCCATTTACCACCTGCCAGTACATAAGGTCTCATATTGTGTAAACGTTTTCCTTTAAAACGCACCCAAAGGGGAAATTCAACAAATGTTGACTGGACATTCTTGGTCACATACAGCAACTGCGGATCAGGAGAGTCATAATAATTGCTTATTGTATAATCAAGGTTACGTTCACCAAAAGTGAGCGAAGGAGTAAATCTCATATCGAAGTATTCACCCAGGCGCAGATTACCTACTATGCCGATTACAAAACCAAAAGTCGGGGCGGCTTCCAGATTAAAAAGAAATGCAGAATCGCTGTTCTGATCAGGTAGTGATTGAACAAATTCATTATTTAAATATGCCTTTTTCTGGTAGCCAGGATACGGTTTTATAGTGAATAACATTTCGTTAATCCCTAAAAGAAAACCAAAATGATAAGGTGCAAGATCATATTCAGGCTTATTGGGTACCTGCCTCGACTGTGAAAACGCCTTGCCTGTAAAACAAAGCAAAATTAAAATTATAAGAAATTTATGTGTACGCAGCATGAAAAATATAAAGTAATGCTAGTCAAACGGAGCAAATCCTGGTTTAGTATGTAAATCAACGACAAGTGTTTAAAATAAATGAAGCAGAAGAGGATTCACTTTTATTTTTTCCCGATATATAAATTAGTGATCCCAAAGCTCAGACTGATAAATTCAGCCTGGCTGAAACCAGCTTCTATCATTATTTTCAGAAAATGGTCATCCTGCGGGAAAGCAGCAACCGATTCGGGCAGGTACGAATATGCCGTGCTATGATTTGAAATCAAACGGCCTATGACAGGCAGAATAAACCTGGAATAAAAACCAAATAATTGCTTTACAGGGAATTTCTGAGGTTTTGAGAATTCAAGAATAAAGGCCCGCGAACCTGGTTTAAGTACTCTGCACATTTCACTTAAACCTTTCGGGAGGTTTTCATAGTTACGCACTCCGAATGCTACCATGGCGGAATCAAATTCGGCATCTTTAAAAGGAAGGTTTTCTGAATCAGCCTTAAGCAGGGTTATTATATTGCCCAATCCCAGTTTATCGACTTTTTTTTGTCCAATGGCCAGCATTTCTTCTGCTATATCGGTACCGGTAATATTCTCAGGATTAATGGCAGCAGCGGCAATTGCCAGATCTGCTGTGCCGGTAGCCATATCAAGTATGTGCAGGGGTTTATCCCGGGCCATCAGTTTTACAAGTTTTTTCCTCCAGCCACGATCAATTCCCATCGACAGCAAATGATTTAATAAATCGTAACGGCCGGCAATATGATTGAACATGGCATGAACCTGTTGCTTGCGTCCCGGAGTCTGAGTAATTGGAGGTTTTGACATGCTTAAATATCTGTAAAATAATCAATTTCTAGTTTTGAATATGAGGATTATGCTAAGGGGGTCAGGTTCGTGATGCCGGCGCATGTAGTCGCTTTATAATTATAAAGTGTGAGCATTTTATGCTATCACTTTTCCGAAATAGATTCATGAATAAGCTGCATTTTATCCACCGGTACAACCCCTGAATGCTCGCAAACCAATCCGCCGGCAAGGTTGGCTAAAGTCGCTATGAATAAAGGATCTGATTTAACTGCCATACAAAGAGCTGCAACGCTGATTACAGTATCGCCTGCTCCGGATACATCGGCTATGCTTCGCAAAACTGCCGGTATAATGTTTGTGTCGTACCCGTATGATTTTCTGGAACTGATAAATACACCATGTTCTGATAAAGTGATCATTATGTGTTCAATGTTCTGGCTGGCATGTAATAATTCGGCAGCCTCCTGCAAACTTTCAAGCGAACGCGGATCGATATCTGTTTTCAAACCCTCGTTAATCTCCTTCAGGTTCGGCTTAAACAAAGAAACTCCCTTATATAAAGTGAAATTTTTTTTCTTGGGATCAACTGCAACAGGAATGTCAGCCATAGCGGCTATTTCAGTTATCAACACTATCACTTCAGGAGATAGCACTCCCTTATTATAATCCTGAAGAATTATTACATCTGGTTTTTGAGATTTTATCAGTGTTGAAATATTTTTTATAAGTTCATTAGTTTCATTTGTGCTTAGGTCCGTATCCATTTCTTCGTCAACCCGCAGCATTTGCATGTTGTTACTTATAATTCTGAATTTCGTGGTCGTTATTCTGTCCTTGCTCAGGATGATTCCCTGAGTACTCAAACCTTCTTTTTCCATCAGTTCCAGAAGTATTTCTCCCTGTTTATCATTTCCGATAACTGAAAATAAAAATGCCTCAGCACCAAGTGATTTGATATTAAGTGCCACATTAGCAGCACCTCCAAGTAAATTATTCCTTTGTTTGAGGGCTACAACAGGTACAGGTGCTTCAGGTGAAATACGATCTACTTTTCCTACCAGGTAGGAATCGACCATTACATCCCCGATTATCAGCACCTTGCACAGGCTGAATCTGCTGAACAGGTGGGTGATTTCTTCTTCAGTAAAGGCCATATCTGATAGTATATTTTAGTGAAAGTTCTGGCTGAAAATTGCAGCTGAATAAACTTATTTCAGTTTCGAAAGTGCAAGGTTGATGCGCGAAGCTGCTTCCCTGAGGTTATCTTCGGATGTTGCATAGGAAATCCGGATACAATCCGGAGAGCCGAAGGCTGCTCCCGGAACAATAGCAACGTAAGCGGTGTCGAGTAAATAGTCGCACAGGTCAGAACCGGAAAGTATTACGCGATCGCCTGTCGATTTGCCGTAATATGAATTAATTTCGGGGAAGAGGTAAAATGCTCCATTTGGAACATTGAGTTTAACCCCGGGTATTTCACGGAGAAGGCTGATAGCCAGGTCACGCCTGTATTTAAAAGCTTCAACCATTAGTTTTATATCATCGCTATCTACCGGATTGGTATTCATAGCTACTATAGCTGCCCGTTGTGTAATCGAACAGGCTCCTGAAGTGATTTGTCCCTGGAGTTTATCACAAGCACCTGCAATTTCCTTAGATGCAGCCATATATCCAAGACGCCAGCCTGTCATGGCAAAGCCTTTCGATAACCCATTTATAAGGATTACCCTGTCGTGTATATTTTCGAAAGATGCTATACTGTAATGTTTGCCGGTAAAAATGATATTTTCGTAAATTTCGTCGGATATAATATAAACATGAGGATGTTTGGCAAATACATCGGCGAATGCTTTCAGCTCGCTCAATGTATATACCGTGCCTGAAGGGTTGCATGGGCTGCTGAAGATAAATAGCTTGGTATTAGCTGTGATAGCAGCCTCAATTTGTTCAGGTGTTACTTTGAAATCATTCTTAATGCCACCTTCAATAAAAACACCTTTGGCGCCTGCCAGCTTAATTATTTCCTTATATGAAACCCAGTAAGGTGTGGGGATGAGTACTTCCTCTCCCGGATTTACCAGGCAAAGAATAGCATTGGCAAGTGACTGTTTTGCCCCTGTTGAAACTACGATCTGTTCAACGGTATAAACAAGTTCGTTGTCGCGTTTCAGTTTATTGGCAATAGCCTGCCTCAATTCAGGATAACCCGGAACAGGAGTATAATGGGAGAAATTCTGATCGATGGCTTCTTTTGCCGCTTCTTTCACATGATGAGGTGTGTCAAAATCAGGTTCACCAATACTCAGATTGATAACATCAAACCCCTGAGCCCGGAGCTCGCGGCTGCGACGGGTCATTGCCAGTGTTTCTGATTCAGCAAGCAGGTTAATCCTGTCGGACAAGTGGTTCATAGATGATAGTTTTATTAATCCAAAAGTGCAAAAGTAGAAAAATTATTAGCTGATAGATAATTTTATAACTGGTTTGATCACTTTGCATTAACTTTTGTGGGTAATTTGTTGTATTCAATGGGTTAATCTTTGTTAAATCAGTGAGACTTTAGTTTTGAGAAACAAAACTATATAGCCGAACTGATCCCGAGCGATCCCGATGGTTATCGGGTCGAGAAATCTCATGGGTAATATTCCCCGCTCCTTGGAGCAGATTTGACCTTGATTCCGCTGAGATATCTCGTCAGCTTACTGCGAGGAGCTTTATTTGTAATCCTTAATGATTATTCGCTTCCTGAAAGTTAAACTTTTCGATGAAATTTTAGAAAGTTCTAAATGTTGGATTTTATTCACGAACAGAATCAGAAGGAGATAAAAATCAAAAGTCTGAAACTTTTTAAGCTTTGATTTGCTTTTAATGGTATGAGTATTTAGTATCCATTATTGATAAACAGCCATTGATGAAAAGGCTCTATATTAAAATGCAGTTACTTAAATAATATTTACGAAATTTGCCGGGAAAACAAATCAGACCATGCAGTCCTTATCCGAATTAATAAAATACACAGTTCCGTCATTGGTTGTGCTTGCCACTGCCTATTACCTGCTAAAAATGTTTCTTGAAAAAGAAACAGAGAAAACTCAAATGCAGATGCGCCTCGATGTGCAGAAAATCAGCCTGCCTGTTCGTATGCAGGCATATGAGCGACTTGTGTTATTGCTTGAACGTATTGAGCCCGCAGGCCTCCTGGTACGCACAAACCAGCCTGGAATGAATGCTTTACAGTTACAATCAGCCCTGGTTCAATCGGTTCGCTCTGAGTTTGATCATAATCTTTCGCAACAATTGTATGTATCGACCAAAGCATGGGAGATGGTGCGGAATGTACGTGAGGAAACTATAAAGCGGATAAATACCGCAGCAATGCAACTTCCCGCCGATGCTACTTCAGCTGACCTGGCCAGCCTTATTCTGATTAATGATATTGACACACAACAGTCGGCAGTGAAAAGCGCGCTCGATCTTTTGAAATCCGAAGCAAGAATAAACTTCTTTTAAGATTCTATAAATCTTTAATTTCAACGATTTCAAAATAATGATTCGATCCTCCATCGAACCATTGGGTTAAATATTTGTTTAATATTACTATAAAATAATTAAACAATGCGCCGATTAGAATTTGTTCATTTTGTACCATCAAACCTTGACAAGGTCTGGGATTTCTTTTCTTCACCATCCAACCTTTCGAAAATTACTCCCCCTGAAATGGGTTTTCTGATAACATCGCCGCCTCAGGCTGAGATGTATCCCGGAATGTTTATTACCTATAAAGTTAGTCCGGTCTTAGGAATGAAATTAAATTGGGTTACTGAAATCACACAGATGAGGGAAAAAGAATATTTTATTGATGAACAGAGGCGGGGTCCATACAGCACCTGGCACCACGAACATCATTTCAGGAAGGTTGAAGGCGGTGTCGAAATGCATGATATACTCTACTATAAGGTTCCATTGGGTGTTTTGGGGCGAATAGCTGATATTGTTTTTGTAAATAAAAAAGTCAGGGAAATTTTTAAGTTCAGGGAAAAACAGATCATTAAACTGTTTCCCGCATGATAAAAGAATAATCGAATCAGGGTGTTCAGCCTCAGATTAAATCCTAAAGCCTGCAGATTGGATTTTTTTGGGTAAATCAGGGAAATACAAAGAAAAGCAGAAAATGCTAAACAATTCAGCTGAATAAATTAAATCTCGCCCTATCTATTTGTTTCAAATCAGGAAAGAGATTACCAAATTGGGAATGAAAGAACAGGATTTTTTGTAAGAGATAGTTTAATAAAATATAAACTCAGATTAAAGCGGGCATGCAAAATGAATAGCCAATACTGACGATTTCAAAAATACAGAATTAGCAATTTAATAAGTTGTTCAAAAGTATGGTATTCTGTTTCATGTTTTAATTGATGACAAAATCATCTTCTGAAACTTCTATTTCTAAATCGGCTCCAATCAATTCGGCCAGCCATTTATAGTCTCGCTTAATAATGAGGCGGATTTCAGTGAATCCAAGTACCGGAAATTTTAGAGTTGCTAACATAATTTTAGGTTTAATTGTGAATTTTATAAGTTTATTTTCAGAATAGTTTTTTGTCTTAATCTTTATTACCCTCGACTCAAAAAGTAACTTTTCTTTTGGATGCAGGAACAGGGTAAATCAGGTAGAAATCTTTTTAAATATAATATGTCCTGAATATTTGCATCCTCATCATAATTATAAACAGAAATTATGCCAGAAAAGTGCTATTAACATTGTATTATTTGTGAGAATTATGAATTATTAATAAATGATTCCACTGAACAAACCCATTGTTTCCTTCGTTTTAGTATCTTTGAAATAATTCTTACTGTTCTATTTCCGAACCTGAACTGAAGTAAATATGCCATATTATTCTTTTTTGGGAAATTTCCCTCATAAACGTCATACTCAATTCAGGAAACCTGACGGTGGGTTGTATTCAGAACAACTGGTAAGTACTGAAGGTTTTTCTGATGCTTATTCAATTACGTATCATGTTTATCCTCCTACCCTGGTAAAATCGATTGAAGATCCTTACAGTTTAGCTCCTGAAATAGCAATAGTCAACAATACCCAACATCGAAGTTTTCAGGGTTTTTCGGTTAAACCTGAGAATGATTTTCTTAAAAGCCGCATTCCTGTTCTAGTGAACAATGATGTATATATTTCCCTTGCCTCTCCCGTTCAATCGATGAAGGACTACTTTTACCGGAATGCATCCGCTGATGAACTTATTTTTATCCATGAAGGTAAAGGTAAGTTGCTCACCATGTATGGAGAAATTCCATTTTCACCTGGTGATCACGTTGTAATTCCCCGAGGTGTAACGTATCAGATGGAATTTGAAACCGGGAGCAATCGTCTTTTTATTATCGAATCTTTTACCCCTTTCAAATTTCCAAAACGGTATGTAAACCACTTTGGCCAATTGCTTGAAAACTCTCCGCTGTATGAAAGGGATATCCGCATCCCGCAAAACCTCGTTACCCATGATGAGAAAGGCGATTTCAAAGTATTGATTAAAAAGAATGATACAGTGTTCCCTTATCATTTTGCATCGCATCCTTTCGATGTAATTGGCTGGGACGGATGTCATTATCCCTGGGCGTTTTCTATTCATGATTTTGAACCAATTACAGGAAGGATACATCAGCCGCCTCCTGTGCATCAAACTCTTGAAGCTAACAATTTTGTAATGTGTGCCTTTGTCCCCAGACTTTATGATTACCACCCGGATTCAATACCTGCGCCTTATAACCATAGTAATGTTGATTCGGATGAAGTATTGTATTACGTTGAAGGTGAATTTATGAGCCGGAAACATGTCGAACGCGGACAAATTACATTGCATCCGATAGGACTTGTTCATGGACCCCACCCGGGAGCAGTCGAAAAAAGTATTGGGTTGAAAGAAACCAACGAACTGGCTGTTATGATTGATACATTCAAACCTCTGAAATTAACAAAACAGGCTATGGAAATTGAAGAGAAAGATTATTATAAATCGTGGATTGATTAAAAGAACGAGTTAACAGGTTTCAGGTATTGCTTCTAATGAGCATCCGATGTCCAGATCCTTTTACACAATGTTTTTGTAAAAACGTGAAAAATAGTATCTCCTTTAAAAACAAAACAATATAAGAATCAGATGCTTTTTAGAAATCTGGTTTTTCGCATTTTTTAGTATTTTATAAATAACAAATGAAATGAACAATCAAGATTTTCTCCCCATCAACGGGACGGATTATGTGGAATTTTATGTTGGAAACGCCAAACAGGCTGCCCACTATTATCAAACGGCTTTTGGATTTCAGCCTTGTGCATACGCCGGGCTCGAAACCGGACTTAAAGATCGGTCATCGTATGTATTACAACAGGGCAAAATCCGTTTTATCCTCACAACCGCACTTGTTCCTGATTCCCCGATTGGGGAGCATGTTAAACAACACGGTGACGGTGTAAAAGTAGTTGCTTTGTGGGTGGACGATGCCCGCAAATCATTTGAAGAAACTACTAAACGCGGGGCCAAACCTTATTTGCAGCCAACTGTGCAAAAGGATAAAGATGGAGAAGTCGTATTTTCCGGTATTCATACGTATGGTGAAACAGTTCATGTATTTGTAGAAAGAAAGAATTATAAGGGAGTTTTTCTTCCCGGCTATATTAAATGGGAACCTGAATACCAGCCTGCGCCTGTAGGATTAAAATATGTGGATCACATGGTAGGCAATGTAGATTGGGGACAGATGAATACCTGGACTGAATTTTATGCCAGTGTGATGGGATTTAAACAGTTGATTTCTTTTGACGATAATGATATTTCAACAGAGTATACAGCCTTGATGAGTAAGGTTATGTCGAATAACAACGGATATATTAAGTTTCCGATCAATGAGCCGGCAAAAGGAAAGAAAAAATCGCAGATTGAAGAATATATCGACTATTACCGCGGTTCAGGCGTTCAGCACGTTGCAATGGCAACAGATAATATTATGGATACTGTTACCCAATTGCGCGGTCGCGGAGTTGAATTTTTAACAGTGCCTGACACCTATTACGAAACCGTATCCGAACGTGTTGGTGTAATTGATGAGGACCTTAAAGTACTCCAGAATCTTGGTGTACTTATAGATCGCGATGACGAAGGATACCTTCTGCAGTTATTTACCAAGCCGGTTGAAGATCGTCCTACCGTGTTCTTTGAGATTATACAGCGTAAAGGTGCCAAATCGTTCGGGAAAGGCAATTTTAAAGCATTATTCGAAAGTATTGAAAGGGAACAGGCCAGGAGGGGGACGCTATAGTTTACAGGAGGGTTTGGTAACATGAGATGAAGAGATATGGACACTAATGATACCTGCGTGATCAGTGTAGTAAAAAAAAATATTTGAAAGTATGAATTCCTGGATTGAAATTAAGGCAGACAGTGATTTTTCACTGGAAAATATTCCTTTTGGCATAGGTATGATTCCCGGGTCCGGGAAGTCTCTGTGTACACGCATCGGGGATAAAGTAATTGATCTGGCCGGATTGGCTAGGCTTGGTTATTTTGATCATTTGGGTCTTAAGGCATCTGATTTTGAAAAACCAGTGCTTAACGATTTTATTGCCAGGGGCAAAAAGCTAACCTGCAAGGTCCGCACGATTATCCAGGACAGCTTTATGGATGGCAATTGCAGTGATTCAGAAGCAGCATTGATCAGACAATTGGCTATGTACGATGCTTCACAGATTCAGATGTTGATGCCTGTGCAGGTTGGTGATTATACCGACTTTTATTCGAGTATTGAGCATGCTACTAATGTTGGTACAATGTTTCGGGATCCATCTAATGCTTTGTTGCCAAACTGGAAGCACATACCGGTAGGGTATCATGGCAGGGCTTCGAGTATTGTTGTGTCAGGTGCTGAGATACATAGGCCAAAAGGCCAGACAAAACCTCCCGGTTCAGATTTGCCGGTTTTCAGTCCCAGCAGGCAGCTTGATTTTGAACTGGAGACAGCTTTTATAGTTGGTAAAGAAAACGATCTTGGTGAAAGTATTTCGACCGATGCAGCTGATGATCATATTTTCGGAATGGTACTTTTCAATGACCTTTCGGCACGTGATATACAGAGTTGGGAATATGTGCCGCTCGGTCCGTTTCTCTCTAAAAATTTCGCCTCTGTTATTTCTCCCTGGGTAGTCACTCTGGATGCACTCGAACCTTTCAGATGTCAGGGACCTGTTCAACAACCGGAGGTTCTTCCTTATCTGAAATTTAAAGGATTACAAAATTACAATATGCATCTCGAAGTACTTATCAAACCCGGTGAAACACAGGAAGTGCGTGTTTGCAAATCGAATTTTAAATATATGTACTGGAATATGAGTCAACAACTTGCTCATCATACCGTGAATGGCTGCAACATGCGGGTGGGAGATCTTTGCGGAAGCGGAACCATCAGCGGACCAGATCCGGGAAGTTATGGCAGCATGCTTGAACTCACCTGGAAAGGAACCAAACCAATCAGGTTGCCTGATGGAACCGAACGAAAGTTTATTAACGACAATGACAGCATTATTATGCGCGGTTATTGCGAAAAAGACGGCATAAGAATTGGTTTTGGTGAGGCAGTTGTAAAGATTTTACCTGCTGTTTAAAATGTTAATCGTTATTGGTGAAAGCTTAACAGTAAAACCAATAGCAAGTTTTTACTACCAATATGCTTTTTATATCCACCATTAACTTTACTTCAACTTCTATGGCCATCATTGATCCTGACAATATTCTTCCTCATCATCTTCACCGCTTTTTGCTGAGTACTGTGGCTCCGCGCCCGATAGCTTTTGCCAGCACTATCGATGCTTTGGGTAATGCAAATCTTTCCCCATTCAGTTGTTTTAATGTTTTCGGGGTAAATCCAACTACATTGATCTTTTCTCCTTCTCGCAGCGGACGTACCAATGAGTTGAAAGATACTTACCGTAATGTAAAAGAAGTTCCTGAAGTAGTCATCAATACAGTGACTTATTCCATGGTAGAGCAAATGAACCTGGCAAGTACTGAGTTTCCGCGTGGAATTAATGAATTCTTCAAATCTGGTCTCACGCCTTTACCATCAGAAAAAGTAAAGCCGTTCAGGGTTAAAGAATCACCGGTGCAGATTGAATGTAAAGTGCGTCAGGTGATTGAAACAGGAGGAAAACCCGGATCAGCAAATCTGATTATTTGTGAGGTTCTCTTGATCCATGTTAATGACAAAGTGTTTGATAAATCCGGGGCAATTGATACCCGTAAACTTGACCTTGTTGGCCGGATGGGTGCTGATTATTATGTGAGGGCGTCAGGCCACGCTTTATTTACTCTCGCAAAACCTGCGAGCAATCATGTTATCGGCGTTGATTCGCTGCCGGAAGATGTACGGATGAGTAATATTCTTTCGGGTAATGACCTTGGGAAACTGGGGAGTATTCAGGTCATGCCTAAGGCTCCGGAAATAGAAAAATACCTTGATTCAGCTGTTTTCAGGACAATTTCGGCAAAGAATAGCGGTAAAACAGTAAAAATAGTGGAAGAAGCGCATAAACTAGCTCATAAACTGATACTGCAAAATGAAGTTAATGAAGCTCTTTTAATGCTTTTAGCTGCAAGCAGTCTGGAGATCAGTGATTTGTAATCAACCGCAAGCCATCACTTATCAAAGTATGTAGCTCCTCATTTACTGATGCCCGTGAATTCAGGAAACTGTTTATTTCTTTGAGAGTTACGGATGCATCAGTTCGTTTTGTTAATACTTCCGCGACTTCAAGCGCCAGTAGCCATTCCTCGGGGTAATGAGTTTTCAGGGTTTTCCAGATAGTATTCAGAAGGTTTTCATCACCTCCGTTATCGCGTTGTATCCTGAGTTCATTATATAATCCATGTAACCTGATTGCGGCCTCTGAATGCTGAAGGTGATGCGTCTTCTCCGCGGGGGCAGGATATTTAAGTTCGAATGCATCCGGATCAGCAGGGCCTGCAAACGCTGATATTATTCTTTCGCCAGCAGCCATGTCGTAAACACCCCATTCGGGTTTGAAGAGCTCTATATCCCTGTAACTAACTTTACAGTTTTGGAAAGAAAAAATAAGATTAAATCCCTCTTGCTTTGTGATTTTTTCAAGCCTTCCTGAAACTCTCACACCACTTATGAATTCAAGGCTCACCTCTTTGCCGACATCTATACCATTTGCAGATAATTCTCCTTCACTCATGATTTCGATTCGGTTGGCAAGGCCGTTTATCTTCCCCACAGGTGATCCGAATCCTTCGTAATGATGCCTGATCCCTTGTCCAGGTAGTTGCTGATTTTTGACCGACAGCATCGCTGGACCTTCAAAGCCCAGGTAAACAGGTTCGTTATTATTTTCGTAAATCTTTGTGAGTTTCCCCGAAACCTGCAACCCGGAGCTGTAAACCAGGGTGCATGCAGCAGCCGAATTCAATGCTTTTTTCAAACCGTTCATACCACCTTTTCTATATGCCATGGTATCCTGGTACTCATCCAGAACTTTATTCAGTGTTTCAAAATCCGGGGTAACAAATAACTGAGGCTGCTGGGTGGTTATATCAAAAGTAAAGTTCTGTGCTTCTATGGAATATGGAAGCTTTTTAACTTTGGGTTTCAGGCAATTGTGGCTTTCACCGATTGATGAGAGAAGCCCGGCGCCGTATATCTTTGGATTTATCACATTACCTATTAGTCCATACTCCACTGTCCACCAATGCAGGTTTCGTAACAAAGCCATTTCTGAGGGTGTTTCCTGGAGTTTCGACAGGAAATCCAGTTCAGCTTCTGCTTTTTCGATAGCCACCAAGGATGTATAGGGGTCAGCTTTTAAAATGGACAGATGCCTTATGGCTTCATATACCTTGTTATCGTATTCCGACGAAAAAGCGGTGGCGCCAACCCGCCCGAAGTAGCTCAGGTAGGAGGAGTATTCGTCATCGGCGATAATTGGAGCATGCCCGGCAGCTTCGTGAATTATATCAGGAGCAGGAGTGTATAAAATTTGGTTAACTGGCCTGATGTCGGCAGCAATCACAAGTACATTATAAGCCTGGAATTCCATAAATGCTGCCGGAGGAATAAATCCATCCACAGCTACTGCAGCCCAACCGATTTCTTTCAGTATCCTGTTCATTCCGTACATATGTGGTATCCGATCGATGCTGATACCGGTTCGCCGCAATCCTTCGAGGTAGGAGGAATGTGCTACCCCGGGAAGATATTTTACATTTTGCATCATGACATAACGCCACACTGCATGATCCTGCGCTGTATAATTAGTATACGGCTGGTCAATAATAAGATTTAGCAGGTGGCGCGGAAGCCTGTCGAGAACTTCGTTACTTTCCATAAAGGGTTTTTATCTCACACAAAACTACTACTTTTGAAAATATTTTGCGAAATAGTACTCCAAAGATATGTAAAAATTCTCATATAAAACCGGATCAGACTGATGCCTTCCCAAATTTATATTGCACTTCCTGTAATGAATGAAATGGAACGATTACCGTTGCTCATCAAGGCCATTCAGGATCAGACTCTTCAGCAATTCCGACTGGTTGTATGTGTAAATCAGCCTGAAAGCTGGTGGAATGATGAAGCGCATATCAGTATTTGTGAGGAAAACCAGGCTGCTATACTATACCTTGAGTCACTAGGCGATAAAAGAATTGAAATTATCGACAGATCCTCTCCAGGCAAGGGCTGGCTGTTAAAAGGGCATGGAATCGGCGTTGCCCGTAAAACTATAATGGATTATATCGCCTCGGTTTCTGGTACCTATGATATAATTATCAGTATGGATGCCGATACCCTTTTTAAAAAAGATTATTTTGCTTCGGTTTCTGAAAATCTGCGTCTGAATCCTGCCGCGTATGGCATAGCAATACCTTACTACCATCACCTTACCTATAATCATGAACTGGATCGCGCTATGTTGAGGTATGAAATATATATGCGGACTTTTGCAATAAATATGTGGCGAATCCGAAGTCCTTATTGCTTTAGCGCTCTGGGATCAGCAATCGTTTTGCCTGTATGGGCTTATAAGGCAGTGGGAGGGATGACGCCAAAACTGAGTGGTGAAGATTTTTATTTCCTGCAAAAGATCGTTAAAACCGGGCGTTTGCTGCATTGGAACGGCGAAATTGTATTCCCTGCAACACGTTTATCCGACAGGGTTTTCTTTGGTACCGGTCCGGCTTTAATAAAAGGAATAAAAGGTGACTGGAGCAGTTACCCTGTATACAATTACAGGCTGTTTGATAAGGTTGCAGAAACCTATAAGCTTTTTGGCCCGCTTTTTAAAAAAGACTATAACACCCCGCTCGACGATTTTCTGGTTCGCAGATTCGGCGAATTGCCGTGGCATGCCTTAAGACGGAATTATAAATCTGCCGCCCACTTTGTTCGTGCCTGTCATGAAAAGATTGATGGTCTGCGTATACTGCAGTTTCTTAAGGAAAGTCAGATGCCCGATGAAAAAGTAAGCGAATCTGCTGTTTCAGAGATTCTTCAACTGTATGAAAAGCAATTTCCTGAATTGATTTCCGGACACAACACTCAGGTTGATTTTTTATTATCACCTGGTGATGAACTTGATGCTATCAGGAATATACTTTTCGAAATTGAAATGTATTACCGGAAATTGCACTGGAATGAATTTACAGGGCTCATAACACTGTATAATTAGATAGGTATGTATTTTTAAATTATTTTAAAACTGTTCTCTTATCTTTGCTTTGTCTTAAATTAGTTATATGGACTCTTTAGCCAATCCCACCGATATATTTGTTAACAAAATGAACACCTGGCATGGCCGCACCCTTGGCCAAAAAACAGTGGAAGCTTTGCGCAAAAACCGATTTGATGCTGATTTTTTTGAATCACGGCAGGATGCTGCAAACGCCGTTCGTGAGTTGTTAAAACCCGGAATGTCGGTAGCTTTTGGAGGATCGCAAACAGCAAAACAACTAGGATTACAGATAATTGCATCAGAATCGGGAGCTACCATACTCGATCATAATGCAGAGGGTTTAAGTGAGGAACAGAAATTGGAAGTCATGCGTCAACAGCAGATTTGCGATGTTTTTATCTGCAGCAGCAATGCCTTATCGCTGCAGGGTGAGTTGTTCAATATCGACGGGAACGGTAACAGGGTTGCAGCAATGGCTTTCGGACCGCGAAGAGTTATTATTATTGCGGGTGTAAATAAAATTTGTGCAGACGAAGAAGCTGCATGGCAGCGGATAAGGACTATTGCTGCTCCGGTTAATTTTAAACGCCTGGACAGGCCTAATCCTTGCGTCAAACAAGGCGTTTGCATGAATTGTAACCTCCCTACACGAGGGTGTAATATTTATGTTGCTACCCGACGCAAGCCGCCTTTGATAGATTTTTCGGTTTTTATTGTAAATGAAGTACTTGGATTTTAAATACGGAATATTCATGACATTCCGCAGAAGAATCAACATATTGGGATTTAAAATAAAAATGAAACGAGAACAGGATTTGTAATCCGATTAAATGAGTATAAAAAATTCATTTTCAGGATAATATACAGTTAATCCGCAAATGCATTTCCGCAAATTCTGATTTGTCTTAAGTGATAAACGTAAAAATCGTATTAATTTTTCATAAAACTTGCAATTCATTCAAAGGCTTTCATACATTTGGCTGGTGAATTTTTATTCTTTGTACTATGGACCTGACTATGATTAATGCAATTTCGCCTATCGACGGACGCTACCGTAAACAGGTTGATCGTTTATCTTATTATTTCAGTGAGGCTGCCCTTATCAATTACCGGGTATATGTTGAAGTTGAATATTTCGTCGCTTTGTATGAGATACCTCTCCCGCAGCTAAAAGAAATTGAACGAAAAAAAATAGCGGAGCTAAGGGCCATGTGCCGTGACTTTACTTTTACTGATGCCCAGGAAGTTAAAGAAATTGAAGCCACTACCAATCACGATGTCAAGGCTGTTGAGTATTATCTCAAGAAACGGTTTGATAAAATGGGTCTTGCCAGGTATAAGGAGTTCATTCATTTCGGGCTTACTTCTCAGGATATCAACAATACCGCGGGTCCATATGCACTGAAACTTGCCATGGATGAAGTAATAATACCTACCTACGATGACCTGCTTCAAAAGCTCACCCGCAGGGCAAAAGAATGGAAGAAAGTGCCTATGCTTGCGCGTACACATGGTCAGCCTGCATCGCCAACCATACTGGGTAAAGAAGTGTATGTATTTGCCGAAAGGTTAAAACAACAGCTTAAACTGATTAAAACTATTCCCTTCTCTGCCAAATTTGGGGGTGCGACAGGCAATTTTAACGCACATTATGTAGCATATCCTGATATTGACTGGGCTGAATTCAGTGACAATTTTGTAAAAAATAACCTGGCACTTGAAAGGCTGCGCTATACCACCCAGATTGAACATTACGATAACCAGGCTGCCCTTTTCGATAATATGAAACGAATCAATACAATACTTATTGATTTGAGCCGCGATATGTGGAGTTACATTTCGATGGAGTATTTCAAGCAGAAAATTAAAGCCGGCGAAGTGGGTTCCTCAGCTATGCCTCATAAGGTGAATCCTATCGATTTCGAAAATGCGGAAGGTAATTTTGGTATCGCCAATGCACTTTTCGAACATCTTTCGGCTAAACTTCCCTTGTCGAGACTGCAACGCGACTTAACTGACTCAACCGTGAGCCGCAACATTGGTGTGCCGATTTCTCATACCCTTATAGGTATTAAATCGTTGATCAAAGGACTCGATAAATTGATTCTCAATGAAGATAAAATCCAGGCTGATCTGGATAATAACTGGGCTGTGGTAGCTGAAGCTTTGCAAACCATACTCCGGCGCGAAGGATTCCCAAAGCCTTATGAAACACTCAAGGGATTAACCCGCACTAACACGCACATCGACAGCAAGACGATCAGCGCATTTATAGAAAGCCTGAATGTGCCTGCAAAACTGAAAGTTGAATTGAATAAAATCACACCTTCGAATTATACAGGCCGCTTCGTTATATGAAGTGTTAAATTTTATGCGAATTCAAAAACAAAGTAGCATAAACAGATAGTTTTAAGTAATTTTGCACAAAATTTAAGGAAGATTTATGGATTTGAAAGAAATTTTATCCGTTTCGGGCAAACCCGGACTGTTTAAAACAATTGCCCAGACTAAAACCGGTGTAATTATTGAATCTCTTACCGACGGCAAACGCATACAGGCTTTTGCCAGTGATAAAATAAGTTCGTTGGGCGAGATCAGCATTTTTACAACAGGTGAAGATATGCCTCTGCGTGAAGTATTCCGGCTGATAAGGGAGAAGAATGGAGATCAGCCTGCCCCTGATGCGAAATCAGACGACCGGGCATTAAAAGCTTTCTTCGAAACAATTGTACCCGATTATGATAACGAACGAGTATATGCATCGCATATGCGAAAACTGGTTCAGTGGTATAATCTGTTGATAACTAATGGAATAACTGATTTTACTGCTCCTGTAGAAGAAACTGAAGGTGAAGCCGCTTCTCCGGGTGATACCGGCGAGACCGCCGAAGAAAAATAATCATGGAGTCCGTCGTAAATCATGGCGGACTTTTTTTTAGTATTTTCGCCAGAATAATTGCCTGCTGATGAAGAAATTTATCCACGATTTTGAAGTAACTCTTAACAATCTTATTACTGAAGACTATTTTGCCATTTACCTGAAATGCCCGGTCAGTCTTCCTGAAATCTTTCCCGGTCAGTTTGCCGAAGTACTTGTAAGTAATTCCACAACTACATACCTGCGCAGACCTTTCTCCATATACGATGTTGATTACGACAAGAATGAACTTTCGTTGCTTGTTAAGAAGGTTGGCGATGGAACGATAGCACTTTCGAAGCTTAAAGAAGGTGATACTCTTAACCTGGTTTATCCGCTTGGTAATACATTTAGTATGCCCGTAGGAGAAAAAGCCTTGCTTATCGGAGGCGGGGTTGGTATTGCACCTATGTTGCTGCTGGCAAAACTTCTGCATGCGAAAGGCTTTAAACCGGATGTTCTGATAGGTGGCCGTACCTCAAACGATATTGTTGAGCCCGAAAAATATAAAGTATATGGTGAAGTTTTTATCACAACTGATGATGGCTCTGCCGGAGAAAAAGGGGTTGTGACCCAGCATTCAATTTTTTCAGGAAAAGTGAGGGAATATTCCGCTATCTATGCTTGTGGTCCGGATCCAATGATGAAAGCAGTCGCCCGTGTGGCAGCTTCCTTTGATATTCCTTGTGAAATTTCACTCGAAAATACCATGGCCTGCGGAATCGGCGCTTGTTTGTGCTGCGTTGTCGAGACTGTGGATGGCAATAAAACAACTTGTATTGATGGACCTGTTTTTGACACCCGTAGGCTTAAGTTGTGACAACCTGACAAGGTATTTTCAATCTTCAGGGAGAGAGAAGGACATAGTAAGGAGGACAAGGGAAAAAACTTTTATTAAACAAACTGGTGAATAATTTTAATCCGAAATCTGAAATCAAAAATAATGAAGCTTGATTTATCAGTAAACGTGCATAAGCTGCTGCTCAAAAACCCTGTTATGTCGGCCTCGGGAACTTTTGGGTACGGACCTGAATTTGATGATTTTATTGATGTTAACAGGCTTGGAGGTATTCTTACCAAAGCATGTACTTCAAAAAATCGTGATGGCAACCGTTATCCCCGCATGGCTGAAACACCGTCAGGCATGCTGAACTCGGTTGGTTTGCAAAATAAGGGGGTTGACTATTTTGTAAATATTATTTATCCAAAAATCAAACATTACGATACGCATATTATCGTAAATGTTTCGGATTCCACGGTTGACGGTTATATGGAAGTGGCGGAAAAACTTAACTCCCTCGAGAAAGTAACCGGAATTGAGTTGAATATCTCGTGCCCTAATGTAAAAGAAGGAGGCATGGCTTTCGGTACTTCGTGCCCTATGGCCGGCGCAGTTACAAAAGCAGTCAGGGGTGTGTATGATAAAACGATGATTGTTAAACTCTCGCCAAATGTGACCAATATAGCCGAAATTGCAAAAGCGGTTGAGGATGAAGGCGCTGATTCAGTGTCAGTTATAAATACTGTGCTGGGAATGGCTATAGATGCCGAAAAGCGCAGACCCATTCTGTCGACGATTACAGGGGGGCTTTCGGGACCGGCAATAAAACCAATAGCACTTCGTATGGTTTGGCAGGTGTCGAAAGCTATAAAAATTCCGGTAATTGGTCTTGGTGGTATCAGTAGCGCAACTGATGCCATTGAATTCCTGCTTGCCGGCGCTACAGCTATTCAGGTAGGTACCGCTAATTTTGTTGATCCCCAGGTTTGTATAAAAATTCTGGATGGTATTGAAGAATATTGTAACCGGCATGGTGTACAAGATATTAAGGAATTGATAGGTGCCCTTGAAGATGGTCTGTAAGGACCAGTTAATGCATTTCAAATTGAAAATAACATCCGGATAGGAGAGATGCGGAGCATTGTATCTCTAAAGCCCGAAAACTAAGATATCCATTACTATAAATGAACAAAAAGAACGTCTTACTGATCGGAAGCGGTGGCCGCGAACATGCCATAGCCTGGAAACTGGCTCAGAGTCCCTTACTGAATCAGTTATATATTGCTCCCGGTAATGCCGGTACAGCAAAAGTCGGAACAAATGTGCCTGTCAGCTGGAATGATTTTGAAAGTATAAAAAAAATTGCACTTCAATATAACATTGATCTGGTTGTTGTTGGCCCTGAAGAGCCTCTGGTGCTTGGAATCCACGACTTTTTTTTGGATGACGGATTTCTGAAAAATATACCTGTAATCGGTCCTCAGAAGGCAGGTGCCGAACTCGAAGGCAGCAAAGACTTTGCCAAACAGTTTATGATCAGGCATGGTATCCCAACCGGTGCCTACAAGACTTTTACACAAGAGACACTTTCAGAAGGTTTAGCATTTATGAAAACACTTGCACCACCCTTTGTTTTAAAGGCGGATGGGCTTGCAGCCGGGAAGGGAGTTGTAATTTGCAATACAATCACTGAAGCTGAAGTTGAATTAACTGATATGCTTGCCAACAAGAAGTTCGGAAAAGCATCGGCCATGGTGGTTATCGAAGAGTTTCTCGATGGCATTGAACTTTCTGCATTTGCCATTACCAACGGCCTCGAATACCTTATTTTGCCTGAAGCAAAAGATTATAAACGCATTGGCGAAGGCGATACAGGCCCCAATACAGGAGGCATGGGCTCCATATCTCCTGTGCCTTTTGCAGGCGATGAATTTATGCGGAAGGTTGAAGATCGTATTATCAAACCAACTGTCGAAGGACTAAAGAAAGACGGAATTCCTTACCAGGGATTTCTGTTTTTTGGTTTGATGAACGTAAAAGGCGATCCTTTTGTAATTGAATATAATGTTCGTTTGGGCGACCCTGAAACAGAATCGGTTTTACCGCGCATTAAAAACGATTTGCTCGAAATCTTTCTTGCAACTGCAAATGGAAACCTGTCAGGTATAAAACTGGAAACAGATGATCGCGTTGCAGCCTGTGTAATGATTGTTTCAGGAGGTTACCCCGGAGAGTATAAAAAAGGAAAACTGATTACCGGCCATGATATAATTGCAGATAGTCTTGTTTTTCATGCTGGTACTGCACTCGGTTTACATTCAGTTGTTACAAATGGAGGTCGGGTAATAGCCGTTACCTCACTTGCTGATACGGTTTCTGAAGCGGTAGCACAATCACTCGCATCCGCATCCCGGATAAAATTCGAAAATTCATTTTTCCGGCGGGATATCGGAAGAGACCTGATTTGATATTTATTACTTTAAAAGGCTACTTATGCTAAGATGGATTTCAAAATCAGGCACATTCCTGCAGTTTACAATTTTTATTGTGATTGTTGCCGCATTCTGGATTCCTGCCTTTGTAAATCCTCTGAATCCTGTCACTACTTCTGCTGATGGCCCTCTTTACACTATGTTGGTGAGGTGGTTACAGCCATTTCCATCTATAGCTGTGGTTGCTGCATTGTTACTTATTGTTTTACAGGCAATTACATTATTCTATGTATACCAGTCAAACGGCTTTTTTGGGCGCGGTAATTTTCTTCCGGCCATAATCATCTTGCTTACCTATAGCTGGAATGCTGATTATCAGACCTTGCATGCAGTGTTACCGGCAGGTGTTTTTATTATCATATCCCTGAACGCGATAATGGGAATGTTTGGCCAGCAAGGAGCTTACCACCAGGTATTTACTGCTTCATTTTCCATTGGAATTGCATCGTTGTTTTATCTTCCGCTGGCTTATTTATTGCTCTTTATTTGGTTTTCGCTCATTACTTACCGTATTTCAACCTGGCGTGAATATGCAATTTCAATCATCGGTTTCGCAATACCTTTTATTTATTATGTCAGTTGGTTATTCTGGAACGATATTTTCATAAAAGGCCTCGAACAGCTAGCAGATTCTTTAATCAACCTTGTTTTGCCTGCGCGGCTTTCGGTTGTAAATACTCTCTGGCTTGCAGCTTCTGCATTAATACTGGTATTTACTATGGTTCCTGTGCTCAATATTATGAGTGATAAACTCATCAGCCACAGGCGGAGAGCCTGGGTAAACTTTAACTTCAGTTTAACAGCTTTAATAGTCATCTTCCTGGCCGGTTGGCCGCTTCTTTCTGCCAATTATTTGTTTGTAATTCCATTGTCATTCTTTATTACCGGTAGTTTTTCACTTTTAAAACGACCATTCTGGTTCGAAATGTTGGCGTTGGGATATTTTCTGCTGATGGTTGGCATCAGGGTTTACCTCTTGCTTTAATGAATTGCTCTAATACTATTACATACCCTCTATATTGCAGCTAACACACTGGCGATAGCAACAGTTAGAATATGAAGAAATTCATACACTAATTTTAGAAGCGTGTTAAGTCATTATGGCACTTAGTTCATTTGAACATTTGTGTATGTTTGTTCCGTCAATCAGGTTGCTGATTTTATTTTACCCGTAATGTTAAAATTATCCTATACAGATCATCTGATCGAAGCCGGATGCGACGAGGCCGGGCGAGGGTGCCTTGCTGGTCCTGTATTTGCTGCAGCAGTTATATTGCCCCTGAATTACTCCAATCCGATCCTTAATGATTCCAAAAAACTGACGCTTATTCAGCGGAATGTGCTCAGAAAGGAGATAGAAACAAATGCACTTGCGTGGGCGGTTGCCTCGGTTGACAATACCGAGATCGACCGGATCAATATACTCAATGCTTCAATAATGGCCATGCATAAAGCGTTGCAACAGCTTACTCTGCTGCCCGAATATATACTTGTCGACGGCAACCGCTTTAAGCCCTATCAGGATATCAAACACACATGCTTCATTAAAGGGGATGGAATATTCTTGTCAATTGCTGCTGCTTCTGTACTCGCGAAAACACATCGGGATGATTATATGACAGAATTAAATAAATTATATCCTGAATATAGGTGGGACAGAAATAAAGGTTACCCTACACTCGATCACCGGAAAACAATTTTAAAATCAGGATTTAGCCCATATCATCGCAAAACATTTTCAGTACAGATAAAGATTTGGGAATGAGGTTTGTATAAATCAAAAATCCCCATTTTGAGATGTTGACTTCAGAACTAAATTAGTATTCAGTTAACTTTCACCTAACAAGAATGCTATCGCTTGAATTACAGAAAGATAAATCTATAAACTATTTCTATCTATTTCAATTTATTTCAACGTATTTCAACTTATTTCTAAGTATTTCAAATTTTTTAGTTAGTTCCCGTTTGTGCCATTGCTAAATGGTGGTAGTCTGTTTACCTTTTTTGTCTGCTCTCATAGTGTTAATTCAGTGAGACTTTAGTTTTGAGAAACAAAATTATTAAGTCGAACGGATCCCGGACGATCCCGATGGTCATCGGGTCGAGGGATCTCACGGGTAATATTGCCCGCTCCTTTGATCTGATTTGACACTGATTCTGCTGAGATACCTCGTCAACTTGCTGCGAGGAGCCTTATTAGCGAAATACAGGTTATTACTTGTTTCACTTTCTCACTTGATGATGGTGCAATTTTAGAATAAGAATGCATCAGTTTGATCTTCTTATAAAAACGTTTTGAATATAGTTATAATTCTTTATGTACTCTGTTCCTATTCAACAATGGCCTCAGGGTTTTTATAAGTAAGGCATGAATTGTGTACTTTTGCAAATTAAAACTGTATTTTTATGAGATTGCTTGCCACTTCAATTTACTTTTTCCTACTAATAACCAACTTTTTATCAGCGCAAAATCTAAGCGGTCTTGATTATGATGCGTACATCCGGAAATATAAATCAGCCGCCATCCGTGAAATGCAGTTATACAAAATACCAGCAAGCATAACACTTGCTCAGGGTATGATTGAGAGCGGATGCGGGAAAAGTCCCCTTGCCTTAAATTCATTAAACCACTTTGGTATTAAATGTCAGAAGGAATGGACCGGAGAGAAATATTTATATGATGATGACGAAAAAAACGAATGTTTCCGTAAATACAAAAACGTAGATGAATCCTACCGTGATCATTCCTTGTTTCTAACAACCCGATCACGTTATGCCTCGCTTTTTACCCTTTCCATTACCGACTATAAAGGATGGGCAAACGGCTTAAAGCAAGCCGGTTATGCAACCAATCCTGATTATGCGAATATCCTGATACGATTAATCGAAAAGAATCAGCTCTACCAACTTGATTCACTTGGCCTTAATCTGGATGCAACGACCGTAAACGTTGCAGCTGGCACGAAAAAACCGCAGAAGGATATAGCCAGAACCAAAATAAATATCCCGGTTACTAAAGGGGGCTATATTACTATTCGTGAAGATTATAAAATGCCTGAACCTGAAGCCTTTGAGTATGATTATACCTCTGATTTGGGACGAAAGGTTTATCTGAACTACGATGTTCCGTTTATTTTTGCAAAGCCAAACGACACCTGGTACCTGATTGCCAAAGAATTCAAAATATTCAGCTTCCAGGTTTATAAGCAGAATGATCTTCGCCTCAATGATCCCATCTATCCGGGGCAAATGCTATACCTGGAGCCTAAAAAACGAATGAACCCCGACCGCAAGTATACTATTAAAAAAGGTGATAGCATGTATTCCATTTCGCAGGAAAAATGCATTAAACTCGCGCTATTGCTCAAATACAATAAACTACTCCCCGGAGAAGAGCCATTACCTGGAGTTGAATTGAAACTGGCGCGGTAGATTTATCCTTTTTCACATTAACTGGATTTGTAACACTGTCAGCTTTAAAAACCATAGCCATAAGCTTAGTATTAATTTATTCCGACATTATATTTTCGAATAACAAGTTCCTGGGTTTGCAATTTCAAAAGGATAAGTTTTCTCCTTACCTTTACCTATCCATTTTAACCCCATGTCCCACCGAATACAAATCCAGCGGGTACGTTTCATCATTCTATTGCTGATTTTTATAGCAGGGAAAGAGAGTTTTGGGCAAAAGGAAACCTGGAACTGGTATTTTGGTGTAATGGCAGGATTGAATTTTAGTACAGGTTCACCCGTGCCTCTTACGGATGGTGGTATGCATGCATGGGAAGGAACCTCTGTGATGTCGGATTCAGCCGGGAACCTGTTGTTCTATTCGAATGGGGAAAAAGTTTGGGGGCGAAACCATGTTGTAATGCCAAATGGAAACTATTTATATGGATGTAATGTAACTTCTCAGCCCTGTGTCGCAATCCCTAAACCGGGGTCGCAGAATTTGTATTATTTAATTACTGTACGCGATGGTAGTTGCACTCCATGGGTTTACGGAGCATTCTATAATGTGATTGATATGAATCTTAACGGAGGACTTGGTGATATTGTTCCCGGATTGAAAAATGTTCCTATTCCCAATGCCGATAGTGCAGGTATGAATGTTGCCGCAATTAAACATGCGAATAATGTGGACTACTGGGTCATTTTTCGAAATTATACATCAAATAATTACCTTACGGCTTATTTGCTTGATGAGAGTGGATTGAATAGCGAACCAGTTATATCCGATTGCATCACTCCTGTTATATTTAATGTTGGTGAACCCCAAATAAAGATTTCACCAGATGGTAAATATTTGTGTTCATGCGGTGTTCCAGGTATTAATAATGAATACAATAGTGAACTATATACGCTTGATGCAGGAACTGGAAAAATCAAGCCTGTTTTTGCATTTTCTACTGATTATTGGGTAACCGGACTTGAGTTTTCAGCTAATTCAGAGTATCTATACATAAGTACGTATTATAATGGTTTCAACTATTTTGCTGATACTGCAATCCTCAGGCAATATGATATGAGTAAAATCTCAAGCCCTGCGGCATTTTTATCCTCAGCAGTTGAAATATATCGTGAGGTTGATGGATGTGAACTCCACCAGATGCAAATTGGCCCGGATGGTAAAATATACGTTTCGCAATGGGAAGATATAACACTTGGCCAAAGCTGCTATTATGTTTCAGCAATCAATTATCCTTATGAACGCGCTTCGGCATGTGCATTTAAAAAAAATGCTGTTTACCTTAATGGTCGTCTTTGTCTTTCGGGATTACCTAACTTTATTCAATCCTATTTTTCAAAATTTGATTGGCTTGGAGCCTGTGAAGGGGATACAACTAAATTTTATTCTCATTTTTTGCCACAACCCGATAGCGTAAAATGGAATTTTAACGATATGGGTAGTGGTGCAAACAACACCTCATCTTCTATTAATCCTTTACACAAGTTCTCTGGTTATGGCACTTACCAGGTAGAGGTGATCGCTTATTATTCAAACGGTCACCACGAAACTGCAACCCGTGTAGTCAAAATTTTACATTACCCAAATGTAAATCTTGGTCCTGACTTAACGGTTTGTAAAGGAGAAATAGTGACTTTAAATGCGGGTTTTGGAGCATTAACGTACTTATGGAATTCAGGTTCAACATCCAACAAACTTGTAACAAGCGAACCAGGAACTTTTTCGGTAAGGGTAAAAAACCAGAATGGATGTGCAAGTTTTGATACAATCAATATTTATAATTACGCTGAAGCTACACTTGATGCAACTAATCTTAACATAGCACCCACTACCTGCGGAGGGAGCACTGGCTCAATAACCGGTTTGCAGCTAATAGGTAAACCGCCTTTTGTTTACCGTTGGACAGCTTCCGGCTCTCCGTTAAGCGATTCGCTCGATATTTTCCATCTGAGTATTGGCCTATACGAACTCAAGGTTACCGATGGTAATGGTTGTACTATACCAATTGCTTCTTATACAATCAGCGATGCCGGAGATATCCTTCTTGATACGGCTTCGGTAACTCCTGCATATTGCGGCAATAATGATGGAACTCTTTTGGTAACGGCCGTTTCAGGCTTAGGTTCAATGCTTCATTATTTTATCAAAACCGGTAGTGATACTCTTTCGCAATGGAGTAACGGGCAGTTTAGCGGATTGGCTGGTGGAACCTATTATGTTTGGGTGAGTGATTCGAGCGGGTGCAGTTCAGTTTACTCCGTTCCAAAAGTTATTAGTGAACTTACTGCTCCAACCGTACTTTCGGCAATTTCAACACCCGAAACGGGCACCGCTTCCGATGGAACAATCACCATTAATGCAACAGGTACAGGACTAACCTATTCAATAAATTCTTCATCCGCAGTAAACAGCGGGTATTTTTCCGGACTCCCGGCAGGAGTTTATACTATTAAGGTGAGCAATCTTTATGGATGTGATACAAGCTTTCTGGTAAACGTAGATAATACCACTGTAGTTCACTTACAAGCCATTGCCGGTGATGGCTCCACCTGCCTTGGCAACGTAGCAGTAATACCTTTGCTGGCAAACAGTTTCAGCCATGTAAGTTCTTTCGATTCCCGATTAAAGTATAACAAAACACTTGTTACCTGCCAGAAGAATTACCTGAATGCCAATCCTGCTCTTGCCGATAGCCTCCGGGTTGATCTCTTTCCTACACTTGGAGAATTGTCGCTCACATGGACCGGGAAACATCCGGTGAACCTGCCGGACGGTTCCACGCTTGTTGAACTGAGTTTCGCTTCCCTGGCAACCGGGCAGGATTCATTGAAATGGGATATTTCGCCAGGTGTCAGTACTTTCCGGGATAGCATTGGTAACAGTATAAATACACAATTTACACAAGGACAAGTTAGGGTTTATAGTATTCCCAAGAGTGCTATTCAGGCTCCCAATTCGGTTTGTGAAGGCAGTGATATTCCTTTCATTGGTGTTTATACAACGGGTTCAGGTAACGGAACCATTTCGTACCAATGGTCAGGTCCTGATGGATTCACGGATACAAATCCGGTTACCTCCGTTTCAAAGGCTTCACAGGTAAATGCCGGGGAATACACCCTGAGCCTGGCAGATACCAATCATTGCCAGAGCCGGACTTCTATACAGGTGGCTGTGATACCACTTCCTGTGGCAGATTTTACGAAAGATACAATTTACTTCGACGAGCAAACCGAACTCCAGGCAAGGCAAGGATATGCCAGCTATACCTGGAACACTGGCGACAGTACTTCCACCATACTGATCGCAGACGAAGGATGGTATAAAGTCACTATACAGACAGCCGAAGGTTGCACAACCGTTGATTCGGTAATGGCACTCTATTCCTTTGTACCGCTGAATATGCCCAATGCCTTTTCGCCCGATGGCGATGGGTTGAACGATGTTTTCCGCCCTGTCACTTTGCCCGAAAAGATCAGCTCCTTCAGCATGTATATTTACGACCGCTGGGGTATGCAGGTGTTTTTCACCAACACTATTTCTCAAGGTTGGGATGGAGCCATTAACGGAAACCCTGCCCAGATTGGCGGTTACGTGTATGTGGTGAAATACGGAAATCCTTCGGGAGCGGTAAGGGAAAAGAGGGGGATGGTGACGGTGGTGAGGTGAGCTTTGGGATTTCAGCTTTTAGTTTTGTTTAATTCAAAATTCAATAATATTCAACATCTGAAAATCCAACAGCCACATTCAGACAGGAATGTTTCAGATAATTCTACATGAATCTGATATAAAAGACCACAATTTACGCCCGTATAAACTATGAACTATCTTTGTTATTAAAATCATGTGCATATACGCTTAACGACATTTTTAATGCTATGAATAATTCATTAAATACTTTCAGTAAGAAGGAGATCGAAAACCTTATTTTTACGATACGGGGGAAACAGGTGATGTTGGACAGTGACCTGGCTGAAATGTACGGGGTAGAGATTAAGAGATTAAATGAGCAGGTAAAAAGAAACGGAACCAGGTTTCCTTCGGAGTTTATGTTTCAGATCACTGAAAGTGAATTTGATTTTCTAAGGTCGCAATTTGCGATCATTGAAAGTGGGGTGAGTTTAAGGTCGCATTCTGCGACCTTAAAAGATAAAAGAGGGAAACACCGGAAATATCTGCCCTATGCCTTTACCGAACAGGGAGTAGCCATGCTTTCTGCCGTACTACGCAGCGAAACCGCCGTTACTGTAAGCATTCAAATAATGAATGCTTTTGTTGAAATGCGGAGATTTATAACAGGTAACGCGGTACTTTTCCAGCGACTTGAAAGTGTGGAACAAAAACAATTGGAAGCAGATGATAAGTTTGAGCGGATTTTCAGGGCATTGGAAAGCCATGAAACCAGACCGGATAATGGTATTTTTTTCGACGGGCAGGTGTTTGATGCCTATGTTTTTATTTCGGACCTGGTACGTTCAGCCAAAACATCTATAAGCCTGATTGATAATTATATTGATGAGAGTGTATTGCTTTTGCTTACCAAAAGGAAACCCGGTGTGAAAGTGACCATTTACACAAAAGCAGGCAAAACTCTGCAACAGGATGTGGATAAGCATAACAGGCAATATGAGCCGGTTGAAATAAAAGAATTGACTTCCTCACACGATCGCTTTCTGATTATTGACAAAAGTGAACTCTACCATATCGGCGCTTCACTGAAAGACCTTGGTAAAAAGTGGTTTGCATTTTCAAAAATGGATACTGGCACCTTGGTTTTGCTGGAAAAATTGAATGCATTGAAGTGAATAGCTTAATTAAAAAAGGTCAAAATAAAATGTGAAGAATCCGCAATTCTAACCTCCCACATATTTTCGTATCTTTACTATCCATTTTAAACCCATGCTCCGCCTAACCCAATACCATAAAATCCGCTTCATCCTCCTTCTGCTGCTTTTTGCCGCAGGCAAGGATTGCATTGCCCAAAAGGAAGCCGATAACTGGTATTTCGGATGGGAAGAAGCGGTTAATTTTGCTGGTGGGAATCCGGTTATTGTGAATGGTAGTATGATGGATGCAGATTATGGTTCTACTTCATTATCTGACAGCCTGGGTAATCTTCTCTTTTATTCAGATGGACAGGATGTATTCAATAGACTCAATATTCGCATGCCACATGGTGATAGTCTGTTGTCTAGCGCAGTTGCAACTAGTCCTTGTGTTGCTTTTCGAATCCCTGGATCGCTCTGGAAATACTATCTATTTACCGTAGCAGGTGCCCCACCAACCAAATGGAAACCAAGTGTCAACTATTCCATTATAGATATGAGTTTGTATGGAGGTCTAGGGGATGTAGTTTCTTTTCAAAAAAACATTCCCTTGTTGGCTGCAGATAGCGCCTATCAAACCATTGGAGCAGTCCGGCATGGTAGTAGGGATGCCTACTGGGTATTTGTCCGAAATCATGGAACGCCTAATAAAATGTATGCATTCTTAGTAGATGTTACCGGAGTTCATTCATCTCCAATAGTATCACCATGCTTTCTAAATTTTAATATAGTTTCAATGGGTCAGTCTGAAATAATAAAGATTTCTCCTGATGGCAAGTTCCTGTTGTATGCTGCCCGCAATAGTCCTTCTGGTCATTATGGAAAAGTGGAATTATATGCTATTGATAATCTAACAGGTCTGTTAACTCAGGTATTGTTATTTGATACAGGAACAATGAACATGGGAGCGGAGTTTTCTGCTAATTCTGAATTCTTGTTCATGAGTAACACTATTTTTAGTATGTCGCTCGCCAAGTATATTTCCGAGATACGCCAATATGATTTGAAGAAAGTCAATAATGTTATTCAATTTCAGAATTTAGCCTATCCAATGGTAGAAGACACAAGTGATTGGTTTTATGGTAATCAGTTACTGGCAAACAATGGTAAAATTTATTTTATCCACTCTCTGGGTGAAAATGGTACACAGGTATCCTATTTAGGAGTTATAAATTATCCATTTTTACAAGGAGCAGCCTGCAATATACAACTCCAAACGATTCAACTCATCAATGCTAGTATGGAAGGCTTGCCCACCTTCGTGAGTTCCTTTGCAGCATTATTTGACTGGACTGGTAACTGTGTTGCGGATTCTGTTAGCTTCAAATCGCATTTTTATCCGCCTCCCAACTCATTCTTATGGAATTTTGGTGATCCGCCGAGTGGAAGCGCCAACACCAGCAACCTTGCCAATCCGAAACATATTTATTATTCGCCTGGTGAATATACGGTTAAGGTTACAGCCGTATTTCCCAATGGGACCGCTGAAACCGCAACCCGAAAAATTACTGTTTCCACGGGGCCAGGCATCGAAATCGGCGATACCATTTATGTTTGTCCGGGCGATAGCGTGCCACTTTCGCCCGGAAGCGGATTTGCTGAATACCTGTGGAGCAACGGTTCAAATGCTTCAACAATCTATGCTAAAAACCCGGGAGTATACTGGGTGCAGGTCCGCAACCAGGGCGATTGCGCGAGTATCGACAGCGTTATGATACTGAATTATAGTGGAATAGCATTAAATAGTGACTCCATTGTAGTCAGCCCGACAACCTGTGGTGGACAAAATGGAGCTATAACCGGATTGAAAGTGAGCGGAACCCCACCCTTATCACTGACATGGACTGAAAAAATATCCGGGCAGGTAGTCGGTCATAATCCTGACCTGTTCAACCTGGAAGTCGGGCTATATGAACTTACTGCAACGAATGGCAGTGGATGCAAAATTCCGGCAGTTTCCTACGTCATAAAGGATGTTGGTGATATTATGATTGATACAGTTAATTACAAACGATCGGATTGCAACAGCACTAACGGGAATATTAATGTTATTGCCGTTTCGGGACTTGGCTCCCGTATACGGTATTTTGTAAAAAGCGGGAATGATACCGTTTCGCAATGGCATAACGGTGTTTTCGATGGCCTGCCAACCGGTATTTATTACGTATGGGTAATGGATTCGAGCGGGTGTAAATCGGTGTATTCGCAGCCTATAAATATTACAAATCCACCGGGACCCGTAATTACAGGAACCATACTGATACCGGCAACCTATCAGAAGGCAGATGGAAAGATTTTGATCTCAGCCACTTCAGCCGTTGATACTTTGTACTATTCAATAAATGGAGGAATGCCCCAAATCAACAATGGCAATTTCAATAACCTTGCTGCCGGTCAATATACCTGCACGGTAATGGATGAAAAAGGTTGTGACACTACTTTCGTTGTGAAAATCACTGAAATATACAGCGTAAGGCTCGAAGCCATTGCCGGCGATGGTTCTGCCTGCCTTGGCAATGTTGCAGTAATGCCCTTGCTGGCAAATAGTTTCAGCCATGTAAGTTCTTTCGATTCCCGGTTAAAGTATAACAAAACACTTGTTACCTGCCAGAATTACTTGAATGCCAATCCTGCGCTTGCTGATAGCTTAAAGGTTGATCTTTTTCCCTCACTCGGAGAATTGGCACTGACCTGGACAGGTAAAAATCCGGTGAACCTGCCGGATGGTTCCACACTTGTGGAGCTGAGTTTTGCCTCCTTAGCTTCCGGGCAGGATTCATTGAAATGGGATATTTCTCCGGGTGTCAGTACTTTCAGGGATAGCATTGGTAACAGTATAAATACACAATTTACGCAAGGACAAGTGCGGGTTTATAGTATTCCCAAGGGTACTATTCAGGCTCCCAATTCGGTTTGTGAAGGCTTTGATATTCCTTTCATTGGTGTTTATACACCGGGTTCAGGTAACGGAACCATTTCGTACCAATGGTCAGGACCTGATGGATTCACGGATACAAATCCGGTTACCTCTGTTTCAAAGGCTTCACAGGCAAATGCCGGTGAATACACCCTGAGCCTGGCAGATACCAACCATTGCCAGAGCCAGTCTACTATACAGGTGGCAGTGGTCCCGCTTCCTGTGGCCGATTTTACGAAAGATACAATTTACTTCGACGAGCAAACCGAACTCCAGGCAAGGCAAGGATATGCCAGCTATACCTGGAACACTGGCGACAGTACTTCCACCATCCTGGTCACAGCCGAAGGATGGTATAAAGTAACCATTCAAACTGCCGAAGGTTGCACTACCGTTGATTCGGTAATGGCGCTCTATTCCTTTGTACCACTGAATATGCCCAATGCTTTTTCTCCCGATGGCGATGGATTGAACGATGTGTTCCGCCCGGTAACGCTGCCGGAGAAAATCAGTACATTCAGCATGCATATATACGACCGCTGGGGAATGCAGGTGTTTTTTACCAACAATGTTAAGCAGGGCTGGGATGGAACTATAAACGGAAACCCGGCACAGATCAGCGGGTATGTTTATGTGGTGAAATATGGAAATCCGTCGGGAGCAGTAAGGGAAAAGAGGGGGATGGTGACGGTGGTGAGGTAGGTTCTCGGAATAGTCAGAGTGCGACTTAAAGTCGCGCCCTGACTAGTAGAATAAGATACCATCACGCTGCTAAAATAAGACATGCCAGCAATTGGTTAGTTTTATCCTTACCTTTACTATCATTTAAAGCTCATGTTTCACCTAACCAAACGAAAAATAAGCACGCCAAATGAGAATAAAATTTACCGTCACGCGTCTAAAAAAGAGATGCTCGTCAGCAGGTGAATTTCAGAATATCTTCGCATCCATAATGAATAATTTAGTATACATTATTGCAATCTAAATTCAATTTCGTATAAAATTAAATTTTGCCAGATAGAAACTTACATTCCACCAGATTTCATAATAGGTTTAGAATTCACCGAACAGCTTATACCCAATCAGCCTGTTGAAAAAGCAATTATTTATGTTGGAGATGAATCATACCCTTTTAAAGGGATTCAGGTATATTCATGGAGGGTATTTACACTTAAACCCAAATTCAGCAATAGAAAAAATGCTGAATCGACAAAGAACTTGTAATCAATGAATTATTATTCATTGAAACAATTTCTATGTCGGGGTTAGCCCAACTAAATCATATAGTTCGGATTTTCAATCCTCCTAATGATTAATTTGGGTTAAAAATGATTTCGGAATTTCTGAAACTCTGAAACCAGCTATCCCAAAACAATTTTCATATATCATGCCGCTGCATAAATAAAATCTATACATTTGCACCAGCGTTTGTGTATGGCTTATCACTATGCATCGCTTTCTTCAGGGCAGGGTGAAATTCCCGATCGGCGGTATAGTCCGCGACTCCCGTTAAAAGGATTGAACCGGTTAATTTCCGGTACCGACAGTAAAGTCTGGATGGAAGAAGAATATTGATCGTTTAGTGCGTGCCATTTTGTGGCGTGTGTTATCATGCATCCGTATTTTGAATCATCGGCCCTTGGAGAATACTTCAGGGCATTTTTGTTTTTAAAACTTAACAGATCGATGATAAAAAAAATATTGCTTCCCATCTTATTGTTTACCTTTCTTTTTCCAGGTAATCTTTTAGCTCAACAATTAAAAATAAAAGGAACTGTTACCGATAAGATTACAAATGAAAGCATTCCAGGTATTACAATCCAGGTTAAAGGTACCACCCAGGGAACAGTAAGTGAAACCGATGGCACATTTGAACTGAATATTGAAGGTGAAAAAGCAGCTCTTGAGTTTACACATATTTCCTACGAAACGCTTAATCTTGAAGTCAATCCAAAGTTAAGATCAGTAATTTTTCTTGGAAATATAGCGCTGAATCCAAAATCTGTTGACCTGGATGAAGTGAAAATAATATCATCGTATGTATCTGACCACTACAATCCAATAGCATTAACTACTATAAAAGTCCTTACTATCGAACAGAAAACCGGAAACCAGGATTATCCTGAAATACTGAAAATGACTCCCGGGATTTATGCAACCAAAGAAGGCGGGGGCAGTGGCGACGACAGGCTTTCGCTCAGGGGCTTTCAACAGGAAAATGTATCTCTCCTTTTAAACGGAGTGCCTGTAAGCAGTATGGAAAACGGACTGGTTTACTGGTCGAACTGGACAGGCCTCACCGATGCAACCGAAGCCATACAGGTTCAGCGTGGTCTTGGAGCATCGAGGGTTGCAATGAATTCAGTTGGAGGAACTATAAATATTATTACCAGATCCACTTCAACTGTGGCAGCAGGATCGCTCAGGTATAGCATTTCGGACTATGGAAACAGCAAGACATCGCTCAGTTTCTCAACTGGGAAAATGAAAAACGGCACTTCTTTAACATTCCTTGGTTCCCGCACAACCGGACCAGGTTATGTGGATGCCACCTACGTAAATGGCTGGGCATACTTCCTGAGTCTGAGCCGAGAATTTGGCAAAAAACATAAGCTTGTCCTCACTGCCATGGGCGCTCCCGAAAGACACGGACAGCGTAATTATGGAATGAGCCAGGCCGATTTTGATAAATTCGGTGTTAAGTACAATAAGAACTGGGGCGGGTATAATGGTGAGATATTAAGCCTCTCCGAGAATTTTTACCATAAGCCCCAGATCAACCTCAATCATTATTGGAACATTACCCCGAAAGCTTTACTTGCAACTTCGGCTTATGTTTCTTTCGGTAAAGGTGGTGGCCGGTATACCGAAGCATTCAATTATGGAAAGCCGACATGGGATTACAGAAAAAACGACCAGATTGATTTTGATGCTGTATACCTTACCAGTTCAACCAATACCGATTCAACTGCACTGGCTGACGGATCAGTAGTAAGCGGTTATTCGAAAAATATTCTTACAAATTATAAAGCGAATCATTACTGGGTCGGGTTGCTGAGTTCTCTTTCACTGGATGTAACTGATAAAATAAAAGTTACAACAGGAATTCATTTGCGGAATTTCAAATCGCATTTGTATGAAGAAGTTGATAACCTTATGGGCGGTGATTTCTGGGTGGAACAATATGCCTGGTCACTGGCAGGCGTAAACGGGCGCGAACAGATCAAAAAACCAGGTGATATAATCAATGTTGATAATTATTCCCTGATCAGTTATGGCAACATTTTCGGACAGATAGAATATAAGTTTGGGAAGCTCACAACTTTTGTTGCTTCCACCCTGTCAGGAACACATTACAGGCGTGAGGATTCCTATAATTACCCGAAAAATTCTATGAGTGAACCGGTGAACAAAGCAGGGTTTGATGTTAAGGGAGGGGCGGGTTATAAAATAGGTAAGTACGGTAACGTTTATGGAAATGCCGGTTTTTATTCGCGCGAACCTTACTACAAGTTTATTTATGTCGGTTATTCAAACACTGTTGCAGAGAACCTTGTAAATGAAAAGATTACTTCTGCTGAAGCCGGTTATACGTATGAAAGCGGAAAAATTTCAGCCAGGTTTAACCTGTATTATACCTTATGGAAGGATAAATCGCTGTTGACACGTGAAAATATTCAGCTTATCGATAGTATTCCACGCTCACTTGTTCGTGGATTAAATGCACTGCACAAGGGTGTTGAAGCTGAATTCAGCTATACAGCCCTGCACAATCTTACGCTTGCTGCTACTCTTTCGCTTGGCGACTGGATATGGAAGAATGATGTATCTGCCAGCATTTACAACGACAACAAGGTATTAGTTGACAGTATGATGGTTTATTCCAAAGGATTATATATAGGCGATGCGCCACAAACGCAACTCGGGTTTTCAGCCGAGTATCATTCTGCTGAAGGATTCAGGTTTTCAGTTGATTGGGTATTTTACGACCGGCTGTATGCCAACTTCGATCCTGTGAACCGAAACAATCCTGACGACCGCAAGCAGCCATATAGAATTCCTTCCTACTCTTTATTTGATTTGTATGGCGGGTATGATTTTCAGGTTAAACAATTCCCGGTATCACTTCAGCTAAGTTGCCAGAATGTTTTCAATAAAGAAACAATCATCCGGGGAGATGATGGCGTAGGGCACAACCTGGAAACCTTCAGCGGGTTCTGGTCGCTGGGACGGACTTTTAATATTTCGGCGAAGATTAGTTTTTAATGGTTGGCCACAATTGTGATTCTGTTTGATATTATTTGCCTCCGCAAATTGTATCTGTAATGAATTATTTATAATTCGTTTCTCAGATAAAAGAAATGCTTTTTCGCAAAATCCAGTTTTGGGTAAAAATCAGGAGGAAAATAACCTTCTGGTCAAAAATCACATATAATTCTCAAGATGTTCTACAACCTAAATACATGAAATCTGGTGTAACATTTACTGGATTAATTTTAGGTGAAGCATCTTAAAGTTCTATTGTTTTCAATATAAATCAATAATAAGATTGTCCTGAATCTCTCGTATCTATAAATATTTCTTATTTATAAAGAGTATAAATTACATTAATTTGCTATATTGTATGTCGAAATGCGTAAATATATCTATATATTTACATTCAATTGAACTAACTAAAACCTACCGCTTTATGGAAAATAAACAACCCTCATTTTATGAGGAGGTTAGAGGGGATGGGATATCCCGCAAGGATTTTCTAAAGTTTTGTGCAACTATGGCTGCTTTTCTGGGATTAGAATCCAGCGGAATTGGCCAGATCGTTAAAGCGCTTGAAACAAAACCCCGGCTCCCTGTAATTTGGTTCCATTTCCAGGAATGCACGTGTTGCAGTGAATCTTTTATCCGAGCCTCTCACCCAATTGTAGCAGATATCGTGTTGGGTAAAATATCGCTCGACTACCAGGAAACCCTGCAGGCAGCATCCGGTGTTCAGGCTGAAGAAGCTTACAAAGCAGTGATGGCTAAATATCCTGGCGAATACATTGTCATGGTTGAAGGTTCCATCCCGACTAAGAACGAGGCTTACTGTTGTATCGGAGGAAGAAGTGCAAAACAAATTCTTGAAGAAGCTGTTGCAAACTGTAAGGCTGTTGTTGCCTGGGGTAACTGCGCTTCCGCCGGATGTGTTCAGGCTGCAAGCCCGAATCCTACAGGAGCTCAACCGGTTCATAAAATTATCAGTGGCAAACCGGTAATTAATGTACAAGGCTGCCCTCCGATAGCTGATGTTATGGCCGGTGTTGTAGTGCATTTGCTTACGTTCGACCGTATACCTCAACTGGATAGCCTGAACCGGCCAAAAGCGTTCTATTCGCGACGGGTTCATGATACTTGTTACCGCCGGGCTAATTTTGACGCAGGTTTATTTGTTGAGTCCTTCGATGATGAAGGAGCAAAACGCGGATATTGTCTTTATAAAATGGGTTGCAAAGGTCCTGTTACCTATAATTCATGCGGAATTATCAAATGGAATGATGGAGTAAGTTATCCGATACAATCGGGTCATCCATGTATTGGATGCGCTGAAGCCGGATTCTGGGATAACGGTCCGTTCTACCAGCATCTTCCTAGTATTGCCGGATTTGGAATTGAAACCACTGCCGATAAAATCGGTCTTGGGCTTGGTGTTGCTACTGCAGTTGGCGTTGCAGGCCATGCCATTTATACCAACATTCGAAAAAAACGGGAGATCACCAATGCACCTGAAACACCGTCCGAAACAGAAACTACTAAAGCATTATAGTTATGGCTGAAAGAATTGTTATAGATCCCATCACCCGGATTGAAGGTCATTTACGGGTAGAAATTGAAGTTACCAATGGAGTAATAACCGATGCCTTTAGCGCCGGGACTATGGTTCGAGGTATCGAAACTATACTAAAGGGCCGCGATCCACGCGATGCCTGGGCTTTTGTCGGCAGAGTCTGCGGTGTTTGTACATCCATACATTCACTTACATCTGTTAGAACTGTTGAAAACGCATTGGGCATAACTGTACCACCCAACGCTGAACTGATCCGAAACCTGATGCAGACAGCGCAGTTTATCCAGGATCACGTCGTTCACTTTTATGTGCTTCACGCGCTGGATTGGGTAGATGTGGTATCGGCACTTAAAGCTGATCCTGCTGCAACATCCACAATTGCTCAAAGTATTTCAGCTTGGCCCAAAAGCTCTGTGGGTTATTTTACCGATATTCAGAAACGTTTTAAGAACTTCGTGGAAAGTGGTCAATTAGGCATTTTTGCAAATGGATACTGGGGACATTCGGCATACAAGCTGCCTCCTGAAGTAAATCTTTTAGCAGTAGCTCATTACCTCGAAGCGCTAGAATGGCAAAAAGAACTTGTTAAAGTTCATACCATTTTCGGAGGTAAAAACCCTCACCCTAATTACCTGGTAGGAGGGGTTCCCTGCTCTATAAACATTGAGGAAGCAAACGCCATAAATGCCGAAAGACTGGCTATGGTAGGCAAGCTCTTCGAAGATGCAAAAACTTTTGTTGACCAGGTTTATATCCCTGATTTGCTCGCCATTGCCTCTTTCTACAAAAGTGACTGGGGAGCCATCGGAGGCGGATTGACAAACTACATGTCGTTTGGCGATTTTCCGACTAACGGATACAACAATCCTGATAGTTTTAAAATGCCACGGGGTGTAATTTTAAATCGTGACCTGAGTAAAATCCATGAAATAAAAGCGGATGATCCGGAGCAGATTCAGGAGTATGTAAATAATTCGTGGTACGATTATTCCAAAGGGGATAAAGTTGGTCTGCATCCTTGGGAAGGTGAAACCAATATTAATTATACCGGTCCAAAACCGCCTTACGATCACCTGGATGTAACGCAAAAATACAGCTGGGTTAAGACCCCTAGATGGAAAGGCTATCCTATGGAGGTCGGGCCTTTGTCACGCATGCTTGTCGGGTATGCTTCCGGCCGTCCTGAATATAAGGAAGTTATTGAAAGTACACTCAGTGCACTTGATGTGCCGGTTGCAGCTTTATTTTCAACGCTTGGCCGCACTGCCGCCAGGGGACTTGAAACCAAACTAACCTGTGATTGGGCGCTGGAATTTTATCATCAGCTGCTTGACAATATTAAAAATGGTGATTCACGTACCACGAACAATGATAAATGGGAGCCTGACACCTGGCCAAAAGAAGCCAAAGGCATAGGAATGGTTGAGGCTCCACGCGGGGCACTTTCTCATTTTATTGTAATTAAAGACAAGAAAATTGATAATTATCAATTGGTTGTGCCAACCACCTGGAATGCTTCACCACGCGATCCGGCAGGAAAGCGGTCAGCTTATGAGGAATCACTGATAGGAACACCAGTCGCTGATCCCAAAGTTCCGATTGAAGTACTGCGGACCATACACTCTTTCGACCCATGCCTGGCCTGCGCCGTGCATGTGTACGATGAAAAGGGAACCAGTATTCACGAAGTTAAAACCTATTAAGCCATGAGAAGCCGATCCATCCCCCTGACTGAAGTGCATGTTTGGGAAATGCCCGTTCGTGTCTACCACTGGATCAATGCACTTTGCGTTACAACGCTGTGCATTACCGGATTTTTGATTGGCAACCCGATTGCATTAATGAAAGGCACCGAAGCCTATGCCAATTATTGGTTTGGTACAGTTCGTTTCGTTCACTTTTTAAGCGCATTTCTGTTCTTTTTCAATTTTGTCTTTCGTATTTATTGGGGATTTGTTGGAAATGAATTTTCGCGCTGGTACAACTTCATTCCGCTCAAACGCTGCCAGTGGAAAGAAATCCTGAATGTCATTAAAGTAGATGTCCTGCAGGTTTCACACAAAGAGATAGATTCAATCGGGCACAATTCATTAGCCAGTTTTATCTATTTTATTACTTTCCTGATTTTCCTGTTGCAGGTTTTAACCGGATTTGGAATGTATGCAGCGATGAGTACTGCATTCCTGCCTAAACTGTTTTCCTGGATTGTTCCTTTTATGGGTGGCGATATGCATGTACGCCAACTGCACCATATCCTGATGTGGGGCTTTATCCTGTTTGCAATGGTGCACATCTACCTGGTTTTTTATCACGATTATATCGAACGTCGTGGTGTAACTTCATCAATGATCGGTGGCTGGAAATTCATCGAAAAAGATGTAATTGAACGTCATGATAAAAGAACGGAAGACTGCCCGAAAGATTAATTCCGGATAAACTAACCAGCATATTTTTAAAATTGAGTTGCAGGCAAGGATTAGCGGGTTTAGATTTTAGAAGTAAAACCGAATTTTGGTGAATCTTAAATCAAACAACGTTAATCCTTGTTTTAATTTGAACTTATATTTGCGGAGTTCAATTATAATTATAAATATAATTACAAATCAGATATTTTGATGCCTCTAAATAATGATATCCTGGTTCTCGGGATCGGAAATATATTATTGAATGATGAAGGTGTGGGGATTCATGTCGTGAATGCTCTTGAAAAAGAAGGTTATGATACAGCAGATCTTATGGATGGCGGAACAGGCGGTTTTCATCTGCTTGCATTTATACAATCCTATAAAACTGTAATAATAATTGACGCAGCCCTGGATCAGTTTCATGCAGGCCATGTTAGAGTTTTATATCCGAAATATGCCAAAGATTTTCCGACACAACTAAGCGCTCACGAGATAGGGCTCAAAGATTTACTGGATGCAGCTTTTTTATTAGGGAACATGCCACAAATCCACTTAGTTGCTGTTTCGATTAAAGATTTCCAGGACATGGGGATGAAACTGACACCGGAAGTTGAAGCAGCAATACCTGAAGCTGTAAAACAGGTAAAGGAGCTTGTTAAGTCACTTCAGAACTGACTAACGAATTACCAAAAATCTCAATCCATCCCATTGACAGGAAAAAGATTATGACTGCTTTCCCAGCCATTCATACCACAAATCCATTCCTTCACCGGTCCTGGCCGATAAAAGTATAAATTCCAGTTCCGGATTTATTGAACGTGCATATTCCATGGTTTTTTCCGTGTCGAAATCGACATAAGGCAGCAGATCCGATTTATTGATTATGCACAAATGAGAAGATTTGAACATATACGGATACTTC
>JBBRCH010000008.1:0-84582 GCA_038204995.1 Bacteroidales bacterium | reverse complement strand
GCCTCACGATCATTGTTGTTGCATTCGTGCTGGTAATTGTAATCGGGCTGATCACCTTCAGAAGACCTGATGTTAAATATATTTTAACACCGGCCGAAAGCCTTACATTACTTAATAATCCTGAATTAGCCATCACTCCCGAACAGGCAAATACTGTACTTAAAGATAGTGCGGGTGAGATTATTTTCATTGATGTTCGCAACTCATTGGATTTTAATCGGAACCATGTTAAAAATGCAATTAATATCCCGGTACGGGAACTGTTTTCTAAACAGAATAAAAAAGTGTTACGTGATATCGAAAAAGAAGGACAAATTGCTGTATTGTATGGAGAAACCCAGCAGCAGGCTAATGGCCCCTGGCTAATGCTCAGGCAAACAGGGTTTAAAAACGTTTTGCTTTTTACAGGCACTTTTGCCCAGATTGATGTAACACACTCAGATTCGCTTATCAGACTGTTGCCTCAATTAAGTGAAACACCACTTATTGATACTGCTGCATTGAAACTGATTTCCTCACCGACCATTGCCGGAAAAGAAGTTTTAAAACCAGCTAAAACTGAGAAAAGAGCAGTTGTTCCTGTTAAAAAGGCAGCATCTTCCGGCGGAGGATGCTGATATGTGGATTAAAAATTAATGATAAGGCTGCCTAAGGGTGGCCTTTTTATTGTTTATCGGATCAAACTTACCAGACCTCTCAAGGTTACAATTTGTGAGCTATCAATTTTAGTATCCCAATATTGTACTACATAACTATAACTCCCTGCCTGGCAGGGTTGGCCTCTATAAGTTCCATCCCATCCTTCAGTTGGATCGGTGCTTTTAAAGATGAGTTGCCCCCATCGGTTATAAATAAGAAGCTGATATGGGTTAAGTGTATTGCGCTGGGTTACAGGTCTGAATATATCATTCATACCATTGTTATCCGGCGAAAAAGCATTGGGAAGCCAGAATCCGGGTATGTATAAATATTGTCTTGTCGCTGTATCCCTGCAACCTTCGGCATTGATTGCAACAAGCATGATTGTATAATCTCCTTCGGAGTCGTATTTAATATCAGGCTCAAAACGAGCCGACAAATGATTGTTGCCAAAATCCCAGGCATAGTTTGTAGCCCCTGAAGTCAGATTATTAAAATGAAGTTCACCATTTTTGGGTGAGTTTTCTATAATTGTGAAAGCACTAACCGGTTTGGGTATTATGGTTATTATTGTGCTGGTAGTATCAATACATCCTAACAAGTCGGTTACAATATGACTGACATTATAATTCAGTGTGGTATCAAAATCAATTACCGTGGGATTGCCATGAAAAATTCTTTCATCTCCTGGAATGGAATTTACTATCCAGGTATAATCTTTCAGGTTTGCATCAGCAGGAATACTCTGGTCTGTGAAGATTATACCAGTGCTTTGGCAAGGTTTTTCATTAATAAAAGCAGCTACCGGGAGATTGTGAACATTTATTTGCCGGGACACAGTGTTTCCATCACCACACACAGAGTTGCGGCCAAATACAGAAACCACATATTGGCCAGCTGGAACAGATTCTTGAAAATTATAGGTAAATGTTGTATCAGGCGCATTCGGGGCAATACCAGCTGAGAACCCCGGGACTGTAATATGCCAGATGTATGTTTGCGCAAAAGCTATTGAAGTTGTACTGAAACTTGCCGGTTGTCCTTTGCATACCTCAACAGCTTCAGTTATATGGCCAGAAGAAGGCCTGATTATAATCTTTACCGTCTTCACTAAAACCTGATCAGTAGTTAAATACCACCATGTATTAATCGTATTAGTATCTCCCAGATTCTGGGCTAGTGTCCAGTCATGACAACCTGAAACAGGTTCGATACCATTATATAAACAGCCATCAGTAACATTACTGGTAGGAGAACATTGAGGTGGCAATTTCGTATCATCCCAGAAAAGTTTGAGCTTTGAAGATCCTGAAGCCGGTTTAGGTCGTTCGATGTCCACTTTAAAGCCCTTGGGATTGTCCTCAACATCATAGAGCGGAACATTCGACAGACCATTCAGGAAACGGATCATAGCTTTAACCTCAGTCTCATTTGCCAGTGGAATTCCATTACCGTCTTTACCATCCCATGCTGGCAGCAACACATTATGACCGGCTTTTACATTATACGCAAGTTGCACATCTTCCGGACCAAATGAACCGGGATTAGGTGGATCAATATCCAGCTGAATATCAATATTCCCGTCTTTACTTACATCAGTCTCGAAGGTGATAACAGTGTCACATACATTTGGGCCTACATTGAAATTGATCATTTCGCCGATATGCCCTGAAGGGAATGCTACCGTGTCAGGATCATTCACAAAAATCTTATATTCCGGCTTCACAGATGCATTCCCCCCTACAGATTGGCGGCTGTCAGTCCAGGCTCCACTGGTCGAACAACCCCGGGCGTTGCTGTATATAGTCCATACTCCACCTGCCAGTCCATTGCAATCGAAACGTGTAACAATACTGTCGCTCGTATAGATGTAAAACAAAGAATGCGATGCACTTGTATCTGCGATTACACTTCCTGAGCTCAGCTGCCAGGCTTTACTCCATAAGCGTCCCGGGACAGGATTATTCCCTTTTGCAACTGTAATGTCAAAATATTTAAATACTCTTATCTCCTCTATAACGGAACCGGATTGAGAGGCATCGGGGATTCTGAACTCAATTATATAATCACCATTCATATAAGGTGTTATCACTAAAGGCTTATATCCTGCTGGGTTTGTATTATTGATATCGGGACCTGCATCAACCTGACTTCGGGTACTGATATATCCTGAATTTACAGGAAGAGGTAATGGAAGAAGTGAAGGGCCTGTAACAAGAGTGCCTGAAGGATCTTTTGCCTGGAAAAATACATCAGAATAAATAATAGTATCACCAGCATAATTAATAACATCCCCAAAACCCAAATAGATTTTTTCACTTGAGAAATCGTTAATTCGGACATTCAGCCTGAAATCTGCGCTGCAATTTTGCAATGCAAATGGAATCCTGTATTCAGATATATTTTGTGAAAGTGCTATTTTGCAAACTGACTTTGCCGGAGCATTCCGGGGTTCGAGTTGTTTTGTCCCTTCAGCTGAAGTCAAAGTGTGAAAACCCACCAATGCAATTATAAGCCACATTGAAAGCAGATGCCTGCAAGGTTGCCGTGCAACTGAATAGACTCTATATATTGGCAATCGGCTCATAATAAGTTCTGCCTTATTTCTTCCGGGAACAAATATTTTTTACTCAGAATAGTTGTTCCAATCTCACCACAGAAGAAACAATTACTTGAACAATATTCCGGCTAATAAGTTTCAAATTTACGACAAAAGAAACCGATATAGAATAGCTCATCACCAGAATGGTATAAGCTAAGTTCTAAAATTTACAATTCAATACTAAAACCTTCTTTTATTCAGGATATTTCAAATCTATCAACTTCCTTAACCTCTCCCGCCTTCAAATCACCAAGATGAATATTCCCAATTCGAACCCGTACTAAGCGCAGTGTCGGGAAGCCTGCTGCAGCTGTCATTTTACGCACCTGTCGGTATTTACCTTCGGTAAGCGTAATTGATACCCAACTGGTCGGGCCGTGACGGTCATCACGGATTTTTCGGGTTCGGGGAGCAAAACCGGGTTCGCTCCCGAGGCGGAAAACCTGGCAGGGCTTCGTCAGGTATTTCACATCGCGGATACCAATCTCAACCCCTTGTTTCAATTGTTCTACGGCTTCATCCGTTATCAGTCCGTCAACCTGAGCATAGTACTCTTTTTCGATTTTACGGCTTCGTATGTGTTCACTTACCTGCCCGTTAGTAGTCAGCAACAATAATCCTTCGCTTTGTTCATCCAGCCGACCAACAGCCATGGTGCCTTCAGGGAAATCAAATAATGAACCAACCAGTTTTTTCCTGGGAAGTTCACATACGAACTGGCACAGGTAGCCGTAAGGTTTATGGTGGATAAAATGGTGATGTTCCCTCATATTTAAGTCAGTTTTCTTCGGGATTCAAACGATGATTCAGTTCAGGTGATCTGATCAGTATAAGAACATCCTGAACAGATTTTGTGTAAAGTTTACATTTTTATTTCAAACAGGAACATGATTTTGTGAATTCCGGATTAGCTGTTGAATATAATATATTCCCGGGTTAATGTATGCATTAATCGTATCATCATAGAAATATAAGCCGGGCCAAATTTTTTTACTATTTTTTTAAGCTTTCTTGATAATATTCCTATTTTTGTGATAGCAACTTTAATAATTTTATAATTAAGTGTTGTGGGACATCTGTACCTTTTAAAATATTTTCAATTCAATACTGATCAATAAAGTTGCATGGATTGATGGAATTTTACCTGATAATAAAAATCACTATTGCATGAAGAAATTACTTGTCTTTGTTAGTTTCATCCTGGCAGTTGCCTTTGGTGCCATTGCCCAGAACCGGACTATTACGGGTATAGTTACAGCCGAGGATGATGGTGCAACACTACCCGGAGTAACTATTATGATTAAAGGGATTACACAGGGCACTATTACTGACATAAACGGGAAATATAAACTGCCGGGTGTTTTGGAAACATCGGTTCTGGTTTTCCGATTCCTTGGTTACTCTGAAGTTGAAATTACCGTTGGCAATCAACAGGTAATTGATGTAATCATGAAGCCTGAGTTTAAAGAACTTAAAGAATATGTTGTAGGGGCCCTGGGTGTGAAAAGGGAGAAACGCGAAATTGGCTATTCATCCGAAAAAATGAATACGGATGAGATTGTGCGCTCTTCAACGGCAAATGTTATAGGTGCAATTGCAGGTCGTTCTGCCGGTGTTATGGTATCGCAAGGCGATGGTGTCGAGGGCGGATCAACGCGTATAGTAATCAGGGGGAATAATAACCTTGCTAAAAATAACCAGCCTCTTATTGTTGTTGATAATGTTCCGTTGGATAATGTTTCAGGCCTTAATGATGTTGGCCGTGGTGTGGATTGGGGGAATGGTATTTCCGACCTGAATGCTTTTGATATTCAGGATTATACTGTTCTAAAAGGCGGTGCAGCCTCAGCTTTGTATGGCGAACGCGGTGCCAATGGCGTAATCCTGATTACAACCAAACGCGGCAAAAAGCAGAATGGTATTGGCGTGACTTATAATTTCAATTACAAGCTTACGCATCCATATCGCTATAGGGAGGTACAGAATAAATACGGGCACGGGGGCCCGATTACGTTCTCAGAGCCTGGATTCCCGCTTAGTGCGGACGGAACTCTTTTATACCCGGGAATTTATGGAACTGACAAACTTATCCTGAACCAGGACGGTGAAGTTTCATCCACTTCCGATGAATTTGGCTATTATGGCTCAGCTGTTTCGTGGGGACCCGAAATGAAAGGTCAGAACGTAAAATGGTGGGATGGTGAAATACGCAATTATTCACCTCAGCCTGATAACCTCAAAATGGCTTTTCGCGACGGGAACACACAAACTCATAATGTTTCCGTGCAGGGAGGTACAGATAAGGGAACGCTGCGTTTGTCGTTTACCCGCCAGGATCATACTCCAATAATCGATAACAGTAATTATAACCGTACAACAGTAAATTTTGGTACCAATATTAAAATTTCGGATAAGTTGAAGGCTGATGCCGCTCTGACTTATGTGAAATTTAACCGTCAGAACAGCCCGATGATCGGTGAGGATGGTAATTCTTTCAGCAAAGGATATCTCTATTCGTGGCCGCGAAGCTACCAGGGTATTGATAAGCAAAACTATCAGTTAGCTGATGGTACACAAAACCTGGAGGAGGGTTACCCGTTTTTGTATGTTGATAAACACCTGTGGTGGAACTATTATAACAACAACACCTGGCAGGATCGTGATAAATACACAGGATCCGTTGCCCTCATTTACGATATTACTTCATGGCTTAGTGCCACGGGAAGGGCTGGACGCGATTATACAGTCGAACAGTTCATGTCGAAGAACAAGCCTGTTGATTTTATTGGCATTCAAGGCGGAGGTTACAGCAGCAGTCTGGCAAAAATGACCAGCGACAATATGGAATTCCTGGTGACTGCTCATAAAGATGGTATTTTAGGGTCAAAACTAAATGCAAGGTTTTCAGTGGGCAGCAGCAGGTGGAATTATGAATCATACGGTATTTCAGGGCACTCCGGCACATGGTACTATCCAAATATGTACACTTTCCTTAATTTTACCGAATACTCCTTTTCGACAGATGAAAATGGCAATACAATAGTTGTCAATCCTGGAAACTCAGCCGGATCGATGGCCCCCGGAGAAGCCATACTGAAGCAGCGAACCAACTCGGTGTTTTCGTTTCTCAACCTTGCTTACGACAATTTTATTTTCCTTGAACTCACAGGAAGAAACGACTGGTCCTCGACCCTTCCTGACAATAATAACTCCTATTTTTATCCATCAGTATCAATTAGTTTTATAGCCTCAGAAGCATTCAAACTCCAGGAAAAAGTCCCCTGGCTGTATTTTCTGAAAATCAGAGGTGGTTTGGCACAAACAGCAAACAGTGCTTCACCCTACCAGAAGAATTTTTATTATAACACCAACCTTTTTGGAGGCCAGCAATCATCTTCTTTACCTGGTATTATCCCTCCTTTTGAGTTGAAACCTCAGTTTGTTAACGGGTATGAAGCTGGTATTAACCTGGGTATATTCGACAACAGGATAGATATCGATTTTACTTATTACTACAAGCATTCGTTCAACCAGATATTAAACCTTCCGGTTCCGGTGAGTTCGGGTGCCTCGAGCATCACTATTAATGAAGGCGAACTATCAAACAAGGGATATGAAGTCATCATTAACACTGTTCCTGTACAAACTAATGAACTGATTGTGAAAGCCGGGCTTAATTTTTCAAGGAACAGGAATTATATAGTCAGCCTGGGCGGTTATTCCGATAGCTATCACCTGGCTGATATATGGGGGCTTAACGGACCGGCTATGGAACTTTACGAGGGTGATGAATACGGAACTATTACTGGTTATGATTACGTTTATGACGATAAAGGGAACCGGATATTGAATGACGAGGGAACAAAATACCTGATAACGGATACACGTGTTCCGATCGGAAATGCTTCGCCCAAATTTATAGCCGGGCTGACCTCTGAGATTATTTATAAAAATTTCAGCCTGAATGCTCTTGTTGATACCAAATGGGGCGGCGATATTTATTGCGGGTCCTATGTAATTGCCCTGCAAACCGGCCAAAGCCCTGAAACCCTGCTCGAACGCGATGGCGGAGGCTTGCCCTATACTGATCCCGAAGGGAATGTCCGTAATGTAGGCGTAATTCTGGATGGCGTTTATGCAGATGGATCACCCAACGATAAAGTGGTGCATTATTACTACAAATACCTGCCTAATGCCGGTGGATGGGGAAAATTTGTTTCTACACCCGGTATACTTGAAAATACCTGGGTTAAGATGCGAGAAATCTCTTTGAGCTATAAACTTCCGCCTAATGTTCTCAAAAAAATGAAAGTTTTCCAAAGCCTGACGCTTTCAGTTGTTGGTCGCGACCTTTTTTATATTTATACCACCCTTCCCGATAAGATTAATCCCGAGGGAGTAATCGGATCAGGAAATGCGCAGGGATTTGAATGGGCTTCTTTTCCGGGCACCCGTTCGTTCACTTTTGGTGCTAATGTTAATTTTTAAATAAAAAATGGATAGGTTCAGAATTAAAGAGTTAATCAAAGCAAAAATAAACAGGATGAAACAGCCACGATTCGATAATACTAGCCGAAGATACTGTTAAACTTCTTTATGGCGAACCTTTAGTGCACGCGATGCACTGAGCCTGCCGAAGTGAACACCATTAATAAAATAAATGGAATGAGTAATTCCATCCCGATAAATCGGGACGAGTAATGACCTTAAAAACGAATTAAAACACATGAAAACCGCTATTATATATACTTTACTTCTCTTTATAATGATGCTGGCATCCTGTAAAAAGGATTTTAAAGTAATTGATACTAATACACAGGGTTTTACAACGGCCAACGACGGATCAATATTTAACGGCCTGATTCAGTCGCTTTTGCCGACAGGGAATGAGCAGTTTTATATCAATAACGAAATTCTTTACAAACAAACACAACAGGCAGCGCTTACCCAGTCAGCGTGGGGGAATTTTACCATAGGTACCGAAGATATCTGGCAAAATTATTATCGGGCTCTCCCATCAGTCAGGGAGCTGGAAAAACGCTTTGAAGCCTATCCGGCTTCCCCTTCGGTTACCAATATGAAAGCTATGCTCCTGGTCACCAAAGCATATAAAACATTTAAGCTTACCGACTTATTTGGCGATATTCCATATTCAGAAGCCGGATATGGTTTTCAGGATCTCAAGTACCTGCATCCGAAATACGACAGCCAGCGGGATATTTATCTTTCGTTGCTTAATGACCTTACATGGGCTGCGGAAAATATCAATGATACAACGGCGCGTGTCGAACCCTTCTCCACTTTTGCTTCATTCGACAAGTTGTTTAACGGAAACCTTAAAATGTGGCGGAAATTAGCAAACTCGATGCGTTTACGTTATGCCATGCGTATGTCGGGTAAAGAGCCCGAAATTGCGGATGGAATAATCAAGGATATTATCGAAAATGAGTTGCCTGTACTGATTGGGTACGATTTTACAGGCGCAGCGCTCGAAAGCGCCTGCTTGTTGCCGGCTGCAAACGGATTTACCAACAACAGTGTCAGCTGGTCGTTCCGCGAGCATAACGGGCTGCGTATGGGTTCCAATATCTGGCATCAGTTTTCAAGCAGCGATGATCCTGACGGAAGCGGAATTTTTGATCCACGCGCGTTTATTTTCTTCGAGGGTGATGAAACCGGCAAATGGAAACCATTTCCACAGATACCTGATGCAAGCACACCTTCGTCCCAGGGATTACCTTATGGCAGCCATAGAGATTATAACTATGAAATAAAAAGCAATGTAAATTACTCTCCGTTTAACTTCTTTATTATTCAGGATGAAAATTTCATGCCAATCATTCTGATGACCGGGGCCGAAGTCCACTTTATTAAAGCAGAAGCCTATTTCAGAGGAATGGGTGTGGCGATCGATAAAAACCAGGCCGATATTGAGTATACAAATGGAGTGAATTCATCTGTTAATTGGTGGATGGCTGTTTCCAATACCTTGAAACTGCCTTTATCAGGAACCAGATTCAGTGATAAAATTACTATTCCTCCGGATGTAAATTTCGTTTCAGTTCTTACCCGTTTCGACTTATGGAATGTTACAACTGATGAAGAAAAACTTGCTTTTATTTATACTCAACGATGGATTGATGCATTTCGCCAGCCCTGGGAGGCTTATGCCGAAGCAAGGCGAACCGGCTTAACTCCTCACGAAGGGGCAGTGATAGCCCATTTCAGGATGCCATATCCGCCTTCGGAAACCCAGTATAATACCGTGAACTGGACCGAGGCAAAAGCCAGGCAAGGCGGAGAGGAACCGGGAAATAAAATCTGGTGGATTCCCTGGTAGGTGACATCTTTTGAATTACACGCCAGTTATTCAGAAAAGGCGTATTCCGAACTGACAATGACACAACTGTCATTAAGATTAAGAGACTAAAGAATTGCTCACAATAAAAGATATATTAACCAAATAAAACATAATATGATGAAGAAAATCTACATGAATACAAGGTTAATCATGATGCTGCTGATGCTTGCCGCATCCTTCAGCTTAAAAGCCCAGACCAATCAGTACCTGCATTTCGATAAGGTTGATGACCATGTGCTTCTCGAAAACGGATCGCAATATCTTGCCAACAAACCCGGAATGACAATTGCAGGGTGGTTTTATGAAGATCAGCTGGAATATGGCCAGGGAATGATGGGATTTCGGGGATCGCAGGGGTTTTACATGATCGAACTGGCTGATGGTAAAATTGAATGCAGGTTTATTAATTCAGCCAATACATTATTTGAGTTCGTTGCCCCTGCCAATACTATCATACCGCAGGTATGGCAGCATTTTGCCTGGGTTTACGATGGCACGATTCTTAAATTGTATGTAAACGGTACCTTAAAAGGATCGAAGCCTGCCAGCGGCAATTTCACAGCTACAGACATACCTTTTGCAATAGGCAGGAGTATCGCCGGAGGAGGACTTAATTTTTATTGGGGAGGCCGTATTGACGAGGTTTCGGCATGGTCGAAGGCGCTTACACAGGCCGAAATCCAGGATATGATAGCAAATGAACTTATTGGCACCGAAGCTGGCTTGCAGATGTACTACAAGTTTAACCAGGGTGTTCCGGGGGGCAACAATACTTCCATTACCAAACTCATATCAAAGGTTTATACTCCCGAACGTGATGCCGACCTTCTGAATTTTGCTATGATCGGACCTACTTCTAATTTCAATGGTACACTTGATACCTCATACCAGGCTATTTCCTTTGCCCAGATTCCCAACAAACTGAACACAGCCCCTCCATTTCAGGTTGAAGCAACAGCAACTTCCGGATTGGACGTGATGTTCAACATACTTTCTGGTCCGGCATCCATTGCAGGCAATACAATTACACTCAGTGGCGATACTGGATTGGTAGTAGTGGAAGCAACACAGCCTGGCAACAGTCAGTATGATCCTGCTGATCCGGTAATTCAGAGTTTTCACGTGCTTAATCCCAACTGGCATGTTCCGGATATTGATGCGCGTAATCCTCTCGCAGGCGATGTGCATGTTCCTTCGCTTTCGCAGATTCAGCTTGCAGTGATATCCACCATCACGTTCCCTGAATTATTTTATGTTGACCATGTTCAGTTCCGTGTTAACGGGCAAACCATTGATGCCCAGAATTATTATAATGGTCATTTTATAGGATGGTGGACTCCTCCCACCTATGGAAGTTACACAATTGAAATCTTATCAACAACTAATTATGGCGCAGTTGGATCTAAGAATGTTAATATTAATGTTGTGCCTGATGCTACTGATATTTCGGTAGATGCTTTTAAGGATATCTGGCTCAACCCGACGGTCAGTACTTTTACTGTTGATGCAGAACTTCCTTCCTACCTTGGCGCTTACGACAGGATTAATGCCACACTAAAGGTGCATTGCCCAACCGGAGGTTGTGGCGAATGGGACAGGGTTGCCAGTGTTGATGCAAGGGACAAAGAAGGAAACTGGTTTGAAATTATTCGTTACATAACTCCTTATGGCGTGGCATGTTCGCACGATATAGATTTGACAGATTATATGTCACTTTTACAGGGAAAAGTCAGTTTCAGAGTAAATTGCAGCACGCTCGATAACGGGTATCTGTATGATTTATCTCTGGATTTCAGGCAGGGAATTCCGCCTCATAAATACAGTATGGTGAAACAAGTCTGGAAAGAAGTATTTCCTTTTGGTGACTACGCCCGTCCACAACCAGTTGATACATTTAACTATACCTATCCTGATAATACCGTTGCATCAAAGCTTAAGCTGGTTTCAACCGGCCATGGCTGGGGAACTCTCAATACCGGAAATGCTGCTGAATTTTACAATGCTACTCATAATCTGTGGGTAAATGGAGTTAAAACCTTCACCCAGCACAACTGGACAGTTTGTAATCCTAATCCTGACGGCTGTCAGCCACAAAACGGTACTTATAAATATAACCGTGCAGGCTGGTGTCCCGGATCTATCGCTCAATGGTTCGATTTTGATATGGATGGCTTTGTACCTGGTCGGAATATCGAACTTAGCTACATTTTTTATGAACAATACATGGATCAGTGCCATCCCAACAATCCGGATTGTGTTACAGGTGTTACATGCAGTGACTGTAACGATGGATTCAATCCAACTTTGGATGTTGCCTGTAACCTGGTTTCATTTTCGGATAGCCCGATTTTCATTCTCACCGAAAAAAAATATGTGCCTTCATCCTCCGTACTCAATGTTTTCCCGAATCCTACATCCGGAAAGTTTGAAGTTTCTGTACTTTCATCTGCTTCAGCCAGGAATGCAATATTACAGGTGTTCGACAATACAGGCCGGCCGATCAGACAATTTGACTGGGACGGCCGAAAAATGAGTATCGACTTATCGTCAAATTCCAAAGGAATTTACTTATTGAAAGTGGTTACTCCCGACTGGACTGAAATGAAAAAGATGATCGTAAAATAAAAACAAAGAAATTTTTAGATTTTGATTCTGAACCCCTTTTCCCTATGTGGAGAAAGGGGTTCCGCCTTACAGTCGTCACCAGACTGTTTTTTCTAATCTCAGATATGCATTTTGTTCGCCATCAAGGCAGCAGATTGGTATGCAAACCTTTTACTGGATTTCAGCAAAACACAGTATTCAGTTGACTAATGGATTTGAATTTTGTAATTTTACATTGAATGTAATACCAATGTGAATTTATAACAGGCCAAAGGTTGTTTTAAAATTCTACAGTGGTATAATTTGTGACCAGTTTCTTTTCATTTACTACTTCTGGAATAGATGATAACATCTTTAACCAGTCATGAAATTTGCAGGCTATAGAAATGGAATTTCTTTGGCTTATTAATCCCGGAATGGATCTAATAAATAGACTATGTTCGATATTTTTATAAGTTATGCCCGCGAGGATGTAAACCGGGTCAAAGAACTTGTCAATGTACTTGAAAAGCGGGGCTGGTCTGTTTTCTGGGACCGCAGAATCCCTGCAGGTAAGACCTGGCGTAGCCATATAGGAAATGCCCTTGAGCATGCACGCTGTATCGTTGTCATCTGGTCACAGTACTCTACCGGTTCCGATTGGGTGAATGAGGAAGCTGATGAAGGGAAGAAGCGTGGTATCCTGATTCCGATTTTATTGGATTCTGTCCAGCCACCTCACTGTTTCAGGGAGATCCAGGCGGCTGATTTGACTGGCCATAAATTCGGACAAGCGTCAGAGATAATCGATAATCTTTTTGCAGATATCGCCCAACTTCTTATGAATAAGGAACTAAGTGCCGAACCACACCCTGCCCCTGAACCACAGCCACATAATCCTGAAATTAACACGTATACGAAAAGAGAACAATCAGGTTCTGTGAAATTTATTACAAAATACAGTAAACTCCTGATTGCAATTGTGGTATTGGTGATTGTTCTGGTGGTTGTTTATTTCAGTGTTCAAAATGATAGGATAATTATTGATAAAAATAATATTCCTCATCAGGATTTTACGCAAAACGGGGAAGTTAAGAAGAGTGAAGATCACCCGGCAATTGATATTACATCAGCGAATGAAAAACCACAATGGCTGGTTATTGTTGGTGCTTTTCCTTTAACAGAAAGGAAGGCAGCAGAAGAAAGAGGAATCAAGTATAAGAATTATGGTTTTGATGTTACATCCACGCTTTCGAATGATTTTCCAATGCTTAAGCCTGATCTGATTGTGATCTTTCTGGGTCCGTTCGAAAGAGAAGAAGAAGCTTTCTTATTTCTGAGAAGAGTGAAGCAGAAAGAACCTGATGCCTACGTTAAACAAGGACGATGATAGTGAAAGCATACATACCTGGATAGAACTGCCCCAAGAGACGTTAAGGCTTCTTTAAGTATAGCTTACACCCATGCATATTATTTTCATACTAAAATGATTGAAATCGTTTCCTTAATTCAGAATAAAGAATATTTCAATCGAGTCCTATAAAAAAGGTAAAGTCAAAAACCTGGAATTTACGTTGCAATTGGTCAGCAGCTGTATATAGGTCCCCGTATCTGAGTCTCCCGTTCGAATAAGAAAGTTGGCCACCTAATAGCAATTCTTTTTTGCCGGCTTGTTTTTCATACCCTAACGCTGTCATAAATGCATGACCTTTGCCATTATCCTCTAAAGGGCGGTTGTTTTTATATTTACTTATCCCGAAACCACCTTTTATAAACAACCTGTATCGTGTGGTGGGGTAAAATTGCACGTGAATCATCGAATTCGACAGACTTTCTCCCTTTTCTTCCGTTCGCGTTGAGCGATAAGGCTGAAACAACCAACCGTTTCCTGTTAATCCCAACTGCAAAGTTTTATTGACAAAATAACCAACACAGAAATGCATGGCAAATTGCGGAGTGGTCTGGATTTCGGCATTTTTAATGTTGCCATTTACGATGCCGGGACCTGTATTGACAGTACCATAGAATCCTTTCAGAGTTCCCTGATTTTGCGCTGAAAGGTTTACATGCAGAAGCAGGATAGGTAACAGGTACCTTACATTGTTCCACATATTCATGAGATTGTTATGGTCATAAAGATAAGCTTTTTTTGTTAAGTTTTTATTGTTTCCGGAAATAATTCGAAAGCAAATTGACATATAAATAGGAAGTGGTCAACAGGTTGATCAAAAAGCATATATATATGATAGATATGTTATTTAGATTTAATTGACGCATTATGAAAAAGATCTTTTTCGCCCGACTTACTTCAGCTTTCATGCAGGTATTTGTTTTTAATCTGAAGGCATAGGTAAATACAGTAACTGACGATACCGACTGGCCGAGCCAGCAGGTAGCCCTGAAGACTACCTCCGAAGCGGATTTTATTATCAGGATCGGAGATGTGGATAACCTTGGATTCGGATGGCCCGAAGGCTTTGACCCGTTTTGCGGACGAAAAACAGGAGATTGGAAATGAGGTTGGTAAAATTAGAAACTTTAGAAAATATAACAGACCGTATTTACTGATCCCTTTTTTTTAGGAAGAAATACGAAATCCTTGTGAAACGGATAGCGTAGGGGACTCAAATAAAATAAAAAAGCGCTCATTGTTGACAGCTTAGCTGTCACAACAAACGCTTTTTCAATTGCCTACTACCTGAATTCGGCAGAAGAAAAATACTACTATAATGATTCAGATAAAGCTTTGCCTGGTTTGAACTTGGCAACAGTTTTTGCTTTAATTTTTAGAGCTTCGCCTGTTTTAGGGTTACGGCCTATTCTGGCTTCCCTCGTTGCAACTGAAAATGATCCAAATCCCAGGATTTCAACACGATTTCCTTTTTTTAAAGCACCTGCTATGGTTTCATGATAGCAATCAATAGCTTTTTTTGCTTGAACCTTTGTTAAACCGGCACTTTCAGCAACTACGTCAATTAAATCAGTTTTGTTCATAATGGTTTTTTTTAGTACTCGTTAATGAATTAGGGTTTTTGATACTGGTATTTAATATTATTAATCTTAATTGTACTCTAACAGATGTATTGGCTTTTTGTTGTAATTAGATATTTCTTCCGTTAACTATTTGAACAGACGCACTTTCCCAAAATTGAACAATGCATGAATATTGTTGCTAATATAGTAAATAATTCAATCAAATATAGAGTGAGTAAATTTCTTTTTAAATAAATCTTAAAGCTTTTCAGAATTAATCTTCTTAATATAATTACACAAGATATACCGGTTATCAGCCTGCAATGAAAAAGAATAATTTATCGGGAGATCTCATTCTGCCGATTAAACTTTCATGTGGCCCGTAATAATTAACCTGTAATATTTTAATTGGGCTATCTGAACTAAATAATCAAGCAAGATAACATGAATTAAATACAAGATGGGTTATATCATATTATTTTTTATGCCTGCCCAACAGCCTGTTTTTCGATTTTTAAATCAAATTCAGCGGTGCTCAAAAATTCGTTAAGTAACCCTATCTCAATGAACCCGCTTTCTCTTTTGTATCAATGTCTGCAGAAAATATTGAAATATCTACATTTTTGAGTTCTGAATATTTTGAATCAAAAAATGTATAAGTAGTTGATTAACGGGCTTTAATGTTGTAACTTTAGGGAGATTTTTATTTCTGTCCAGTATATAACTCACTATTATTGAGAGACTGGAGTTTGTATTGCTGAATAAACTCAGATGCATGAGATTATAATCGAAAAAGCTGTTGTACTCATGTATCTTTAATTATAAAGCCATGAAAAAGATATCTTTTTTAGCTGTGTTGTTATTCTTTTCCAGCATTATTTTTGCTCAACCCGGCTGGCACTGGCAAAATCCACTTCCACAAGGAAACCCATTGTACAGCATTAATTTTTTAAGGGATTATGGCTGGGCAGTTGGCCCCAAAGGCGCTGCTGTTCATACCTTGGATGGCGGCTTAACCTGGCAATTGGTTGATCTGGGGATTAAAGAAAACATCAATTCCGTTTATATGCACGACGACCTTATGGCCTTTATGGCAGGCGATAACGGTCTCCTTAAATTAGTGATCGAATGTGAAAATGGTTTTGAAATAACACACTATCCTTACAGCACTTCGGAGGATCTTCATTCGGGTACCTCATTCGTTAATGATGAGGTCAGTGGTTGTCCATGGGCAGTTGGCGAAAACGGAACAATCCTGCGATCCAATGATTTCTGGTATTCCTGAGAAGACCAAAGCATTCCATTCAGTACAAATCTGTATTCAATTGACAATATCGACTGCGAAGAAGCCTGGGTTGCCGGCCCTGACGGATTGGTTTTATATACCAATAATCATGGTCAGACCTGGAGCTATCGGAACGTGACAACCAGCCTTGATTTTCTTTCAGTGCACGTTGGCGATTTCGATAACATCAGGGTTGCAGGGCAGCAGGCAAATATATGGCATACCGCGGATAAAGGTCAAACCTGGGTTAAAGAATACGAAGAGTCGGGTTATAACCTGAATGATATCATCAATATCGGAACAGATGTGGCTTATGCCGTTGGCTGGGATGGTAAAATATTGGAAACCATTGATAATGGAAGCACCTGGGAGCAAAAAAATTCAGGACTTACTTCCACTCTTTATGATGTTAAAGATCAGTGGGCCCACGAATAGGTTTGGGTCTCAGGTCATTATGGCCTCATTCTTAAAAATTCAGGTGCGGGAACCGATTTTGAAATACAGACCAAGGGTTACCTTGGTTTTTTGCAGGATCTAGAATTCATTAATGATTCCACAGGATGGGCAGTCGATGGCGATCTAGTTGATTTAGCCGGAACATCAAGAGGAGTTATATTGCATACAACCGATGGAGGGGAAACCTGGCAGGAACAACTCAATATACCAAACCAGCTTAATGCGGTTGATTTTGTAAATGAGAATAAAGGATGGGTCGTAGGTCGGGATGGTATGAAAAAGCTTACATACAACGGAGGCATTTCAGGGACAACTCAAAACAGTCCGATAAGCGGTTACCTTACCTCGGTATGTTTTGTTGATGAAAACGAAGGCTGGATTTCCAGCAGTTCAGGCGCTGAAATATACCACACCACCGATGGCGGAGAAACATTTGAAATTCAAACGACAAGTCTTGGCACTTCAACAGCAGCTATTTATATGATTGATGAAAATGAAGGTTTTACCGGTGGCGGAAGCGGATTTGTTTACCGGACCATTGATGGCGGGGTAAACTGGAACTTTCATGGAGCAATGTCTTCATCTTTAAACAATATGGATTTTGCAAGGGCAACGCAAGGCTATTGCTGTGGGAATGGTGGTAAAGTGTTTAGCATTGCACCTGCAGGAGTAACAAATTTAAATACAGGGCAACCAACTAACTTTAGTGGAATTAGTTCCCCCTCTGTAAATAATGTTTGGCTTTGCGGTGGAAATGATATTATGTATTTCAATGGTTCAACCTGGGAATTCCAATCTGGTCCTGTAGGATCTTATAATTCTATCTTCTTTATCAATGATGACGAAGGTTGGGTTGTTGGAAATTACGGATTAATTGGTCACACAGTAAATGGTGGAGATACCTGGACATCGCAAACAAATCCCGAACCTGACCTTCATTCACTGTATGACCTTTTCTTTATGAATGAAAATGAAGGATGGGCAGTTGGGTCACAAGGCACTATATTAAAAACATCGGATGGTGGAGTAAACTGGCAAGTTGAAGGTGCAGGACTTATCACTAATTTCTTAAGAGGAGTCCACTTCACCTCACCCACCAACGGTTATGTGGTTGGCAACGGAAAAACGCTTTTAAAATATGGTCAGCTTTCCACCTCTGTTAATCAATGAAACTAAACCAGCGGAAAATATCAATCTATTTCCTAATCCGGCGGTGGGCAAGTTCAACGATCAGAGTTCGGAGTGCAGAGTTCAAAATACTACCATCGAAATTTACGATTTGACAGGTAAAAAACTCGTCAAAAAACAAATCCCAACAGGAAATGAAACTCAGGAAATTGACACAGGCAATTTAAACAACGGAGTATATATCTGCCGTATAATTATGGATAAAGGAAGTGTGACAAAAAAACTAATAATACAAAAATGAAAAAACACCGCGGGTGATGCGGTTTTGAACCTGATAAAATTCAAATTAGTTTTTCAAGAGTATCGTGTTTCCATTTGAAGTACAAAGCAAAATCTTTAGGGTCCTGATCCTGAAATATACCAGTATTATTAAATTTAGTCAGATAAAAAGCGAAATAAACATATAAATTTCATTGAATGAGAACCGAAAGCACAGCCTGAATTGGCCACAAATAATAAAAAACAAGGTTATCTAACTTATTCATCCCGTTTCAGCCGGAATCGCGGGAATGATAGCCTTGTATTCTTCAGTTCTGGTTCCTTATATTCCGAAAATAAGGATGTAAAATCTTTAATACAAAAAAGACTCATTTATGATTGCTTTTTTTTGAAGTATTCACTACCTTTAAAACCTGAAACAATTATTTTTTTTCTGCTTCAGGAATCAATAGTCAGATGTAATGTAGGTTGACCAAATTATTATTGCCCGCTTATTCGACTTGTCCTGTCTGTTCTAACCTTGTATTATTATTTTTTTACTCCATATTTCTTGTAGTGATTTCTTTTCGAGCACTTACTTCAGTAATGCTAAATATTTGATTTTAAACCAACTAAACTATAAATCGTATGAATTCTCCTATTATTACAGATGTAAAACGCTTAGCAATGATCCTGCCGTTTATACTGGCAACATCGAAACCTGTTATTGCGCAAAGAATTTCCATGCATCCCACGGAAATCATTTACCCTATAGCACACGACATTTCTCCAAAACTGATTGATATTCCTATTATTCAGTCCGATAGCGGAAAATCAACAAAAGCGAAAACAGTCCCGAATCCATCCTTCTCCCCTGTTCAAGAAGGCTTTAATAATCTGGTTGATGCCAATGCAGGTCTTGATCCGGTTTTGCAAAGCGAAGCCGGCGTATTGCATCCCAATACTACGATTGTGAATTTTGATGGAATTAATAATAAAGACGGCTATTGGCCACCCGATCCAGCCGGAGATGTCGGACCTAATCATTATATCCAGGCGGTAAATACTAGTTTCGCTATTTATTCAAAAACCGGTGATCTAATGTATGGTCCTACCATTCTTAGTACTCTATGGGCCGGACTTCCCCACATTCAGAACGATGGCGATCCTATTGTGTTGTATGACCACCTGGCCGACAGATGGATTATCACCCAATTTTCGTTACCTAACTTTCCAAATGGACCTTTCTATGAGCTAATTGCCATTTCGCAAACAGCCGATCCTTTAGGAGCATGGTATCGCTATACTTTTCAGTTTGATGATATGCCGGATTATCCGAAACTTGCAGTGTGGCCTGATGGATATTATATGTCGACCAGAAGATTCTCTTCCGGAAGTCTCAACTGGCTCGGACCGAGTGTTGCAGTATTTGAACGCGATTCGATGCTGGTTGGCAATACAGCAAGGATGGCAAGTTTTAATCTGCCAAGTGGCAAGCCAGAAATACTGCCTGCCGACCTGGATGGACAGGTTCCTCCTGCCGGCAGCCCCGGATATTTTATTTCTCAAACTGATGGTGTCACCGATCGGCTTGATCTTTATAAGTTGCACACTGATTGGATTGATTCGGCAAACGCGGTATTCGAAGGACCACAGAATATCAGCACGGTAGCTTTTGACGGTAATATGTGTAGCACCTATGGCGGATCCTGCATACCACAGAAAGGCTCTTCTCAAAAACTGGATCCGCTGTCGCCACGTTTAATGAACCGGCTTCAGTACAGGAACTTTGGCTCGTATGAAGCAATTGTAGCCAACGGTACAGTGGATGCTGATAATACAGATCATGCCGGAATCAGGTGGTACGAATTAAGGACGAATGATACCACCTGGTATTTATACCAGCAGGGAACGTATGCTCCCGATACCAACCATCGGTGGATGGGAAGCATATCAATGGACGGAAACGGAAATATTGCACTTGCATACTCTGTTTCCGGAATTGGGATGTATCCATCCATTCGCGCAACTGCACGAAGGTCAGGGGATACTTTAGGTTTAATGACTTATGCAGAAGAGTCAATTATTGAGGGCGCAGGTGCTCAAACGTGTGATCCTCCACGATGGGGCGATTATTCCTCATTAACAGTTGATCCGGTTGACGACAGAACATTCTGGTACACCAATGAATATTATGCTTCAACAAGCTCTTCTGATTGGAGAACTCGTATCGCTTCGTTTACCATCGATGATTTTCCTGTCGGAATGAAAGAAAATCCTGTGGCGGAGTCTGGTTCTGCTTTCAAACTTATGAACTATCCTAATCCGGTTAAATCTTCTACAACTATAAGCTGGCAGATGCAAACCAAAAGCCCTGTAATACTGAAGCTTTATAATTATACCGGATGTGAAATAAGAACACTGGTTCACCAGGTTGAAACATCCGGATATCACCAGGTTGTTTTTGAGCCTGCCGGTTTACCTGCGGGGGTGTATTTCTATCAGCTTCAGGCAGATGGGAGGGTTGAAACAAAGAAAATGATCGTATGCAGATAAAAGAAATCACCTAAAACCTGAAATAATTATAGTTCCCTGATTAAGGAATAAATATTCTTTTGTGATGCTGCCTCATCAGATTATTATTGTCCGCTTATTCGACTTGTCCTGTCTGTTCTAACCTGTATGATTCTTTTAACTCCATATTTCTTGTATTGATTTCTTTTCGAACTCTTACAGTAGTAATTCTTATTATTTGCTTTGGTTGTGTTATAGGAGATTGTGGGTATTAATTTTTAAGCTCTTAGTGCTTAGTGCTCAGTGCTTAGGAATGACTGCATAGTAAAATTGATTTGAAAAACATACGTATGCTTAATCCAGATTGCATACCTCCAAGCACCAAGCACAATGTCAGCACCAAGCATCAAGCGCCAAGCACAAGCACCCTGCACCAAGCACCAAGAACCAAGCACCAAGTCCTTTGCACTGCTATTTTGAAATCTTCGACCTACATTGTTCTAAAACACAACCTTTGCTTTTAAACCAATTAACCTATAAATCGTATGAATTCTCCTATTATTACAGCTGTAAAAAGCGTAGCAATGATCCTGCCGTTCATACTGGCAACATCGAAACCTGTTATTGCGCAACGAATTTCCATGCATCCCACGGAAATCATTTACCCGATAGCACACGACATTTCTCCAAAACTGATTGATATACCTATTATTAAGCCCGATAGCGCAAAATCAAGAGAAGTGAAAATAGTCCCGAATCCGCCCTTTTCCCCTGTTGAAGAAGGCGTGAATATTCTGGTTGATGCCAATGCTGGTCGCGATCCTGTTTTGCAAAGCGAAGCCGGGGTATTGCATCCCAATACTACTATTGTGAATTTTGATGGAATTAATAATATAAGCGGCTACATTCCACCCGATCCTACGGGGGATATAGGGGCAAATCATTATATTCAGGCAGTAAATACAAGTTTCGCTATTTATTCGAAAACAGGTGATCTAATGTATGGCCCGGCTTCGATAGGTACCATCTGGGAAGGATTTCCCGGCATCCATACCAGCGATGGTGATCCGATTGTGATCTATGACCACTTGGCCGACAGATGGCTTATCACCCAGTTTTCGCTGCCCAACTACCCCAATGGCCCTTTTTATGAGCTAATTGCCGTTTCACAAACAGGCGATCCTTTAGGAGCATGGCATCGCTATGCTTTTCAGTTTGTTGATATGCCGGATTATCCGAAACTTGCCGTATGGCCTGATGGATATTATATGTCGATCAGAAGATTTGCTTCCGGAAGTACCAGCTGGCTCTCAGTAGGTGCTGTAGTATTTGAACGTGATTCGATGCTGGTTGGCAATACAGCAAGGATGGCAAGTTTTAATCTGCCAAGTAGCAAGCCTGAAATACTGCCTGCCGATCTGGATGGACAGGTTCCTCCTGCCGGCACCCCCGGATATTTTATTTCTCAATCTGACGCCTCCGATCGGCTTGATCTTTATACGTTGCACACGGATTGGATTGATCCGGCAAACACGGTCTTCGAAGGGCCACAGAACATCAGCACTGAATCTTTTAGCAGCTTTAGTTCTCTCATACCACAAAAAGGCGCATCACAAAAACTGGATCAGTTATCGCCACGTTTAATGAACCGGCTTCAGTACAGGAACTTTGGCACGTATGAAGCAATTGTAGCCAATGGTACAGTGAAGGCCAATGGTAATGCCGGAATCAGGTGGTACGAATTGAGGACGAATGATACTTCATGGTACCTATACCAGCAGGGAACATATGCTCCCGATACCAACCATCGGTGGATAGGAAGCATATCAATGGACGGAAGCGGAAATATTGCCCTTGCATATTCGATTTCCGGGAAATATATGTATCCCTCCATCCGGGCAACTGCCAGAAGATCAGGGGATACTTTAGGTTTAATGACTTATGCAGAAGAGTCTATTATAGAGGGAGCAGGTGCTCAAACTGATTATTCTGGACGATGGGGCGATTATTCCTCTTTAACAGTTGATCCGGTTGACGACAGAACATTCTGGTATACCAATCAATATTATGCTTCAACAAGCAATATGGATTGGAGAACACGTATCGCTTCATTTACCATCGATGATTTCCCTGTTGGGAGCCAGGAAAGGCCGCGTGCGGAAACAACTTCTTTATTCAAACTGACTAACTTTCCAAATCCGGTTAAATCTTCTACAATTATAAGCTGGCAGTTGAAAACTGAAAGTCCTGTCATTCTAAAGCTTTATAATTATACCGGATGTGAAATAAGAACACTGGTTCACCAGGTTGAAACATCCGGATATCACCAGGTTGTTTTTGAGCCTGCCGGTTTACCTGCGGGGGTGTATTTCTATCAGCTAAGAGTTGGTGGTGCGTTGGAAACTAAGAAGATGGTGATATACTAAGTGACTCATTAAATCATAAATTTTTTAAGCTGAAAGGGGGTATAAATGAAAAAGTTAGCTTTTATAATGATTATATTGTTTAGCAGTTGTATATTCTCTGTTGCTCAGGTGCAGCAGGAATGGATGAAGAGATTTTCAGCTGTGCCAACACTTGCTGATAAAGCAAAATTTATAGCTGTTGATGATTCAGCTAATGTGATTGTTGCGGGAGTTTCAAATACTAATGTAAGTAACCGCGGAGAAATGTGTGTGACTAAATATAATGCCCGGGGCGATTCGCTCTGGACTTCCATATTTGAAGAACCCGGCAGTCTTAACTCCGACGATATCAGTGGGTTGGCCATTGACAACGAGCAGGACATTATGATCACCGGTTACACACATAAACCACCTGACCGGGATGATGATCTTTTTATTACAACCATTAAATACAATCATCTTTCGGGCGAACAAATGTTTTTCGAACGATACCTGAATCCTGATCCCAACTCATCCGACCGGGCTAACGATATAGCTACATTTAACAACAGCGTATTTGTTACCGGCGAAAGCTGGGGAGGCGCATTAAATAGCGGTGGTACAGGGTATGATATGGTTGTTTTATCCTATATGCCAAGTGGAAGCAACAGTATGGTTTACCACTGGCAGGATAGCTCAGCATCAGTGGGCACATCCATAGGAGTCAATCAAAATGGGCAGGTTTATGCCCTCGGTTATGGTTCAAAAGATGGTAAAACTTCGTTACGCTTAGTAACGGTTGGAGGTAACTTTGTTGATTATGTTCTTCCTGATACGAACTGGGGTATGGCATCGCCACCAAAAATGATAATTGATTCGGAAGGAAACCAGGTAATTATAACCCAGTTCATGGGCAATGCTTCAAGCCTGGGAAACAAATTGTTACTGCTTAAATATACCGGTGGCAATCAACCGGCATGGACACAAATTATCAACCCTGATTATTCAAGCAATTCCGTTTTCTATGATTTAACGGTTGATGAGTTCAACAACATAATTGTCGCCGGTGGATTTCGTCTGTCAAACGGGTCTTACAAAAATTTTATAAAGAAATTCACTTCCGGCGGCGATTCACTCTGGACGGTTTTCCCTCCGGCTGTCACGTATAAGTTTCCTTGCTCAATTACTGCCGACAAGCAAAATTCAGTATATACATCAGGTAATTTAAATGGAATGATCGCTATTAAATACAATCAGGACGGAGGAGAAGTATGGCGTGCAGGCGAGGGTATTCAATATTGGCAAAGTGATATTGCTGTTGATACTTTGTTAAATGTATATGTAACCGGCGAAAGATGGATGGATTGGCCGGGCGACTATTGCACTGTAAAGTATTCACAAGCCAATTCAAACGGAACAACTCAACTTAATCCTGGATATGGCTGTCAGCTTTTCCAGAACTATCCCAATCCATGTTCTGAAACCACAACCATCTCCTGGCTACTCACCGAAAATGCTCATGTTATTTTGAGCGTTCATAACTTAACTGGACAAATAGTTAAAACTCTCCTCGATTGCGATCAGGCAAAAGGAAAACATAAGGTGAATTTCAGCTTAACAGGATTGCCGGCTGGCGTTTACTTTTACCAGCTTCAGGCAAACGAAGTAATTGTGACTAAAAAGATGATGGTTTTCAAATAATTGATTTCCACAAGAAAGCTCGATTATAAATGCAACAATCAGTATGTTGAATGATTTGATATGTGCTAAAACACGAATGGCAATCTAATTGCACGATTTATCACTACCGATCGTTGGCTACTTATCATCTTGGTTCGGTTTACCTTATGAATACAAATGGATTATATACAACAAGCAGGAATTATTCCCTGTTATTCGTATACTTCGTAATAATCGAATTTCTTAATCCAATATACATTTCGGCTACATTATTCATCAATCCGTTAGTATAAGCGGTCAGATATTCCTGTGCTTCACGCGGACTTTTCTTATACAGGCTTAATGCCTCTGCTTCAACCTGGGCTTGTTTCGAAAAAATCTCATTTTCAAAGGGGTCGCGCACAGCATGAACGTCTTTAATTATTTCCTGGAATTTCAGGTTGGCCAGGTTATCCACAAAATCAATGGCCCAGCGTGCCGATTTCTCATCATATTTATTTGGATCGTAAATAGTGTAGGTTTCAGCCACCGAGATATTCCCGGCATAAATGGGCACATAAGGGCTGAAATAGGGATTGTCAAGATAAACCCAGTAAACACCTCCAATTTCATCGGGCAGCCAGCCGCGAAGCTGCATAATCATACCATAATGGCCACGGTGGCGTGCAACGGGTCGGCGATACGTCTGCTTCATAAGTTTGCGCATATCACTTCCCGGAAACGGCGTAGCCAACGGACTTTTCACATAATTCCCTTTTCCATCCGGTACCAGCCATTCGGGATAGGATGTCATATCATAAATGGTTCCTTCGAAAGTAGAACGCTGAAAAGCAACCAAATCCTGAACGGAGATTTTTTTCTCAGGAGTGGCCGAAAATGGATACAACGAAAGTGGCTCTACCACCTGGAAATAGGGCTCCATTCCTTTGTATGGATTTGAAGGATCAAGAAAACGATCGGGCCATTTTTTAAGATTAGGAGTGAAAGTTTGGTAAAACAACCAGAATCTGCTGGTAGCATACTCTTCAGGCAAAGGTGTGTAGGCTTCCTGCCAGATAAAAGGTTTCCCCGAAGCAGGATCGTACCAGCCCCGGTCGATTGCTTCCTTCATATAATTGGCCGAAACCATGAAATTTTTGTTATCAGCAACATTAATTTCTTTGATAATGCTCCAGTTCGGGATCATGGCAGCCTGGTCGTCGCCCATGCGCTGTGCGGCCCAAATAGCACCAGGCTTTCCGCTTTCGGGTGTCCATCCCGGTCCTACGCCGAATACTTCAAGAACCCAGGCTTCTTCGGTATCGGCTATCACCAGTGTTTCGGAACCATCGCCCGAAGAAGGCAAAAACCCGTAGGTTGTCATTAATTCGCCGATAAAGCGGGTTGCTTCGCGGGCTTTTTTAAATCTTTGAAGTGCAAAAATCATGGCTTGTTCAATGGTCATGATCTGTTTGCCGGTTTCAAGGGTAACTACCAACTCTTCTCTTTGTGCCGTTGTGCTTTCAGCAATACCCAGCTGATATTCATTTATATGGGAATAGGCAGATTGGAAATAAGCATAAGTTTTTTCCACCTGTGGAATATAGCCTAAAATATTTCCGTCGTCATTCAATGCTCTGTCGGCATCCTGTATTCCCCAGTAAACCGGGGCTTTATCACCGGGTTTGAATGTTTGCGCCAGCACCCTGAATATCCTCGAATCTGGTCCTGCATCGGTATGCGAAATCATAACTGAACCATCCGCCGTTGCTTTTTTACCGGCTACTATAACAGTACATGCATCAACATTAATGAAGGAAGAAGCTATACATAGTAACGTCAGAAAAAGGAGTTTATCGAATTTCATATTGGTTTTGTATTTATTTACGGATGAAATTTTTGCCCAAAGATAAAGAAACATTGTGATACAGTTTGAGAGTTGTTATATGGTATGGCAATACCAACAACATGCATAAAATCTGCATCCGGAATAATAAGCCGGATAAAAATAAGAGAATGGGTTTCTGTTTTAGTGAAATCAGCTCATGGCAACTATTATTGCACCGGTAATATAAGCGATTATCCACCATATGTAAGCATACCTTGAATAGAGATGTAGTTTTTTACTCACCGGCGATGATATTCCTTTGCGCAGCAATAACTTCCATAGTAATATTCCGTCAATCAGCATAGCTCCCAGGGCAAGGTAGCCAATTAATCCATGGAAAGTCATAAATGAATTTTCTGAACCAATAATCATGCAGACTGTGGCGGTTATATCAAACAATACACCTGTTGTGAGAAAAGTGATGACAAATGTGTTAACTGTTTTTTTTCGCTGTTCGGTAATGATAGCAACAGAATAAGAAATAAGCGCAAGATTTACAATGATAATACCGGCAGTAAGGATTGGACTCATCTGAAAATTAATTGTTTTATTGGTTAGAAGGCGCAAAGAAAAGTGTTTTTTTTAACATTTCAGGGTAGTAACATTTATGATTACAAATGAGCTGTTATTTCGTATGGTTGTGTTTACGAAGATTGTTGAGTTTTTAAATCCATTCATAAGTGCCCGGTGCAGCATGTATGGTGCCCGGTGCCGAGTGCCGAGTGTTACCTGCAGTAATAAGTGCAATATATGAATTATTAGTAAAGTTTACTGTTTTAAAATGTGCAAGCAGGCGGAACCAGGAATCCGAAAACTGGTCATAATATCTCCGATGTTTCCTAAAATCTGCTATTATCTACATTATCGTTAAACAGAAACATCTTTTTCGTGAAAAGTTGTTTCTTCACTTTAATATTTCATACCATACTATCAGGCGTTGATGATTTTGTGATAAAGTATAAGTCTGGAAATAAGGAAATGGTTAATTGCATTACTTTTCCAGGGAAAACTCATTAAATGATTCTGTTTCCTTTCAGGCTTAATATTTCAATTTCAGTGCTGAAATAAAATTCGCTAAATTTGCCGTTCATATTTTTTCAATTGGCAGCACTTCTCAAATTAAAAGGCCGTTTTAAAAAAGAGGATACCGGGAAGGAAATGACCTTCTGGGATCACCTTACTGAATTGCGTAAAAGGCTTATACGTATGATACTGGCATGGGTGATCATGTCGGTAGCTGCATTCTCGAACAGCAGGTTTATTTTTGATAAAATATTACTTGCACCTAAGAGCACTGATTTCGTTACTTATAAATGGCTCTGCAAACTTGGTGAGTTGCTTCATGCTGACGGGCTTTGCCTGCCACCTATGTCGCTTACCATTATCAACCTGAATCTTTCCGGTCAGTTTATGACTGATATGACTGTGTCAATGTTCGCCGGTCTTATATTGGCCTCTCCATTTATAATTTTCCAGTTATGGCAATTCGTTATGCCGGCCTTATATGAAAAGGAGCGTCGGTATGCGCGCTGGGCAGTATTTATTATGTCATTCCTGTTTTTCGTAGGAGTTATTTTCAGCTATTATTTTATGGTTCCCTGGACGCTCAATTTCCTGGGAACATACCAGGTAAGTACACTCGTCGCCAATCAGATATCACTTTCATCCTACATCAGTACAGTTACTTCTACTATTCTGTCAGTTGGCCTTGTTTTTGAGCTTCCGGTAGTGGTTTATGTGCTCTCGAAACTTGGGATTATCACACCCTCATTTCTGAAAAAAAACCGGAAATATGCATTTTTAATTATACTCATTGTTGCAGCAGTAATTACTCCTCCTGATGTTTTCAGCCAGGTAATTGTCACCGTTCCTTTATATAGCCTTTTCGAAATAAGTATTCTAGTATCTAAAAGGGTCTCTCCCGATCCGGAGCCTGACGACGACGACGATGACGATGAAGAATAGAATTTGCATTTTATCGGTTCTATCCTATTACTTCTGACTCCTGATACCCGAAAAACAAAATCCAGCCTCCGTCATCCGTCCTGTCTAGGTTCACAATCAAATAATTCCCTTTTTATGTCTCCCCGATGTAACCTGAATGCAATCTTTGCGTCACATGCTTAAACAACAATTTTAAATGCATAAAATCATGGAAAAGAATAAACGTTTGTATCGTTCAGCTAAGAGCAAAGTTTTTGGTGGTGTTGCAGGTGGAATAGCCGAATATTTTGACATCGATCCGATCATTATCAGGTTATTATTTGTGATCATTGCCTTTGCCGGAGGTGGCGGGGCTGTAGTATACCTCATATTGTGGGTTGCGTTGCCACTTGAACCTATCACCATGTTCAATATGAATATGGGATCCGCTGAACCCATTGATCCAGGCAATCCGGACACACAGCAAACAACTGATTACAGCAGGGATCCTTCCCAGGTGTTCAGTATGCCGGTAAAGTCTGAGAACCGTAATAGCCTGATAGGAGGGATAATTCTTATTACACTTGGCCTGATATTCCTCGCTAACAGGTTCATTCCAAACATTAATTTCCGCGATTTATGGCCGCTGGTTCTTGTTGTACTTGGTGGGGTGCTGATCGCGACAAGTTATGCCGAACGTAAAAGCGACAAAAAAGAATAGCGCTTCTTTGTGTGTTTCAACTAATTTATTATTCTAACAAATAAAAACTGAATACTATGAGCTACCGTAAAATATTCTGGGGACTTCTGCTGGTATTGATAGGAATCCTCTTTATCCTTAAAAACACAGGCGTACTGTTTTTTAACTGGCATACCATTTTTCAACTTTGGCCGGTGATTCTGATCCTCTGGGGCATATCGCTTATCCCGGTTAAAGACTGGATCAAACTGGTGCTTTCAATACTTACAGTGTTAATAACATTTGTTGCTATGCAGCAGTACGGACCTAAAGATAACCATAACTGGAAATTCGAATGGAATGATCATAATAATCGCAGCGGCAACGATGAAGATAATGTTACGGTGTATAACAACGTAATGTCAGAGGATTTCGATTCGATCACCAGGTACGCTGAGCTTAAGCTCAATATTGGCGTTGGCAACTTTAAAATCAATGATTCGACCGGCAAACTTATCGAAGTAAAGCATGACAATAACAATGCCAATTATTCAATGACAGCCAAAGTCGAGGATAGTCTTACCAAAATCGAGCTTTCACTGGATAAAGGTGAGTTTAACGATGGTAATATCAGGAATAATGTTGATATACGACTCAACCCCAGCCCTATATGGGATCTGGATCTAAATGTGGGTGCTGCGGAAGTCGATTTCGACCTTTCAGGTTTTAAAACCCGTAACCTGAAAATACAGGGTGGCGCTTCGGATATTGATCTTAAACTGGGAGCTACACTTCAGCTTACCGATGTCAAATTAGAAGCTGGTGCTGCCTCTATTACCATAAGGGTACCCGAGAGTGCAGGCTGCGAGATTATTTCCAACACTTTTCTCTCAAGCAAGGATTTCAAAGGTTTTACCAAAATCGGGAAACAGAAATATCAGACTCCAAACTACGAGGCAAGTACAAATAAAATTAAAATAGACCTTCAGGCAGGAGTTGCCAGGGTTGATGTGATCAGGTATTAAGATCAGGTGTAAAAAGAAATCTGGAAGGTTTGAGGTTTTGGGAGTTTGACCGTTCCCGTTTCAGCCTTAAACCTTTCATTTTTAAATTGCTTCAGATACTGAACCTGCATTCCCGCCCGAGGAAACTGCTTAAAAGGGAACATAATTCTTCCGGGGCATCTGCATGAACCCAATGCGTTGCCCCGGATATTGTTTTAATAATGGCTTCAGGAAACATATTCTTAATCATTGGAATGTCCGCATCAGGAACATAGTCGGACATACCTCCCCTGATAAACAGGGTAGGGCCGTTGTACCGGTTAGAGCTGCTGATGCCATCAAACAGCAAATCCATACTTTGATTTATGACATCCAGATTTAACCGCCAGGCCAATTTGCCATGGAGTTTATAATACAGGTTTTTCAGGATAAACATCCTCACGCGCTCATCGGTAATGCAGGATGCCAGTATCTTTTCCGCTTCTCCCCTTGATTTAATATTTTCAAGATCAATGCTCAGCATCTGGCTGATTACCTGTGTATGCGCAATCCTTTCAGGATACCTGCGCGGGCTGATATCAATTATGGCTAATTTACTAACCTTTCCGGGATTCTCCAGAGCATACGTCATAGCAGCTTTCCCTCCCATGGAATGGCCGATAAGAACAGGATTTACAATGGAATGGTCCTCGATAAATCCAGCAAGGTCGTCAGCCAGGGCAGGAAAACTATGTATGCTTGTATGCGGCGATTGTCCGTGGTTTCGCTGATCAGGGATATACACATGGAACTGATCGGCAATACGCCGGCCCACTGTCACCCAATTATCACTTTGCCCAAAAAGGCCATGAAGGATTATAACAGGTTGGCCTTCGCCAAATTCACGAAAAAAAAGTTCCATAACCTTATCCTGAAAATACCATTACTTTATAAATGAGGAGGTATAGCATACCACTTTGTTGTTTGCAAAAGTGGGGATAAGGATCATGTTTTTTGATACAATAATTCCAAAATCAGCCGCATTCACTTTCTGCTGTGCCGTATTTAAGAGCAACTCCGGTTTTTTTCTCCTTTCCGCAATAAATACGGAACCTCTCCAGTCACTGTAAATAAATTTCTTATCCGAAGTAACAAAAAGCCCGTCCACATTTCCTGTATTAGTCAAACATACCAACACTTCACCACTTTTTATATCAGCCTGCATAATATTGTTCTCAGTTCCTATGTACAATATGCTGTCGCACAGGCACAAACCGTTGGCTCCTTTAAAAAAATCCCCCTGCAACCATAAGCTCACTTTGCCGTTAAGCAAAACATAAACCTGGCCGGTAGCTGAATCTGTAATAAAAATCATTCCTGTGTTTGAATCAATTGCAATGTCGTTCAGGAACTTTGATCCCATAACCGGATATCTTTTTACAATCGTGGCTGTGGGAATATCAATCTCAACAACTTCGTCGATATTACTCACATAAAGATGGTTGTACAGAATCCCCATTCCTTTTGGTGCATCTATTCCTGTTACCCATCCTGCATTCAGTATTTTCCCGTCCGGCGATAGCGTAGCAATAAATCCTGTACTGTCTTTTACGGCAGGGCTCCCATCCACATTCGAGACATAAATAATTCCGGATATGGCATCGTATAATACCGATTCGGGAATTTTAAGTCCGGGTCCGGTTTCCCATTTCCTGTTCATATCAGTAAGGGATTTTACCATTTGGGTATAACCAGCAAATGTGGAAAACAAAAAAAGAAATGCCGTAATATAGGGTTTCATGCTAAATCATGTTATTTGATAATGCGCTCAGCACCCATTTCTCCTGACTTGTAGGTAACAATTTTCTCAAGTTTACCGTTTTCATCCCAAAACTTCCAGTCACCTTCTTCAAAACCAAGTTTAAATTCTCCTTCTTTCATTTTTTCTCCGTTCGGATAGTAATAGGTCCAGGTGCCTGTTTCGCGACAATCGGAATAGGATCCTTCATATTCTTTTTTTCCATCAGCATAATAATGTGTCGATGCACCATTCATAAGGCCACCCTCGTAGATTTTTTCAAACTCGAGGCCGCCTTCCACATAATACATGCTGTAGAGTCCGTTAAATTCGCCATCACGGTAAGTGATCTGCATCATTATTTTCCCATCCGGATACCAATCGGTTTCGACACCATTTTCTTTACCGTTCAGATAGGTTGCTTCCACTTGTTTATTTCCCGTCGGGAACCATGAAACTGCCGTTCCGGTTAATGGTTTGCTCTCGCCTTTAACATAGATCAGGCCGTCGCGTTCTTCAGTTTGTTTCATTTCTACCACTGTTTGGGCCATTGTGTTAAAAGCTGAAACAATGATCAGGACTAAAAGGGTGTTTTTTAACATACAATTTCTGTTTAATTTTGATATTATGTTTTGGTACACTTTGAACGGATAGTATTATCTATACTGAACTCTTAAATATTCATAGAGGGTTTTCAGGATATGATCTTATTTCTTATCGCAATTGCTGCAGATACAATTGAATTGTTTTTTCCAGTCCCTGATATAAAGCTTCGCTCACCAGAGCGTGGCCTATGGAAACCTCAAGTATTTCAGGGATGGTCCGCACCAGGAACCAGAGATTGTTAAGGTCCAGATCGTGCCCTGCATTGATTCCTAACCCAAGGAGGGTAGCAACCCTCGAAGCCTCTACGAAAGGTGCAATTGATTTGACGCGGTCGACCGGGTAATGGCAGGCATAAGCTTCGGTATAAAGTTCGATACGGTCAGTACCGGTTTCGGCAGCATGCTGAATCATTTTGGTATCAGGATCAATAAAAATAGAAGTGCGGATGCCATGCGACTTAAATTCCGAGACAATTTCTTTAAGAAACGATTTATTTTTTATAGTGTCCCAGCCTGCGTTGGATGTTAACACATCATGCGAATCAGGAACCAGGGTAACCTGCGCTGGTTTTACCTCAAGAACCAGGTCGATAAACTGCGGTATAGGATTGCCTTCGATGTTGAATTCGGTTTTAACCAGCGGAAAAATCTCATATACATCGCTATAGCGGATATGCCGTTCATCAGGACGAGGATGGACTGTAATGCCCTGAGCGCCGAATAATTCACAATCAATTGCTGCTTTCAGCACATCAGGCATATTACCTCCTCTTGCGTTACGAATTGTAGCAATTTTATTGATATTTACACTTAACTTTGTCATCGCTAATTATTGGTGCTGCAAAAATACGAAACACAAGGCTTGGTTTTACCAAATTAAGGCACGATATTTGAGCCAATAAATATATGATAGCAAAAGATCTCATATCAAGTGATGTACTGCCTCTCAAAACATCCGATACCGGGCTTATTGCCATGCATTGGTTCGATGAGTTCAGGGTTTCGCATTTACCCGTGGTCAGCGATTCCCAGTTATTGGGGTTGGTTTCTGAAGATGACATATTTGCAGCCGGTTCATTCGAAGAACCAATCTGGAATTTCCAGCTTCAACTCCAGAGTGTCTCTATTCTCCAGTCAAGGCATATATATGAAGCTATGAAGCTTTTTGCCGATTACAAACTCACCACTTTGCCTGTTGTTGACGAAAAGGGCACTTACCTTGGTGTAATTACCCTTGCCGGTCTGGTCAGGAAAATGGCAGACACTGCCGCCGTTAGCAATCCTGGTGGTATACTTGTTCTTGAACTGAATGCAAACAACTTTTCAATGGTTGAAATTTCACGTATTGTCGAAGATAATGATGCAAAAATCCTGAGTTTTTATATCACTTCGCCTTCCGATTCCACGAGTCTCGAACTCACTATGAAGCTTAACCGTATTGATATACAGCCAATAATCCAATCTTTTGTGCGCCATGATTATACCATCAATGCTTCGTTCTTCGAAAGCGATTATTTCGATAACCTGCGTGAGCGCTACGACCTTTTAATGACTTATTTAAACGTCTGATCCTGTTTCATGGATTTTCAATTTAAAAAACCATCAGTAAAATCAGCCTTTTTATTGGCACTGATGAACCTGGTGGTTTTTAGTTGTTTACAGGTATCTGCTCAATCGGATTCTGCCGGACGAATTATTACCGTTGGCACTATAGAGTTGTCAGGGAATAAAAAAACACATGAACAAATCATTTATCGTGAGTTGTTGTTCGGGAAGGGACAAAATTTTTCACCTGATGAGTTTAGCAAAAGTGTAAATCAGTCACGGCTGAACCTGCTGAATACTTCCCTTTTTAATTTCGTTACTATTGATACCCTTTTAGGCAACGATTCCGGAGTAGCAGCAACAATGAATATTAAAATAACTTTGCTTGAACGCTGGTATATCTGGACCTTACCGGTACTGCAGATTACCGACCGGAATTTTAATGCATGGCTGCAGACCAGTGATTTTACGCGCATTAATTATGGCCTGGATGTTAAATGGTATAACTTTACCGGGCGAATGGATGAGCTGGATGCCATTGTTCAGCTAGGTAAAAATCATCACATCAGCCTGGCCTATCAGAATCCCTATATTGACAGGAATAAGCACTTCGGTCTTGGCTTCGAAGCCGGGTATATGAATAACCGGGAGACCGGATATCTTACAAAAAATGATAAACTTTTATTTGCGTTTATTCCGGAAGGATTATCGACAGAAAAATATTTTAACCTGGATATTACATTCAGGAACAGCATATTCACCACTCATAAGTTAGTTGCAGGTCTCAATTCTCTTACTTTTTCTGATTCACTTCTTACGCTGAATCCGGAATATAGTTATCCGGTATTGGATAATCCTTTATACTTAAATTTATATTACAAGCTGAAGATAGACCACCGCGATATCCAATATTACCCTCTAACAGGTTGGTACATTGATCTTGAACTTAACAAATCAGGCATTGGCTTCAACTTCGAAAAACCGGTAGATGTCATGTGGGCTAAAACTACTTCGCGCTTATATTTGCAATTCGCTAAACGCTGGTATTCAGGTATTTCTTTCATCGGAAAAGTGGCGTCGTCGGCTTTTCAGCCTTACTTCCTGATTGAAGGACTTGGATACAACCGCGATTACGTGAGAGGGTACGAGTATAATGTTATCGATGGGAAGCACTTTGCCCTTTTCCGCTCAAATATTAAATTTGCCCTGGTTCCTGAGCAGACCCGCAATATTGGTTTCATTCCTACACCAAAGTTCGGGTTAATTCATTATGCATTATATGTAACGGCCTTTGCAGATGCAGGTTATGTGTGGCAACCTCAGTGGATCGGGTTGAATAATAACAAACTTCCCCGTTCCGTGCTTGCAGGCGCCGGTTTAGGAGTTGACCTGGTAACATACTATGATAAAGTTGTACGGATCGAATATGCGGTTAATAAATCGGGTAAAAGTGGTATCTTTATTCACTTTATTGCAGGTATCTGAGGGCGGTCATACTCCCTGGTTTCCTTTTCTTAAAAGGTTTTTAATCCTTCAAAATTTAACAAAGTGAGAATTGCATTATTCGGAAAAGAATTTAATCCTGACCAGCTCGGTTACTTCCGCATACTCACGGAAGCTCTCGAAAAAAGGGGTTGTAAGCTGTTTATATGGGAACCCTTTCACAATTTTTTAAAAAGCAAAATTACATTCAACCATGAAATTACCCTTTTTAACGATCATAACGACCTGAAAGGAAAAGCTGACTTGCTTTTTTCGGTAGGAGGTGATGGAACCATGCTCCATTCGGTTCGACTTGTTCGCGATTCGGGAATTCCAATTGCCGGGATCAACCTTGGAACGATGGGCTTCCTTTCGAGCATTCCACGAACCGAAATTATCTCTGCAGTGGATGATATCCTCGAAAACCGTTATTGCATTGTAAAAAGGACACTTATCAGCCTTCATTCCCCTCAAAACCTTTTCAACGATTTTAATTTTGCTTTTAATGAGCTTTCAATTAATAAAAAAGAAAATTCGTCGCTCATCGTGGTCCATGTTTGGGTAAATGATCAACAACTCCATTCATATTGGGCCGATGGGCTTATTATTGCAACTCCTACCGGATCAACGGCATATTCTTTAAGTTGCGGAGGCCCGATACTCACTCCCGATTCAAGCAATTTTGTTATTACACCTATTGCTCCGCACAATTTATCAGTACGTCCTGTCGTTATTCCTGATAGCAGTCTGATACGGATTAGGGTTGACAGCCGTGACCACCAGGCTCTTGTTGGCCTTGATTCTCAATCTGCTATCATTACTCCTGATAATGAATTGGTTGTAGGAAAGGCAGAATTCGAAATAAACCTGGTGCAACGTTTTAATGAGAACTTTTTTTCGACCATACGGGCTAAACTCAATTGGGGATCAGATATCCGAAACTGATACCGGCTTTTGGCGAAATTATTTTAACATCATACTCTTTACCACAACTTTTTTGGTAAGCTTTAAACGCTTCACTCACTGGGGCCTGAATCATTATTATCTCCATCGGGAGCATCAAAAACTTTGCAATTAAACTTTACCGGATGAGGTGAAAATAACCTGGCGGTATCAGTTCATTTTGTTTGTATCTTTTCATTAAAACGGAAAGCTGAAATTTGAAGTGCATGTTTAATACCAATGTGAATATTATAATAGGCCACAAGCTGTTTTAAAATTCTACAGTGGTAAATACCGAGCAGAAATTCGTTTAGTTCAATATCGGACTATTATGAATTTCATATCGGTATAATAGCACAGTAAATGAATCTGATCAGCAATTTACTTTTACACTGTGAAAAAACCAATAAATAAAGGGCTGCTTTATAACTATGTGCCCTGTATCAATATTAATAGTACCTTTGCACGCTTCAAAAATTATGCGAAAAGTTTGTATTTTCTTTATGTTTCTGGTGCTTTTTGCACCTTTAAGCCGGGCACAGAAATCGGGTGATCTGGGTTTATTGGGTGGTGTGACCTATTATATCGGTGATCTGAATCCATCACTTCCGTTCAGGATGTCAAAACCAGCTTTTGGCGTTATGTACAGGCAGAATTTTAATTCCCGCATATCACTCAGAGCACACGGAATACGCGGTACGGTTGCAGGTAATGATGCCATTAGTAAAGCAAATCCGGAACGCAATCTTAATTTTGAGTCTGTTATAACAGAAGCGGGTTTACAACTCGAAATAAATTTCTTTGAATATTTCATTGGCAGCAGGCTGCATTCCATTACTCCTTACCTTTTTGGAGGTGTTTCGGTATTTTTTTTCCGACCCTATGGAAATGTTCTGGGAACAAGCGTTGAATTGCAGCCATTGACTACCGAAGGACAAGGTAAACCATATAATCTGTATGCTTTCAGTGCCCCATTCGGGCTTGGGGTTAAATACAGTGTAAACAAGCTTATCGGTGTGGGGGCTGAATGGGGAATGCGTAAGACTACTACTGATTACCTGGATGATGTAAGTCAAACCTATTATCTTGATCTTGCAGGTGCCGATCCGGCAACTGTCCCGATAAAAGAACTCGCTTCGGACCCGTTGCTCACTCATAATGCAGGTATGCAAAGGGGGAATTCGCGTGATACCGATTGGTATTCGTTTGCAGGCGTTTCGGTTACAATTAAAATAAGGATGTTGGGTAAGGAGCGTTGTCTCGATCACCAACGTGAAGGCTACTAGTAATTTACGTATAATTTTACCTGCATCAGGTACATTAAGAATAATTAACAAAAGCGGCTCTTGCTGTAAAGCACAAAAGCCTAAATTTGTCGGAAATGAAGGAGAACCAAAATCTGATCGACACTATTGATAAAACCAGGCTGCCAAGACATATAGCCATTATAATGGACGGCAATGGCAGATGGGCACAGCAACGTGGCGAGGAACGTGTTTTTGGTCACAACAACGGGGTTCAATCTGTGCGCGAAACTGCAGAAGCAGCTGCGGAACTGGGTGTCAAATACATTACTTTGTATGCCTTCTCGACTGAGAACTGGAATCGCCCGAAAGACGAAATTGATGCTCTCATGCATCTTTTGGTTGTTACTATCAATAATGAAATCAAAACACTAAACGATAACAATATCAGACTCAGAGTAATAGGGAATGTCGGTTGCCTCGACCCCCAGGTTAAAAAAGAACTTGAAGAGGCTATGGAAAAGACAGCTGGTAATACGCGCATGGATTTATTTCTGGCGTTGAGTTATAGCGGAAGGTGGGAGATTGTGGATGCTATAAAAAAGATCGCATTACAGGTTAAAGAAGGAAAAATGAATCCTGATCAGATAAATGAAAAGATGGTTTCAGACTGTATGAATGCTCCTGATCTGCCCGATCCGGAACTTTTAATACGAACAAGCGGCGAATTTCGTACCAGTAATTTTCTAATGTGGCAAACTGCTTATACCGAATTGTTTTTTTCATCTAAACTTTGGCCTGATTTCCATAAAGAGGACCTTTACGAAGCTATTATTGATTTCCAGCACCGCGAGAGGCGTTTTGGCAAAACAAGTGAACAAATTATAAATTGCAAAGGATGACACTGAGGCGCTTTACATTACTAACTATTCTAATTTCAATCCTCTCAATGCCTTTAATGGCTCAGATTTCGATAGGTGACGAAGTTCCTGATATCAATTATAGTTTTCCGCACAAATATACCATCGGTGGAATCACGGTAACCGGCGTTCAGTACCTGAACAGCTCTGTATTGATATCCTTATCCGGATTACAGGTGGGATCAAAAATCGACATTCCAGGCGAAAGAATCCGTTCAGCAATGGATAAACTCTGGCAGCAAGGGCTTTTTGAAGATGTTAAAATTGTTGCAACCCGTGTTCAGGATGAGCAGATTTTTTTAGATATACGTCTGACTGAACGTCCGCGATTGTCAAAATTCAGCTTTAGCGGAATACGAAAAGGAGAATCGGATGATCTGCGGGATAAAATTAAAATTTCAAGGGGAGATGTGGTTACCGATAACCTGATGATGCGGGTGCGTAATACCATCATGAAACATTATGTGGGCAAAGGATATTTTGATGCCAGTGTAAAGATCACACAGGTAAAAGATACTGCAGCACTCAATAATGTTGCATTAATTATTGATGTGGATAAGGGCGGAAGGGTCAAGATCGCAAAGATTAACATTATCGGGAATAAAAACGTCAGTGAACTCACTCTGAAATCGGCATTGAAAAAAACCAAAGAAAAAGGTTCATACAAACCATTATATACTTTGCAGGAGTCATTTATCGGATTTTTCGGACATCTGTTCAAAAATGATATGAAGAATTATACTTCCTACGTACAGGATATCGTAAGTAAAAACCTGAAATTCAGGGTGTTCAAATCGTCTAAATTTATCGAAAACGATTATGAAGAAGATAAAGTCGCCCTGGTGAAAAAATTCTATGAAAATGGTTACAGGGACGCCACGCTCCTAAAGGACTCTGTATATAAATCAGGGCGCAACAGCATAACAATTGATCTTACGGTATTCGAAGGCAATAAATACTATTACCGGAATATTTCATTTGTTGGAAATACTAAATTTACTTCTGCCGAACTTGGTTTGCTGCTTGGTATACGCAAAGGGGATGTTTACAACCAGGATCAGCTGGATGCCGCACTCAATTTTAACCCCAACGGTATCGACCTGATGAGTTTATTCGTTGATGACGGATACCTGACATGTACCATCGAACCTATTGAAATAAGTGCCGAAAACGATTCCATTGACCTGCAGATTCGCATACGGGAAGGAAGGCAGATGAATGTGAACAGGGTAAAGGTTTCCGGAAATACCCGAACTAACGATAATGTAATCATACGGGAATTGTATTCAAGACCCGGACAGCTTTTCAGCCGTTCTGATATTTTACGCAGCCGGACTTCCCTGGCACAGCTTAAATATTTCGACCAGGAGAAAATTGATATTCAGACACCAAATATTGATCCTGCCAACGGAACCGTTGATATTGCCTATAAAATTGAAGAAACTTCATCCGATCAGCTCGAACTTTCAGGAGGATGGGGTTATGGCAGGCTGATAGGAACATTGGGTGTGTCATTCAATAATTTTTCGGCACGTAACTTCTTTCAGAAAGGAGCCTGGAAACCCATTCCATCGGGTGACGGACAAAAACTATCATTGCGTCTGCAATCCTATGGGAAAGGGTATTTAAGCGCCAGCGCCTCTTTTACCGAACCCTGGCTTGGAGGTAAGAAACCTAATCAATTAAGCGTTTCAACATATATTTCAGCTTTTAATAACGGTTACGCCAAAACTTCTGCTTCATACTACGCGTATAATATTACAGGCCTGTCATTTGTATTCAGTCGCCGCCTAAAATGGCCCGATAACTATTTTAATCTCTCACAGAGTATTAATCTGCAGCATTACCAGTTGGATAACTATGTTTTATTTGGAAAGCAGCAGGACGGATTGTACCAGAGTTACTCTTACTCTATTGCTCTGGGAAGATACTCAACGGATGGACCCATATATCCACGTGCCGGATCGGAATTGAATTTATCGCTCGAAATGACACCCCCATATTCCTTATTAGCTCCCGACTGGTTTGCAGCCAAATCAGCAGACGACAAATACCGGATGATTGAGTTTAACCAATGGAAAATGAGTGGTGCTTTCTATCAACAGATAGTAGGAGACCTGGTGCTTATGGCTCGTACAAAAGTGGGATTCCTTGGAAAGTATAATAATCAGATTCAGGTAACACCTTTTAACCGCTATTTTATGGGTGGTGACGGTATGTCTGGTTATTCTGCTATCGACGGACGTCAGCTTATAGGTTTCAGGGGCTACACCAACGAGAGTCTCACTCCGCCATCCGCCAATTCTACTACACCTGTAGGTGGCGTTATCTTTAATAAAAGCACGCTTGAATTACGTTATCCCTTATCCCTCAATCCCAATTCAACAATCTTCGGACTTATTTTTGTTGAAGCCGGAAATGACTGGTCAAAATTCAGCGACTTTAATCCCTTTGATGTACGCAGATCGGCCGGAGTAGGCGTAAGGGTATTCCTTCCTATGTTCGGATTACTGGGACTCGATTGGGGATACGGATTTGATGCCATACCCGGAGCGCCTAATGCTAACAAGGGGCAGTTCCACTTTTCAATTAATTCATCCATCGATTAATCGCTTTGGCAGGCTATTTGCAATTGCCTTACTAATAAATAACTGTATTTTTCATCCTATTAAACTTCAGGAGGTCATATAATGAAAAAGTTCATCTTACTTGCAGCAATTTTTTGCGCATTGGGTTTTGGCGCTAATGCCCAGAAGTTCGCTTATGTTAATACGGATTATATACTCGATAATATTCCGGATTATGCTGATGCACAAACACAGCTTGACGAGCTTTCAATCCTATGGCAGAAAGAGATAGAAGCCAAATTTACCGAGATTGATAAAATGTATAAGGATTTTCAGAACGAAGCAGTGCTGCTTCCCGAGGATATGAAAAAGAAACGTGAAGAAGATATTATTAATAAAGAAAAGGAGGGGAAGGATTTACAGAAAAAGCGTTTTGGCAAAGACGGTGACCTATTTAAGAAGCGCCAGGAGCTTATTAAACCCATACAGGAAAAGGTTTATAATGCTATCGAAGACATTTCATCGGCTGAAAACTATGCGGTTGTATTCGACAAAGCAAACAGTGCCACGCTGATTTATACCAACCCTAAGTTCGATATTAGTGAACAAGTGCTTGATAAACTTGGATATACGTATAAGCCACAGCAAACTCCAAAAGGCAAAAAATAGCTTACCTGCGTATTAGGTACTGTCTTTTTTTTACCTTTGCGCCTCATTAAATTGAAAACACATAAACCCTTATATTAAAAATGATGAAGAATCTCTCAAAAATTTTAGCAGTTATAGTACTGATTGCTGTTGCATCAACCGTTAATGCGCAAAAAGCCACAAAAATCGGACATATTGACTTTGGAAAATTACTGGAACAGATGCCAGGGCAGGATACTGTTAAAGTTGTTATGGAAAAATATGTTCAGTCACTTCAAGGCGAATTACAAACCATGCAATCAGAATTGGAATTGAAAGCCGGTGACTACCAAAAAAATGCGACTACCATGTCGAACATCATCAAAGCCACCAAGGAAAAAGAAATTACCGACTTACAGGGTCGTATTGAGGCTTTTCAGCAGTCGGCTCAGCAGGAGCTTACAGCCAAGCAAACAGAATTGATCACTCCATTTGTTGATAAAGCAAAAAATGCCATTAAAGATGTGGCTAAAGAAGGTGGTTTCTCATACATACTGAATGCGGTTGAAGACCTTGTTCTTTACTCTGATGGAGGCGAAGATGTAATGCCATTGGTGAAAAAGAAACTTGGAATTATCAAATAATACAACAACAGATCTCAACCTCCTGAACTCCGGCTTTGTCCGGAGTTTTTTTGTTTAGGTTAAATGCTTAAAGTGTTTAGAAATTACTAACAGTGTTTGTTTTCAACAAATTTATTTGAATATAATGTATTGCTTTTTAACATTCGTTTTGTTTAATTAACACTTCTGTAATAATTATTGAAATAGATATACTTAATATTGTGACAATCAACATACGTCATGATGTTTGCACCTACTATCCTTAAACACTTTAGTGCAGTCAAGTTCAGACCATATATTGGAATTAACACAGGGATAGGAATCTATTCTACTAAATATATTTATAATGGTGATAATCATAGTAATACAGATAAATCAACTCATGTTGCAGTTTTCCTGAATCCTGAATCCTGAAGCAGGAGCCTCATACTGGCTAAATGACAAAGTTTTTATTCGACCTGAACGCCAGCTATAATTTGCTGAATTCATATAAGGATGCGAACTACGTATTTTAAACAATAGACTTGAAACCTGGTATAGGTATGAAAATCGGTAAATAGAATCCTTGAAAGTAAAATTTCAATAATAAAAAAGCCAGGTTCTCATTTCGGAACCCGGCTTTTTGCGTATAAATAAATTTAGGTTTAATTTCTGCGGCCATTGAAAATCATAAGGTAATAAAGCAGGGTAGCCAGGGAAGCCAGAGCTGCAACAACATAGGTATATGCAGCCCATTTAAGTGCGTCCTGCGCTTTAGGATGTGTTTCCCGGGTAGTAATTCCGCTGTTATTCAGCCACAGCAAAGCCCGGCGGCTGGCATCAATCTCAACCGGCAAGGTTACAAAACTGAACAGCGTGGTAGCGGCAAACAAAATTATTCCGGCCAGTAAGAGTTGCGGAAAGCGGTTTACCATCAGAATTCCTGCCAGCAGAACCCATTGTACCCAGTTGGATGCAAAGCTTACTGCAGGAACCATTGCACTGCGCATTTTCAGGAAAGCATAAGCTTCGGCATGTTGTACTGCATGTCCGCATTCGTGGGCTGCAACAGCAGCCGCCGAAATACTCGATTTATAATATACATCCTGGCTGAGGTTTACAGTTTTGGTTTCAGGGTTATAATGGTCAGTAAGTTGCCCTTGCACCGAAATTACCTGCACGTCCGTAATTCCGTTATCGCAAAGCATTTTTTCGGCAATATCTTTTCCTGTATAGCCTCTGCCAATCGGAACGGCTGAGTATTTCCTGAATTTTGATTTTAATACCTGGCTCACAATCAAGCTAAGGATCATAAAGCCAATAAAAATTGCTATGTACATGGTTTAACTTTTTTATTTCTTAAGCCGTAAACAAATTTCCTGCCAATTGCATGTCTGCGACATTGTGGCAGAAGTTCAGCGTATTCATTAAAGGAAAAACCTGCACTCAATAAAAATTCCGAGATGCAAATTCCAGGTATCAAAGGGAAAAGGGGAAAATCATTCATTTCGACTCTTTGACAAGACATCATCCCTGGAATTTGGGATTTGTAACTTGGGGCTGGGAATTTACAATCAGAATGTCACGATACCTACATTATCATTATGCTCCCGAAAGCTTCAGGTCATCATTTTCGTTCAGGGGTTCAATATTTTCGTCGTGCCAACTGGCATACATGGTGTAGCTTTTCGAAATGCGGTTAACCTGTCCTTCGAGAAGTGACTTATCGATGGATTTGATTTTTTTGGCAGGAACTCCGGCATACACGCTGCCGGATTCAACCAGTGTATTTTGCGAAACCACGGCACCGGCAGCAATTATCGAGTTGCTTTCAACCACAACACCGTCCATCACAACGGCGCCCATACCTATCAATACATTGTCGTGAATGGTACAGCCATGAATAATAGCGGCATGTGCTATGGATACATTGTTTCCAATGCTTACAGGTGCTTTCTGGTAAGTACAATGGATAATGGCGCCATCCTGAATATTTACATTGTTACCAATGCGGATGGAGTGAACATCACCACGAATTACCGTATTGAACCAGACGCTGCAATTGTCGCCCATGACCACATCTCCCACAATGGTGGCATTTTCGGCAATAAAAGTATTCTTACCGATGGTCGGGCTGATTCCTTTGATGGGATAGATAAGAGGCATGTTTTTTCTTAATTTACGATTTTTGATTTACGATCTATGAATGACAATGATAATTTACGAATGACGGTTACTTTTTATTGGAAACTAGTATTAACCCAATCGTAAATCGATCCTTGTAAACCGTACTTTTTTTCGAATGACAGTCCACTGATCCCAAATCCTTTCTAATCAACCGGGCTGAAGGAACTTACTTCATTATCGTTTACTACCTTCGGATAATCAATTGAAAAATGGAGTCCCCTGCTTTCTTTGCGTTCTATAGCCATTTTAACTATAAGCGTGGCCACTTTTATGAGGTTACGTACTTCACAGATTTTATCAATCAGAACCGATTGTTTGTAAAGGTCTTCAGTTTCGCGTTCAAGCTGGCTCAGCCTGTCAGCAGCTCTTTTTAGTCGCAGATTCGAACGTACTATGCCAACATAATTGGTCATTATTCCCTGCAACTCTCTCATGCTCTGTGTAATAAGTATCATTTCTTCATTCATTACAGTACCTTCGGCATTCCAATCCGGAATCTCATGGCAGAGTTCAATATGCTTCAGCTTTTCAGCAGCATTAATACAGGCACGGTGCGAATATACGAGTGATTCAAGCAGTGAATTGCTTGCAAGCCGGTTTGCACCATGCAATCCTGTAGAAGAACATTCACCGGAGGCATATAGGTTAATAATAGAACTGCGTCCCCATTCGTCCACTCTAATACCTCCACAGGTATAATGAGCTGCCGGTACCACGGGTATCATCTCCTTGGTCATGTCGATACCTATGCTGAGGCATTTCGCATATACTCCCGGGAAATGATCAATAAGACTGTTTCGGTCAAGATGGCGGCAATCGAGGTATAGATGGCTTTCGCCGCTGATTTTCAGTTCATTGTCAATAGCGCGTGCAACGATATCACGAGGCGCCAGCGAAAGGCGTTTGTCGTATTTCTGCATGAACTCATTACCTTTTATGTCTTTTAAAATCCCACCAAATCCGCGTAATGCTTCAGTGATCAGAAACGATGGTTTCTCCAGTGGATTATACAGAGAAGTTGGATGGAACTGGATAAATTCCATCTTTTCGATATCTCCCTTTGCACGGTATACCATGGCTATGCCATCGCCGGTGGCGATACGCGGATTGGTAGTTGTGGCGTATACATTTCCGGCACCGCCGGTTGCCATCAGGGTAACTTTAGCAAGAATGGTATCTATACTATTGTTTGTTTTATTCAGCACATAAGCCCCATAACAGGTGATATCCGGGGTGCGGCGGTTCACATACATTCCCAGGTGATGCTGCGTAATAATTTCAACAGTAAAATGATTTTCAAGGATTTCGATATTTTTATCTTCACGGGCACGGGCTATAAGTGTCTTTTCAATTTCGAGCCCGGTCTGGTCTTTGTGATGCAGCACACGAAATTCTGAATGACCACCTTCTTTGGCCAGATCGTAATGCCCCGATGCATTTTTATCAAAACTAACCCCCAGGGCAATCAGTTCTTTTATCCGCTCTGGAGCTTCAGTAATAGTGAGCCTCACTACTTTTTCATCATTCAGATCATCGCCAGCAATCAGCGTATCCTGTATATGTTTTTCGTACGTGTCGGGGGTGTAAGTCACTGCTGCTATTCCTCCCTGGGCATATTTGGTGGCAGTCTCTTCCGCATTACTCTTCGAAACTATACAAACTTTGCCAAACTTAGCGGCCTTTAAAGCAAAACTTAGTCCTGCAATGCCTGTTCCTATAACAAGGAAATCTACTTGTCGTCGCATAATTAAATTAAATAAAGTGCAAATTTAACAATTAACGGCCGTGTTTGATTCTGGCATCTGATTATTCGGCTTTTTCTCATAATTTTACTCATAAATCATTAGTCTGTTATTCATCTTTTTATCCTACCTTAATCTATGAAAATTATCCTTCTTCTTTTAGCCTTAGGGTCTGCAGCATCATGTTTTGCGCAGCAAACAGAAAGTCCTGATTCGAAAGTTACCGATGTTACTTTGTTCCTTTCGGGAGCGCAGGTAACACGAACGGCACAGGAAACCATTCAGGCAGGCATAACGGAACTCACTTTTACCGGATTATCCGAAAACATTGATGCCAATACTATCCGTTTAACCGGGGAAGGAGATTTCACTATTATCTCGGTAAATAGCCGGATCAATTATCTGAAAACGCAGAAAACCGTTAAAGATGAAGAATCGATAAAGGCCAGGAAAAAACAGCTCGAAACTCTCCTGGAAGATCTGGCCGCTCAGCAGGGCGTAATTGTCACCGAGGAAAACCTGCTGAAGGCAAACCAGAAGATTGGTTCGCCCGATAAAGGCACCACTACTCTTGATTTGAAATCAGCGGCAGACTTTTTCAGGGCACGGTTTACCGAATTGTCGGAGAAGAAACTGGCACTTTCGAGGAAAGAAGAAATAAGCCGGGAAGAACTTAACAGGATTAATGACCAATTGGGTGAAACTACGAAAGAAAATGTGAAGCCAAGCGGGGAAATTATAGTGCAGGCGATGGCAAAGGGGCCGGTGATGGCTAAATTCAAATTAAGCTACCTGGTCAGGACGGCTTCGTGGAAGCCTGAATTTGATCTTCGTTTAGATAATATTTCGCAGCCTCTTGAATTATCACGCCGGGCAAAAATCACCCAGAACTCAGGCGAAGAGTGGAAAGATATTAAGCTTACGCTTTCAACCGGAAATCCGAATGAATCAGGAACTGAGCCAAAGCTTTTTCCATGGTTTATCGGAGGGAATTATGGCGGTTATTTAAATCTGAGTAATAAAACCAGGAACGAACCCGATCGTTCGGTGATCGAAAAACCGTTTACGGGAACAACTTTTACCGGAAAGGTGACCGGCAGGGTATTTTCACTTGATGATGGATATGGCATTCCAGGTGCAACTGTTCTGATTAAAGGAACATCAAGAGGTGCTATTACCGATTTAGATGGAAAATATAGCATTGATGCTTCTTATGGAAACGAAGTCCAGTATTCCTTTGTTGGTATGAAAGCCGTTTCGACAAGGATTGATAACCCTGTGATAAATATTGGAATGCAATCTGAAGCTATGCCATTGGAAGGTATTGTAGTGATGGGCTATGGTAGTTCTCCCAGGAAACCAATACAGGAGGCACCCGTCATGGCTCAAAATCTTATAATTGAATCCAGCAATCAGCAACAGGTTCGATCTGTCAAAGAATATACAATATCTATGCCCATGAATATGCCTTCTGATGGTAAAGAATATAACCTGGTGATCGGCGGTGAATCAATAAAGGCAGTTTATGAATTTCATGTTACTCCAAAGCTTGATCGTGATGCATTCCTGGTAGCCAAAGTAATGAACTGGCAGGATTATGACCTGCTGGATGCTACGGCAGGTATTTTTTATGAAGGCACTTTCACCGGCAAAACCAGGCTTTCGGCATCCGTGGCAACCGATACGCTGGATATTTCGCTTGGAAGGGATAAATCCATTTTGATTGAGCGGAAAAAGGTAAAAGATTACACAACAAGCCAGCTTCTGGGATCGAACCGCACGATTCAGCGCACCTGGGAAATAAGCCTCCGGAACAACAAGAAACAACCAGTGACCCTCATAGTATTTGATCAATATCCGGTAAGCAAGGAAAAAGACATAGAGGTGGATCTTGCAGAGGACGGGGGAGCAGGAGTGGATAAGGAAACAGGAATGCTGAGGTGGGAAGTGACACTTGATCCCGGCCAGTTGAAGAAACTGAAATTCAGGTATGCAGTAAAGTACCCGAAGGATAGGATTCTCTCGATAGAATAGTGCCTACTGACTGTTGCTTCAAGTATTATTTTTCAAGTACGGTTCCACTACCTTCCCCCTTGATACTCTGTTTCCACTTCATTGGTTAAGAATTAAAATTTATAAAAATTGAAAATCCTGCCAAAATTTAACTTTGGCAGGATTTGTTTTTTGTGCATGTCAGCGTGAGACATAAAGTCCACTCTGACTATAATGTTACAACCCCAGCAACACCTTCACCGGGTCGTTTCCTTCAAACAACATTTTAGCCGGGTTTTCGAGTAGCTCTTTAACCATTACCAGGAAACTTACGGACTCTTTGCCGTCAATTACCCGATGATCATACGATAAAGCAACATACATCATAGGAGCAACCACAACCTGTCCGTTGACAGCAATTGGTCTTTCAATGATATTGTGCATTCCGAGAATGGCGCTCTGTGGTGGATTCAGGATGGGTGTCGACATCATGGAACCGAACACTCCGCCATTGGTAATAGTAAAAGTACCGCCGGTCATTTCTTCGAGTGTAATCTTATTTTCGCGGGCTTTGCCGGCAAGTTCCTTAATGTGTATTTCGATCTGTGCAAGCGAAAGTGATTCGGCATTGCGGATTACAGGCACCACCAGTCCTTTGGGAGCACTTACAGCAATACCTATATCAGCATACTTATGGAAAATAAGTTCGTCGCCGTCAATCATGGCATTTACCTGTGGGAATTTAGTCAAGGCGATCGTAATTGCCTTTGTGAAAAACGACATAAACCCGATGCCAACTCCGAATTGTTCCTTAAACTTTTCGCTATATTGTTTTTTCAGACTCAGAATCTGGCTCATATTCACCTCGTTAAAGGTGGTGAGCATGGCTGTTTCATTTTTAACACTTACCAGGCGCTGGGCAAGTTTGATGCGTAAAGTCGACATTTTTTTACGCTCAACTTCACGTGAATTTTCTGCAGCTACAGATTGTATTCTCTCAGTGAATTCAACTTTTCCTGAACTGGCATTCATCACATCCTGGCGGGTAATGCGTGTATGACCAAGTTGTTCAAGCACCTCGCGGCCGGTAAGTTGTTTCTCCTCCATCATTTTACGTGCAAGGGGTGTGATTTTTACTTCCGCGTCGTCAGCTGCAGGAGTTGAGACCTGTTTTGTTTCCGTTACAACCGGTTTTACAGCTTCTGCTTTCGTTTGTGCAGCTTCTGCTGAAAATCCTTCGGGTGCTTTGGCATCGCTGTCAATAGTTGCAATGATAGTACCTATACTTACAGTTTCACCTGCTTCGACGAGTATTGAAACCGTACCGGCCGCTTCGGCATTAACAGTAAGTGTAGCCTTGTCAGAATCAATTTCTGCTATTTCAGCATCTTTAACCACGTAATCACCGTTTTTCACAAGCCAGTTCGCAATCTGAACTTCTGTAATTGATTCGCCGGGAGTAGGTGCTTTTATTTCTATTATCATGGATTATGTGTTCTAAATTCTTTATGTCTGATAAAAGTGTCTAAATTGACTAAAGTTTGGAGTGCCTATAATACTTATTCCTATTCTTGATTTAATTGTTTCGATGTTCCCTTGCTTTGTTGTTGAAAGATCAATTCTCTTACGTGCAAGACTTGCTTTAATTACTCTAAGTATTATAGGCAATTAAGACAATTCTTATTTAGTCTGTTCCAATGCTTTCCATTCCTTCGGAGCACACAGCATTTTGCAGGTTTTATTCCGGTTTTCGCAGGTACAATCTCCAAAGGCTTTATCAATAATTTTCGCCTGACGCTGAATATGCAGTTTTGGAGAGCCCGTTGAAGGGCTCCCGCTTTCGGGTCGTGCAACCAACAGCAGTTTTATACCTCTGAAATGACGAAGAATAAATGACCATGCACCCATATTGGCTGGTTCTTCCTGTACCCATGCAAAAGTGGTTGCATTCGGATACTTTTTTATTATTTCCTGTAACTGAAGCAGAGGGAATGGATAAAGCTGCTCGATACGCACAAATGCTATATCGTTATGTCCCCGTTTACGGCGCTCGGCTATCAGATCATAGTAAACTTTTCCGTTACAGAAATTTACACGGGTTATTTCACCTGGATTGGCAGTATCATCATCTATTACTTCTTCGAAAGAGCCTTTGGAAAGGGCTGCAACCGGTGAAATACATTCGGGATGCCTCAGCAGGCTTTTAGGAGTAAACACGATCAATGGTTTGCGGAATTCGCGGTGTACCTGGCGGCGCAGCAAGTGAAAGAAATTAGCCGGCGTAGTACAATTGGCAACCTGTATGTTATTTTCAGCACATTGTTGCAGGAATCGTTCCATACGTCCGCTTGAGTGCTCCGGGCCCTGTCCTTCATATCCATGCGGAAGCAGCATTACGAGTGAGTTCATAACCCGCCATTTTTCCTCGGCACTTACAACATACTGGTCAATAATAATTTGGGCGCCATTCATAAAGTCACCAAACTGTGCTTCCCAAATGGTAAGCGAAAACGGTGAAGCGAGTGAATAACCGTATTCAAAGCCGAGCACGCCATATTCCGAGAGCGGTGAATTATAAATCTGGAAAGGAGCCTGCTTTTCGCTGATATTTTGCAAAGGCGTGTATTTTTCTTCAGAATCTTCCATGGTCAGCACTGCATGACGGTGCGAAAAAGTACCCCGCTCCGAATCCTGCCCGCTCACACGTACCGGAATCCCCTCTTCAAGCAAGGATGCATATGCAAGCAGCTCGCCCATGGCCCAATCAACAGTTCCATTTTCAGTAAACATGGTTCTGCGTTCATTCATTAGCCTGACAAGTTTTTTGAAAAATGGTTTTCCGTTAGGAAGCTCTGTTATTTTTTGGGTGAGTTCCAGCAGCAGATCGAATTTTACACTGGTGTCAACTGGTTTGAGAAAATCTTCTTCGGTAGCCGGACGAAGTTTGTGCCAGGCATCTTCGAGAAAAGTAATTACCCGAGCTTTCTCATCTCCCTTCGAATCAAGCAGGTCCTGTTCCAGTTCAGCAAGGAAAGAGTTCTCAATTTCAACAGCTTCTTCAGAAGTTATAGAGCCTTGTACAACCAGTTTGTTTACATAAATCACACGCGGGTCATCATGTTTTTCTATGATTTTATATAAAATGGGCTGGGTAAAACGGGGCTCATCACCTTCGTTATGTCCATATTTCCGGTAACTCAGTAAATCTATAAAAACATCCTTATGAAATCGTTGCTGGAATTCAATGGCAAGTTCCATAGAATAAACGACAGCCTCTACATCATCGGCATTTACATGAAAAACAGGGCATTGAGTGGTTTTGGCAACATCAGTACAATACGTTGAACTTCGGGCATCAAGATAATTAGTGGTAAATCCTATCTGGTTATTTACCACAAGGTGTATAGTTCCTCCTGTTGTATAACCTTTGAGTTCTGACATCTGCAATGTCTCATAAACCACACCCTGACCGGCGATAGATGCGTCACCATGAATCAGTATAGGTACAATATGTTGCGATTCGCCTTTGTATTCGTTATCTATTTTGCTACGCGTAATGCCTTCGACCACCGGCCCGACTGCTTCGAGGTGAGAAGGATTGGGGGCAAGTGAAAGCTGCAGGATTTTGCCATCCGCGGTCGTACGTTCCGACGAATAACCCAGATGATACTTTACGTCACCCATCATGTATTCATCTTCCAGAAGTTTTCCTTCAAATTCATTAAAGATATCCTGATATGGTTTCCCAAGCGTATTTGCCAGTACGTTAAGTCTTCCGCGGTGAGGCATTCCAATAATAAATTCACTTATTCCGACCTCGGCTCCTTTATTAATAATAGCATCGATAGCAGGAATAAGCGATTCGCAGCCCTCCAGTGAAAATCTTTTCTGACCAATATATTTTTTATGCAGAAATTTCTCGAAAAGTACTGCCCTGCTGAGTTCTTTCAGAATATGCAATTTCTTTTCACGACTGAAAACAGGAGTGTTTTGCGAATGTTCCATCCGGGCCATAAGCCATTCATAGATTTCAGGACGACGGATATAAGCATATTCCACCCCAACACTCAGGCAATATGTTTTTTCGAGATGCTCAATAATGTTTTCCAGTGTAGCATCCCCGATACCTATTTCGCTGCCGGCTTTAAAAACCTCTCCCAGATTGGCATCCGTGAGACCGAAATTTTCGATATGTAGGGTAGGGGAGTATTTGCGGCGTGTGCGGACCGGATTGGTTTTAGTAAATAAATGTCCCCGTTTGCGGTATTCATTAATCAGATCGATTACTTTAAACTCATCGGGTTTCATATCTGCCTGTGGCATCAGTTTTCCGCTGAATTCAAATCCCTGGAAAAATCTACGCCAGCCTAATTCAATACTCTCAGGATTCTGTTTGTACTGCCGGTATAATTCCTCAATCGTTTCGCTTTCGGCATTACTCAGAAAGGATAACTCATCCATATATGTTTTTTATCAGAAACGTTTACATGCTTGATATGTTCAGCCAAAATTAGCAAAATAATAACAAATAAAGGCCACTGGCTTAAAACTATGTCCGGATCAAGAACAATTGAGGAATAACCTTCTTCATTCCAGCCATAGCTGTTTTAATGGTTCCTGAGTATTAAAGCACTCAGGCTCACGGTACTTGTGGTGGCAACAACCACATAACATCCTGCGGGTACTGACTCACCGCGATTGTTAGTGCCATCCCATAATGCCTGTTGCAGACCCTGATCAATAAAATGAGGGCTTAAGGATTTGATTTCATGCCCCAGCAAGTCAACGATCCTTAAAGTGGTTTTGAGTGCCGACGCATAAGTAATGGTTGTTTTCTTATCGAAAGGGCAGGGAAATACCGTAAGGCTTTTGTTTTTTGATTTGTCATCAATTGCTCCGAAAGGATATTCGAGGTAAGTGCTGTAGATGGTACTAAATCCCTGTCGTTCCGACTCCCAGAAAAGATATACGCGGATTGTCATGCCTTGTTCTTCTGCATAACTTTCAAAAAATTCAGGATTACGGTCGTCACCGGGCCATTGCGAAATATTTTGTCTTCCTTCATATCCCCACGGGGTTTCAGTATAGACTTCATCCTGAGCTAATGAATCCGATACATACGATAAAAAAAAGAAACCACCTTTTACCCCGATCTTATAATCATGTATGGCGGGTTCCGTGAAATTATAGAGGCCCGAATTCAGGTATTGTGTCTGGGTACTCTCATTTCCAAACAAAATCAGACCCGTAGGGTTTGTACCAATTTTATTTTCCATACACATAGAGTTTTCCCAGTAAAAGGGAGAAATAGAAACCAGGGACGAACAGCTGCCGGGGAAAGATCTCGAACTCCTGTCACTGAACTGCCAAATACCCTGGTTGTATTGGATATAGACTGAAATTACCAATGTGCTGTCACCGTATGTTTTCAAATAATTAAGCTTATCGGAGAAAGCCGGCGAATAGGCCCCTGCCGAATCAACAGCAAAAGGAGTTGTGTAGCTGTCAGTTGATTGAATATACTGCGAAACCCATATTTTGCCGCTGTTTTCCCAGGCTACCGTACCTGAATAGCCGGCAACCAGGTTAATATCATCACCTGGCAGATCAGCTAATAGTTTGGAATCAGAAATACTAAAGTTCGAAAATGTAAAATACTTAAGATCAATATCTGATCCTTCATTTGTTTGGTAAAACACCTTTGTGGCTGTAGAAAAATAATCCTGTCCAAACACTTTAGGATGGGTAAGTTCAACTCCTGCAACCGAAAGTGCGACGGTAACATTCCCAATTGCAGGCGTAATAACACGATAACATAATTGTGTTGTAGTTGCATCTGTTTCCTGATCAAAAAATATGATTCTATCGGGATATTCTTGAACTAAACATGCGTTACGGTTGAAGTGAGACGAATCTGTCAGGGGTGTGTTGGGCATCCATTCGAAGAGTTGTGCATTGAGAAGAATGGGATACAATGCGAGCAATACTGAAATAAAGATTTTCATGGCATCATAAATAAGGGTTAATATTATAATTGAACAATCGAATAAAATTAATAAAAATAGCAATTCAGCGTAAGGTGATAAATTAAAATTACCACTATCATTTGGTTAATAAGGCACCTGAATGGAATGTTGAGCAAAAAAAAGCCTGCTCTCATTGAACAGGCTTTATTAATTTTGCTTGAATCTGGTGAAATTATGCAGGTGAAATTGCTTCAACCGGACAAACATCAGCGCAGGAGCCGCAATCGGTGCAGATATCAGCGTCGATTTTGTAGATATCACCTTCGGTGATTGCTTCAACAGGGCACTCATCAATGCAAGTTCCGCAAGCGGTGCAGTCGTCAGAAATTACGTAAGCCATTTTTAAGAAGTTTAAAATTATCGCTGCAAATATAAGCAGTATTCTTGTGATCAAGAGGGTTAAATAATTATTTAGAGGCTTTTTCTCGGCTTTTACGTCCCGATTTTAAAAAATATTTGTGAACAAGGCACATTTTGATTTTTTAAAGGACTGGTATACAAATAAATATATATGCATATTTTAGCCTTTTTAGAATTCATATAAATAAGATTTTAAACTTTCGGTCTGTTAAAAACTTATACCTTTGCACCGTTATTCATTCAAAAAAAACAAAAGCATGAGCGACCAAACAAACTTCATCGAGAAAGAAGATGTTGTTGTAAAATTTTGTGGCGATTCAGGCGATGGTATGCAGCTGGCTGGTACACTTTTCAGTGATGCAGCTGCACTTCAGGGCCTCGACCTGGCTACATTCCCAGACTATCCTGCCGAAATTCGTGCCCCGCACAACACCGTAGCCGGTGTTTCCGGATTCCAGGTGCATGTAGGCAAAAAGAAAATTGATACTTCAGGTGATTTCGTTGATATTCTTGTTGCGATGAACCCGGCGTCTTTAAAATCGAACCTGAAATGGGCACGCCCCGGCGCAACCATTATTGTGGATGCTGATTTATTTGATGAGGTAACCTGTAAAAAAGCAGGATATGAAACCAGCCCGCTTGAAGATAATAGCCTAAATGGGTATAACCTGGTGAAAGCGCCTGTTACTATGCTTACGCGCAATGCTTTACTACCACTGGGCATCGATAATAAAACTGCTGATCGTACACGAAATGTCTTTACCCTGGGTATCATATATCATATTTTCAGCTGGAAACTGGATTCAACGGTTAAATATTTCAAGACTAAGTTCAAAAAGAAACCGGCAATGATTGAGGCTAACAAACTGGTACTCGAAACCGGTTACAGTTATGCCGACACTGTTGAAACCCTGGGCTCAACGTATCATATAGCCAAGGCAAAAATGCCCGCCGGTCACTACCGTAATATTACAGGCAATGTTGCTACAGCATGGGGTTTCCTTGCAGCGTCTGAACGTTCGGGCAGGCCGTTATTCCTGGGATCGTATCCTATAACCCCGGCTACTGAAATTCTGATTGAACTGGCGAGACATAAATCGCTGGGCGCAAAAGTATTCCAGGCTGAAGACGAAATTGCAGGTATTTGTTCGGCTATAGGTGCAAGTTATGCCGGCTCACTGGCTCTTACAACAACATCGGGCCCGGGCCTATCGTTGAAAAGCGAAGCTATCGGCCTGGCAGTGATGACTGAATTGCCATTGGTTATCGTAAATGTTCAGCGTGGAGGCCCTTCGACCGGCTTACCGACCAAGAGTGAACAAAGTGACCTGATGCAGGCTATATTCGGACGAAACGGTGAGGCTCCTGCTGTCGTAATTGCCGCTTCAACCCCAGCCGATTGTTTTAAATATGCTTACGAGTCGGCTAAAATAGCGATGGAACACATGACGCCGGTTATTTTGCTCACCGATGGATCAATCGGAAATGGATCACAGTTGTTCCGCATACCTAAAGTTGCTGACCTTCCATCCATTACACCTCCAATGGCTGAGCCCAATGATAAAGACTACAAACCCTATCGCCGGAATCCGGAAACATTTGTACGACAGTGGGCAATCCCCGGAACTGAAGGTTTAAGGCACCGGATTGGTGGCCTGGAGAAAGAAAATATTACAGGCAATGTAAGTACTGATCCGATGAATCACCAGATCATGACTGATTTGCGTGAAGCCAAGGTTCAGAAAATAGCTGATTTTATTCCTTTTCAGGAAATATCAGGAGCTAAAAAAGGGGATGTCCTGGTAGTAAGTTGGGGAGGAACAGGGGGAACAACGCTTGCTGCTGTTGAAGAATTGCAGAAACAAGGGAAAAGTATAAGCCTGGCTCACTTCAATCATATCATGCCTTTACCCAAGAATACGCATGAGGTACTGGCAGGATTCAATAAAATAATCGTGTGTGAACTTAATAGCGGGCAGTTTGTTAACTTCCTGAGAATGAAAGAACCCGATTATAAATACAGCCAATTTAATAAAGTTATGGGGCTTCCGTTTACGGTCACCGAGCTGGTAGATAAGTTTAACGAAATGCTTTAGGAGGTAAAAATTATGTTCGAATTTCCAAATAAAACCATTGAACGATCGGTTGTTGAACTCAACAAAGCCGATTTTGTAAGCGACCAAATGGTAAAATGGTGTCCCGGTTGCGGAGCGCATGCCATTTTAGCTTCTATTGCCAACGTGTTTCCTAAAATTGGATACCGTAAGGAAAATTTTATGATGGTTTCCGGTATAGGATGCTCATCTCGTTTTCCGTATTACGTAAATACATATGGTTTTCACGGTATCCACGGGCGTGCTAACCCCATTGCTTCCGGAATAAAAATTGCAAATCCCAACCTAAGTGTGTGGATTGCCACCGGCGACGGTGATTCCATGGCTATCGGGGGTAATCACTTTATCCATATTATCCGCCGGAATATTGATGTTAACATCGTGATGTTTAATAACCAGATTTACGGTCTCACAAAAGGACAATATTCCCCAACTACACCGATGGGCACTGTTACCAAATCATCGCCCCAGGGCACTATAGAGCATCCGTTCAACCCGGGCGAACTGGTACTGGGGGCACAAGGCACTTTCTTTGCCCGCGCTGTGGATACCAATGTTAAACTGATGACCGAGGTCATGTTTGAAGCCGCCCGCCACGATGGTACTTCAGTAATTGAAATTCTTCAGAATTGCATCATTTTTGCTGATAAAACACATAAAGCAGTTACGGATAAGGAAGTTCGGGACGATACACAGATTCATCTGAAAAACGGTGAACCGATGATTTTTGGCAAGAACCGGGATAAAGGCATCCGGTTGAAAGGTACACGACTCGAAGTTGTAACTATAGGTGAAAACGGAATTACTGAAAAGGATCTCCTTGTTCACGATCAATTTCAGCAGGACCCAGGCGTACACCTGATGGTTGCAAAGATGTACCCGCCTAATTTCCCTGTTGCTTTGGGTGTAATTCGGTCGGCCATGTACCCAACTTACGACGATTTAGTGGTGGACCAAATAGCGCATGCTAAAGCCACAAGTAAAATCCTTTGTGTGGATGACCTGCTTAACAGCGGCGATACCTGGGAAATAAAATAGATTCTGATTGTTTTCTGATTAAAGCCTCCGGTTAGTCCCGGGGGCTTTTTTGTATCTTACTTATGCATTTATTATAATATGTTATATGTTTTTCACTATTGACGAAGCCAAGTGATATTATATTTTTATATTTGACCAACTTTTAATATCCTTTCCTGCATATAATGAAAATTAAACTCAATAGTATAATAAAGATTGCCGTAACCCTGGCCATACTACTTTTCCTTTTATGGAAAGTAGAATTCAATGCGAAGGGGTTTGAAGATACACTCCGATCCGTTCGTCCTGGTTTTTTCCTGCTTTCGCTCCTGGGGGTGATATTTGTACTGGGCATAAAAAGTTATCGCTGGCGTTTACTTATCAGGAATGAGGGAGCAGATTATTCGGCCTATAAGGCATTCGGCGCCTATATGTCCTCCGATGCGATTGGAATAGTTACACCCGGACGGATCGGCGAAATTGCAAGGTTGTATTACGTACGTCAGGAAACACCGATCAGTTTTTACGGGGCATTTAAAACGATTGTTTCCGACAGGATATTCGATTTCACCATGCTGGGGTGGTTTGGTTTGTCCGGGGTACTTTTTTATTTTAAATCATTCGGTAACTATCCCGGAATCTATTATGCTCTGGGCATTCTTGCTTTGGTAATCTTCGGATATATCCTCGGAATAAAATTTCTTGCATTGATATTAAAGAACAAAAAAGTAAACCGGTTACCTGTAGTCAGGTTTCTTTACGAAAGTTTCCTGGCAGTGGTCGGGAAGCGATCACCGATCATGTGGACCCTTACTTTCGTGGCTTACTTTCTTTATTTTGGTTTTTCCTGGCTTATTATGATTGCTTTGCATTTGTCTCCTTCGTATATCGATGTGGTTTTTATTATGAGTATTATGAGCCTGAGTACAATTATTCCATTATCGGTTGCAGGTTTTGGGACTCGCGAAGCTACGCTCGTGCTGTTGTTTTCATACTATGGCCTGGCCAATGAAACAGCTATTTCATTTTCACTTATGCATTTCACAGCATTCTTCCTCTGGGGCGGATTAATAGGCCTGGTTTTCTGGCTATTGATGCCAATTTCATTACAACAGGTCAAAGATGACTCAAAAAGTATATTCCTGTTATTTAAACCTGAATCCGGAGAAATCAAGGACCATTAAAAATATACGTGACTTAAAAGACTGGAATTCAGATTGGGATTAACTGGAATGTAAATGTTTTAACAGCTCAGGTTTGAAATTGTAATGGCAGGCAAATGGCTTAAATACAGGCGAATACATTGTTATCTGAAAATTTTCTCTGGTATTACTTTTTAAATTCAATCCCTTTTCAAAGCTTCCTTTCCGGAATTGTTTACTTTTATTAAATTTGCAGGTGCTAAACAAAGTGTAATACCTTGACGGCAACATTATATTTCCATCTAAAAACCTGTTTCTGTTTTAATCCCAGGTTACACTTTATATAAAACCAGATTGTAAAAATTATGATTAAGAAACTTCAGATTTACATTCTGGTTATCGTTCCCCTTGTCTTTCTTGTGATTGGTTTTAATTTCGATCGAACCAAATACGGGACCGATCCCGAAAGCGCATACCTGCTGAACGGGCTCAATATTGCCACATTAAAATCAGTTGGCCATTATGATAATCCGGGAACTACCGTCCAGGTATATAGCGCTGTTGTTTTGCGGATTACGCATTTATTCCGGTATTCGGGTAATGATCTTCAAACTGATGTGTTGCTGAACTCAGAATATTATATTGAGGTGTTACGCAAAGGTCTGATTGTGATGAATACCTTGGTGTTGGTGCTTCTGGGACTTTTTACTCTTGTTCTGCTGGGAAACTTCTGGGCTGCATTATTGCTGCAAGTTGCACCCTTTTTATCAGTAACACTTATCGAAGAGTGTTTTACTAAAGTTGCTCCCGAACCTTTATTATTTGCAGCAACTGCGGCGCTGATCATACTATTGCTGAAATATTACAAATCAGTTAACCAGGGCAGTAAAAAATATCCCTTATGGTTTGGATTACTGGCAGGTTTCGGACTTGCCACAAAAATGACCTTTCTTCCAATTTTAATTATTCCTTTTATCGTATTGACAGGAACGCGCAATAAGTGGATTTATGTGTTTTCAATAATTCCTTCATTTGTTTTATTTACACTACCTGCTGTTAAAGGTTATATGAGTATGGCTCATTGGTTTCTGAACCTGGGCACACATACCGGTACCTATGGACAGGGAAGTTCGGGATTAATTGATCCTGCAGTATATTTCAGTTCTATGATTTCGATTGCTGAAAATAACAAATCTTTGATAACAGTAATGTTTGTTGTGGCTCTCGTGCTGTTATCAACTCTTTTTATAACATCTAAACGGGATACTAAAGTTTTTAGCAAAGAGTTTAACATTGCTACCGCTTTGCTACTTGCACAGGCTGCCAGTATCCTTTTGGTTGCAAAACATTACCATAGCAACCATTACCTTTTTCCGGCTCTAAGCCTTACAGGTTTTGTTCTGGTAATGTCTTATTTACTGATTGACAGTAAGATACACGAAAAGGCAAAAAAGCTTTTTAAGTTTTCATTGCCAGTAACAGTAGCAATACTTATTGGATTATCAGTACTCAATATTCCGTATTTAACTTTGGCTTACAAAGGTTACCGCTTATCAAATCAAAGTACTGATGAAACTTTTACCCGGCTCGAAAGAGATTATAAAGGGTTTGTAAAGGTTTATTATTATCCGGTTTCCTTCAATGTTTATTCCTCGCTCAGGTGGGGAAATGTTTATTCCCGCTTGTATAGCACTGAAAAACTGATGGAACTCTACCCGGAAGGCTTATTTTATAATGCCTGGGAAAAAAGTTTCCAATTTTGGGAAACCAATATTTCAGCCCGTGAATTTGTTAAAAAATATGGAAGCAAAATCCTGCTGGTTGGAGGGCCACTAACGAATGATGAATTTAAAGTTGTAGAAGAAGGTGGACTCAGGTTGAACCGGCTTTTTGAAAGCAGGGTACAGGTAGTATTCCAGGTCGATACGGCAAGTTCAGAAATGTTTAAAGAAGTAAACAATACCCATGCGCCGTTATGGTCGTTGCAGACTGATTTTGAAATATTTAGTTCAAATGAGCAATGGATTATGTCAAAAGATAGTGGTCAGTTTTGTAAAAGTTCGGCCATTGCCACCGACAAAGCACGTTCTGGCAAGCATTCACTCAAACTTCCGGTTTATGATAGCTACGCTATGGATTATGATCTTCAGGATGTAAAAAAAGGCGATAGGTTCGAAATAAGTATTTGGCGGTATGGAAACGACCAGGATGTTTTTCTGATAGCCTCAGGAGGCCGGAACGATCCTTTTTACCAGCAGAGCAGAGGGTATATTGAAACCGATAGCAAGGGCTGGGAGAAAGTTACGCTTGATTTTAAAATCCCTGAAGGCTTTCAGGGAACCAAGTTAAAAGTTTACCTTTGGAACCACAGTAAAATTCCGGTTTGGTTTGATGATTTTCAGATCGATAAATATTGAAAATATGATATTGACTGAAATCAGATTTGATGGAATAAATAAATGAATTAAATAGATATGATTAACGGAAAGAAAATTGTGGTGGTTCTTCCTGCATATAATGCGGGCCAGACGTTGGAGCAGACATATAAGGAAATTCCTTTTGATATTGTTGATGAAGTTGTGCTGGTGGATGATCGCAGCAGGGATAATACAGTGGCAGTTGCACGCCAGATAGGAATAAAGCATGTTATTCAACATGAGACAAATAAAGGATATGGGGGTAATCAGAAAACCTGTTACGATACAGCCCTCAGTCTAGGTGGCGATATTGTTATTATGTTGCATCCTGATTATCAGTACACACCTCTCCTGATTCAATCCATGGCATATATGATTGCAAATGAGGTATACCCTGTCGTATTGGGTTCAAGAATTCTTGGCAACGGGGCGCTAAAAGGTGGAATGCCAATGATTAAATACATTTCGAACCGAGGGCTTACTCTGATTCAGAACATTTTGATCAACCAGAAACTTTCTGAGTACCATACGGGTTACAGGGCTTTTTCGAAAGAAATATTAACTGCCATTAATTACCATGCAAACAGCGATGATTTTGTGTTTGATAACCAGATGATGTCGCAGATCATTTACAAAGGCTTCCCGGTTGGCGAGATCACGTGCCCAACTAAATATTTTAAAGAAGCATCTTCAATTAACCTTACGCGAAGCACTGTATATGCCCTTGGTGTATTGAAAACCTCAGTTTCGCATTTTTTGAATAAATTGGGAGTCCTACATTCGAAAAGATATCTAACACCAAAATAAATATCTGGAGTGATCTCAATCGGATTTTAAAAAGATTACTCAAATATTTCAATCTTCAGGTTATCGATCAAAACAGGATCTTTCCCCTGTACCCAGAAATAGATTTTCACAGTATCACTTTTCGAACGCACTTCCGGTGTCAGGTAATCCATTTGCATATTGTTCCATTGGCCTGGTTTCATATGAAATGAAGTATCTGAAATGCTCACAGCCCTGTAATGGTAGGGTTCACCTTTGTGCTGAAAAGTAATTACCAGACTTGCCATGTTATCTTTCACTTTATCCGGTGGAAACACCTCCACTGAAGCACGGATCCATGCATGATCTTTCGTAGTGAGTCCTGAGAACGGCAGTTCAAAAGCAGGAGAGAACGGATGCTTTTCATCAAGATATAACGAATATTTACCTGCGAAAACAGTGTCGCTGCTAAGCAAACTAACATGATCATCAGGGTTTTCAAAATCAAAAAAGGCAGCAGTCCTGCGACTGTAATCTTCTTCGTTTTTTAAGACTTCATTATCATCAGTGGGTCGTTCAATCATCAGAAGCTTCCGGTCAGCATCCGTAACGGTAGTCTTACCGAATGTGGACATGTAATAGGCTTTTGTCATGCGTGTGCGGTCAATGATGCCATGCGCCCACTGCCATGTCTGGAAAAGATTGAGCAAAAGTATTATGCTTATGAACGCGCCCGTCAAATACCGCAGGATTTTATTCCACGAAAGTACTGATTGAACCAGGTAACCCATAGGTATTGCAAGTAATACATATGAAGACAGCAAGGCCCGCTGACTGTAACTTCCGCCGGCATACCACCAGCAGGTCCAGCTCGAAACAATATACAGGTTTACAACAGAATACACCAGTATGCTGTAAAACAACGACAGGTTTTTTCTGTAAAGGTTTATAAAACCTGCAATAGCGAAAACCATAACCGGAGTATAGATAAACCATCCTTTGCGGAAACTGAACAATACTTCCAATACATAAGGCTGAGCGAAATCGAATCCTTCGCCGGCATTGTTATAGCTGTAGTAAATCCAATGGCCTGTACTGTATTTCCAGTAAATCAGCTGAGGTAACCCGGCAATTAATACGCAAAATACCAGTATGACAATATGCATGTAGTTCAATCTCAGGATTTGGAGTTTCTGTTTAAAACTTTGATAATCACTAATGCCCCACAAAACCGGTATTATTATACAAACCAGCTCCGAGGGTCTCACCAGCACAGCCAGGCCCAAAGCCAGCCCCAGCCACAATGCATATTGCAACCTGGGTTCCTTATGCCAACGAATAGTAAACCATACTATGATGGTATAAAGTGTGAACAAATAGTTATGCGAAAGATAACCGTCGAAGGCAGTAAGCTGAAAATAGTTGGTAGCCAGTACAGTTAATACAAGCACAACACTGGTGACCCCATCGTCGAAAAACTCCAATAAAACCTTACGGAGCATAAGTATACCAATGGTAGCATATACCAATCCGCTGACTGCCCATGCATATTGATAAGGGAGTGAAAAACCATCCGGTTTAAAACCGGCAGCGAAGCTGAAAATGTGAGCTATAAAAAAAGCAGGGGTATTTAATACTGCCATTCCCATGGAGTATTTCATTACCCATCCGCCATCAGGCAATAAGGTAGCCTGGTAAAGGGTTGAAGTAGTCTGGTATTGGTCAATGAGCTGATTTACCCATGAAATATCGGTAAGCTTCAGATCATGATAAATAAATGTTGCAGGCAGATAGAGATAGTAGCCGAAAACATCCCATGAAAGTATATTTACAGGCGGATACATGAATCTGAAAAATACAATTCCGCTTATCAGCAGGAGGCTTATCCAGGCTGACGGGGTAATTGCTATTTTAGGTTTCTTATTCATGAAACTCGCTCTTTTGTTTATAAGATAAAAGGACAGGGAGAAGGTTGCCTTTAGGTATACTATTATTTATCAGACTTTTAAACTCTTTGCCAGTCGCAGCTGAGCTTAGTGAAGCTAAAATTTAAACCCTTCTGACTCTTACAACCTATTCGTACCCCACTGGCATATAATCCAACGTGAGGTCATCGATATAAATATTATTTTTCCCGGTATACCATACATAAACCTTATAGCTCCCATCAACAGGAATGTTATGGCTGATTACATCCGTAAATTTTATTTCGAACCATTCGCCAGGTTTATTGCTGCTTTCCGAATCTTTGACAGCATTATACTTATATACTTTATGCCCGGGTTCTTCAATGCTTAAAACCAATAAAATATTGCCCTTTTCAGTTGCTGAAGGATTCAGTATGCGGACACTGGCTCTTAATGATATGTTACTTACGCCCGGTAGGCTCTTCAGTTTTCCTTCAGCCGATGGGCTATAAATACAATCCGGCGATATTTGAAATGAATGATTCCCGCTATAGCTGAACCTGGAGGTGATTTGCTTCGCATTATTTTCGGGCAGGCTGCCTTCGAAGTCGTTGAAATAAAACTGTTTGTAGACATTCCGGGTTGTGTCGCGGGGGGCTTTCATAAAAACGGCCAGCTTATACTTTTCACCACCAATAATGGTAAAAGATTCGATAGGTGTAAAAATATTTAACAATCTAAAGTTATTGTTCTTCATCAATGAATCGAAAGGCAGGTGGCCTTCGAAACCGGTGAACTGGGCATCCCAGATTAAAAGTTCTCCTGGTTTCATTAGTGCAGAAGGATCTTCGTTTTCATAGGAATATGCCCTGAAGCACCTGTCAGGATCCGAAGGATCCAGATTCATATAGAAAGGATACATGGGATCGGAATAGAAAGCTTTGCGGTTGCTATAAGGTGTTGTTTTAAGCCAGGTAGTCAGATCTTGCATTACGGCAAAATTTATACCTGTCTTCATGGGTAGGTGGTTATGTGTAAAAGGCTTATAAACCACTATTGAGATAATAAAAACTCCCAGAGAAAAATAGATGATTCTGATTGATTTTGCTTTTTCCATTATCCATTCAAAACCGATTAGTGAGATTATTGATACCAAGGGTAGAATGCAAGCAATAAACCTGTTCGAAGCCAAAACGCCCAAACCTTTCCACCAAAGGAAACTCTGAGCAAGTATGAAACCGAAAATTGATGGAATAATGAGGAAATAAAGCGTTACATATTTGATATCATGTAGGTTGTTGACTCCTTTCCTAATAAGGTTCCAGGCTATAAAAATAAGGCCTGTAATTACCAGGATAATAAGCGGATAATTCATTATTTCACCCAGCATCCCGAAATAATACCAGAATGAACCGCTTCCGTATAAGGATGAACTATTGATAGAATAAGGCATTTTTGTAAAAAACCAGAAGAAATCGTGGTATTGAGGCAGTCCGGTGAGTCCAAAAAAAACAAAGCCGGTGAGCAGGAAAGGCAGTGCTTTGTATTGCTTTATCAATAAAAATGAAGGGATAAAGAGAACCACGAACATCACCCCTTCAGTTCGTGCAAACGGAATAAGAGAAATTGCAATTGCCGACCAGACAAATCGTTTGCTTATAAAAAGGTAAATTGCAGAAATCAGTACCAGGCTGAAAAGAATTTCAGTCAGGCTAGTAAACATAATTATCAGATACAAAGGTGTAAAAACGGTAAAAATGATGGCAGCCCAGGCATGGCGGTATTCCAATCGCTTTGCGATCAGGTATGCAAACCATGCGCTAAACAAACCACAAATCAGGTTGAATACCACGGCACCGCTATATCCAAACTGTGCCAGAGGTGAAGCTAGAATAGTAAACAGGGGTTTCCCCCAGTGATTTAAAAAGTATTCAGGATATTTAAATGCATATCGTGCTAACTGATAATGGGCAATTGAATCGGTTTCGCCATTAACGCCTGTTGAAAGATAGTTTAAAATTATTAATACAATAGCAGATGAGCATAATGCAATCAGGGAAAGTTTTTTATTGTTAAATTTCATAGATATGCGATCTGAGAGTTTTGATATTGTTTCAATATTAATTCACAAAGTTACAAATTCAGGGTTGAAGCAGGAAATTATTTTAATGAACTGGAATCACAATCCGAATCCATTCATTCCCGATTTTATTAAAAGTTGAATTATCCTTCACTTATAAATATAAAGGATTATCCAATGAATTTAAAGTTATAACAAACATATTGATTTATATTTGCAGCAATACAAATGGAATTTCCAATTCCGAAAATTGATTCAGCAATCCATACGAGTATTCAGGTATATCATATTAAAACAATAAACATAATGTTAAATAAGTTAAAGTCACTTTATCGGTTTTTTTCACCGAAATTTCAAAGTATACACCTGGATTATAAGGTTAATGTTGAACCGCGTTATGGTTACGGGAAACCACCCCATTCACTGCTGTACAGCATAATTAACCAAAACAGAAAGGAATATGCTGATATTTTGCAATTTTTTTCTCAATTTAAGGATAATATCCAGTTGATTAAAGATAGCTCAGTTGAAAATGACCATGACAAACCTGCATGGAATAACGGTTTTTTGCCTGGACTTGATATTATCGGCATATATGGAATGATTGCCAGATACATGCCATTAAATTATCTGGAAATCGGATCCGGAAATTCAACAAAGGTTGCACGCAAAGCAATTACTGAAAATAATCTTGGCACAAAAATAACCTCTATTGATCCTTTTCCCAGAGCAAATATTGATCACCTGGCAGATACTGTCATTAGGGAGCCTTTTGAAAATATTAAGGATAACAGGTATATCGCGGAGTTGTTAAATGAAAATGATATTCTTTTTATTGATAATTCGCATCGGGTATTCCCTAATTCTGATGCAACTATTTGTTTTTTAGAACTTTTGCCTTATTTGAAAAAAGGAGTTATAGTTCATATTCATGATATTTACCTGCCGTATGATTATCCTCAGATAATGTGTGACAGGTTTTACAACGAGCAGTATATGCTTGCCGCATTTTTGTTGGCTGATTCTAAGAAATATAAGCCCATATTGCCAAACTTTTTTATTAGTGAAGATGCAGAACTCAGCAAACTGCTTGCTCAGGTTTGGAAGCATCCCAACCTGGCAAAAGTGGAAAAACATGGTGGATCCTTCTGGTTTCAAATAAGTTAGCAGTATTGTATTCCTATTTAACGTCTGAATTTTACGCTAACATATACTGTTGTTACAGGAGCAATAAATTGTTGTAATTCTGATATATTTAGAGGCGTTGTATTGAGAATGGTAATCAGTACTAAAACATGTGCGTATTTAATTACTTTTTCCCAACAGTAATTACCGATAACCCGAATGAATTGAATATTAGTTTGTCAAATAACCTGAAAAGGAATACAAGCCTGTTGTATAGACGTATTTGCCCTGCAGGAATAATTCTGTGATGCTGGATTTTGCCAGATACAATCCAACCTGCAATTCCTGCAGCATTAAAATAACGGCTGCTCAAAATATTGAAATTACAGGAAACAAACAACGATTCCAGTTTGCGGCGTGTATACCGCCTGTAATGTTCCAGTTCCACATCAAAGTTGTTAAATAACGATTGGAAAGCAGGAACCAGTATGACCAGGTGACCTCCTTTTTTCAGCAATTTATAGCAGTTTGCAATAGCAAGTTGGTCATCAAAAATATGCTCCACAACATTCAATGCAAAAACCGTATCAAAACTTTCGAAGTATTTGCTGAACCGGAAATCAAATTCAGGATCTACAAGGTTCATGTTTTCGATGCCGAGAAACGCAGTGTTGGCTGCAAATTTTTCACGCAATGATTCGCAGTAGCTGTCACGGATATCGGTCAGCAATATGGGTGCATTGTCTTTAAGAAAATACTCTGAAATATTTCCCACCCCGCTGCCTATTTCAAGGATTTTTCCTTTGCAGAATGGTTTGATCGAACTGTACATCCATTGGTTCAGGTGATTGGCCAGGGCTATCGTTTTCAGCGTATCCTCCCCTTCAACATCAACAGGCTTAAACGTGAACTCTTTCATCTACTGAAAATATTGTATTTGATAATGCAATAAATAGCCCTGAAACCATCTTTCCAACTGATTTTTTTTCCTTCGGCATAGGTTCGTCCGTAATAGGAAATCCCTGCTTCATAAATCCGAATGTTAGGCACGCGGCTGATTTTAGCCGTAACTTCAGGTTCAAAACCAAAACGGTTTTCTTTCAGGTCAATTTTTTTTATTATTTCGGATTTGAAAAGCTTGTAGCAGGTTTCCATATCCGAAATGTTAATATTGGTCAGCAGGTTCGATAAAAAAGTCAGGAACCTGTTACCAATGGTGTGGAAAAAGAACAACACCCTGTGAGGCTTGCCACCGGCAAACCGGCTACCATAAACTACATCAGCAAAACCATCGAGGATGGGTTGTAACAAAATATTGATTTCCCGCGGGTCGTATTCGAGGTCGGCATCCTGTACAATTATGAAATCGCCGGTGGCAGACTGTATTCCTGTTCGCAATGCGGCGCCTTTTCCCCGGTTTACTTCATGTTTCTGGTAGTTGATGGTGATTCCGGGATTTTCAAGCTGAAAGCGGAACAACTCAGCTTCGGTATCATCTTTGGAACAGTCGTTTACAACCACCAGTTCCTTTTCAATATCTTGTATCAGTTCAACAGAACTGACTTTCTGAAGAATATTATAAATAGTAGCCTGTTCGTTGTAGGCAGGAATTATTATGGAAAGTTTCGTTCGGGTATTTTTAACCATTGTAATATCTTATTTTTGAAATGCAAAAATATACTTCATTTCATCTGCAACATTTAAAAACAAAAAACAAAATGTCCGGATTCAGCCAAAGCCTGGTTATAAGCGTATTCTTTAATTAAAGCAGGGTTCCTTTATCAGAAAAATAAACCGTAGAGTTTTCCGGAATGCAAAACCCACTTCAGTCTTCTTTTAAAAAAATCAAATGTGAATGTAAAATCTGACCGAAATTGAACCTTGTCTGAAAATGTAGTTTCAGAAAGATTTAATAAATAAAGGTTATTTTGAGGTCATCCAGGTAAACATCTTTTTTTGTGGTATTCCAGGCATAAATACTAACATTATACTCTGGTTTTATACCTGCATCAGGATAAAGTGTGGCTGTAAATTCAATCCATTTCCCTTTTTCTTTCAGTACATCCTTCAGCGGATAGACCTTATAATCATGAGGCTTTTCATTCTCGCTGGTACTAAAGACAATAGTAAAGTCAGGTGATGGAATTGTAGAATAAGCCCAGCCAGTAACGACAACAGTTTTGGGTAAGCCGGCGCCTATGTTTTTGACAAGTTCACTGTACCCATAGCTGTATTCAATGGTATCGTTGGTAACACAGGCATATTCACCCGAGTGCGCTGCAGGCTCTTTCATTTTTATAACCGATTTCTCCTGCACCCACGATGGTATGACAACATAAGCATTTTCCATATCATTAGTTATTTCAATGGGGCCATTAGGTTGCTCTGCTCCTCCTCCGGTTTTAGGTTTTAAATTTGAACAGCTATAAAATACCACTCCGGCAATAGCAAAAACAATTAAAATTTTCATAAGTACCAGGAATTAAGATTTATTTTAACATCAGTATTTCAGCAAAATTAAATATTTTTTTCTATTTTATATAATACTTTAATCGCTTATAAATAAATTACTTAAGTTGTACGGCATATTCAGGTCTGAATTGATGTCGCTTAAGTTTCGAATAATTTTGTAATATTGTGATTATCAGTTGTGACAATATATAATATTTGTTTCAGCATTGTTCGAAAATCATAAATATGACTGACCGAAACTTAACAATATAAGCTAATTTTTTCACTTCAATAGTCTCTTCTGGCGTTTCAATCCCAAATTACTAGTGGTTGTAAGTGCTTGCAATTATGCCGGTGGGAAAGATTTATTGGATATATTTGTTATTGAATGAAAATAATTAATATTGTTGGATTAATGAATGGCACGGATTATTCTCTACGCTCCCCGATTTATCGGGGCAGGCTCCATAAATACGGGACAAGATATAAGATTGCTTTGTTTAATTACAAATCTGCATGTATTTGCATGGATTTTTAGCCTTCGGCTAAAGAGACCCCTGCTTGCATCAGACAAGGCTTCGCTAAGTTACAAATCGGTACCGTCGAGGGTGAACATCCAAATATAACTTTGTCCAAAACTTGCCTGTATTTTCTATTGTCATTCCTTTTGAATTGCATACATTTGACAAAAATCTACAAATAATTCCGGTGGAACCAAAAAATACTGAAAGGGTTTATTTCCCTCAATTTGATGTAATTCGTTTCTTCGCTGCTTTTTTGATAGTCATTTATCATTCTTATATTGCCTGGACAGGTTGGTTTGGAATCCCGGGAATTATGTCAACAGGCGATTTTAAAACACTTTCTTCATTTGGCGGTCATATCGACAGGATTATCAGGAATATGCCCATGGGTGTTGATATTTTCTTTTTTATAAGTGGATATCTTCTCACAATATTGCTTGTAATGGAAAAGCAAAAATTCGGGAAAGTTAATATTCCTAAGTTTTATATAAGGCGCGGACTGCGTATATGGCCATTGTATTTTTTTCTGGTAGCCCTGGCACCGTTTATCATCAACTGGCTTGGTGAAAAGCAACCCGAATACTGGCATACGATATTGCTGGTGAACAATTTTCAAACTATGGCCACGCATACCTGGGAGTATCCGTTTGCACATTTTTGGTCCATTTGCATTGAAGAACATTTTTATATAATCTGGCCTGTAATCATAGCATTTGTACCTTTTCGTAAACTCATTCCCACCATTTTGGCACTTATCGGCCTGAGTTGGGGTTATAAAATGTATACTTATATTTTCCTTCCTGCTAACTGGTATGAATTATACCTGCATACCCTGAGCCGCATGGATGTGATTCTGATGGGTGGTCTGCTGGCAGTTTTATATATCCGCAAGCCTTTTGAATTCAGATTAAACGGCTATATAATTGCCGGCATCATGTTTTTTTTGGTTGTAGTACTCTCTTTCGACGAGGCTTCTGATTTTACAAATATGTTCAACGGAGTACTCCGCCGACCGGTATATATCACACTTCTAGCTTTGCCTATGATGGATTTATTGTTCAATCCCAAGAGGGCCGGTATTTTCGGGAAACACAATCCATTGCTTTACCTGGGGAAAATCTCCTATGGGATATATATGTATGGCAATATCCTGGTTCCGATTGTAATTAAAAAGGTTATGCTTACCTATAGCATTTACAATATGTATTTTTATTTTGCGCTTGTATTTGCACTTTCATTAATTATACCGATTATCAGCTACGAATTTCTCGAAAAGCCGTTTCTGAAATTGAAACAACGTTTTGCTCTGGTAAAAACAAGAATCTAATTGGATGCTTAGTGACTTGTGAAATTCTCAATATATGTTGATTCCTAACTTTGATTTAAAATACATGTTATTTTGAAAAAAAGTTCCAGGGTCAACGCTTGAAAAAGTATAAAACGTAGTGGGTTATCAACAAGTGTCTTTGGGTGAGGAGATGGGCTTTAGGCTGTTATTAATAATTTCGGGCTAATTTATTGTCATTCTGTTAATTAATTCTGATTAATAAGTCATTGTTGTTTGAAATTATTGCTTAAATTCTGAATTAGGACGAAATTTCAGCAACTTAATACGCACAAATTTATATGATTATTGTTATGTACTATGTTTTGAAGGCGTCAATACATTTTAATAACAAGATCGTCAAAATATACCGGATCGGATCCGCTATCCCATAAGTAAATACATAGATTCTCGGCAATTCTACCTTCGGGAACTAAAAAACTAATCTGAAGTTTTTCCCAGCCCGTTGTATCTTTTTCTGTGCTTCTATCGCTGCTTAGATAGAAATCCTCACCGGAGGAGGCGACCAGTAATCCTTTATTCCCATCCGGATTTCTCCATACGGTCGCTTCAATATATTTCAAGTCGGCTATATTTCTGATTTGATATGAAAAGCCATAAGGCCGATCCTTGGTAAGTTTTAACGAATGTATTGCACTATGAGCTGTTTCATCGGATAGTTTTATAAGAGTATCAGCCTTTTCGTTATTTGTATAGAGTAATTGCCCTTTGTTTTTGTCAATGCGCTCAAAATCACAGCTTATCGTGTTGGGTTTGATTTTATTTTCCAAAAATAATCTTTCACCGGTGGTTTGTATTTTTTTTAATAAAACAACGGGATACTCTTTTGCAACAATTTCCCAAACCGGACTTTCAAGGTATTTTGCCCTTTCTGCTTCATTTGCATCATGAGGTAATAACCAATTATCATCCAGAACTGAAAAAACTATATATTCAGCATCTTTAACTGTTGGGAAGAAGTAAATATATTGCCTTAGCGAAAGATGCGGAAGTAAATGATCCGATGCGCTTACTCTGGCATCCGGCGGAATGAGGGCCAGTAATTTATTTACCTTTCTGATGTTAAACTTAGCTTTAAAGAAATTTTTATTATAGACTTGCTGCTTTTCGGGAGGCATAGTATAATCGTACCTGGTATGTACTGGATTGAGTTTGTAAATAGTTACCCAAAGAGTAAGTATACATACAAACGCTGAAAGTCCGTAACGCAGATATTTCGATTTAAATTCCGATAGGATAAGGAATACTGAAATAGGAAGTAAGGTAACAATCTCTATAGAATAATAGATCGAAATTCCCCACCGGTAAAAACTGTCATTCAACACTTTCTGAGCTACAACCGGGAATATCCAGATCAGGTATTTAGGCCTGAGAAATAAAATAAAACCGCCCGAAAGAAAATATACCCAGTAAAATTCGCTCTTAATTCCATCGTAAGCAGGATCATGAAGGTGATTGACAAAAAACATCTTGCCTGTTTCTATAGGATGGTTCAAAACAAAAGCCAGGGCTTCGGAAGGGCTTTTCCCTAGTGCGCTGTAATTAAACAGCGTGAAAGATTTCTCAGCAGTTTCAACAGCCGGGATGAAGACTTTAAATAGGAGTATGAAATACAGCACCGAAATCAATATCCCTAGTGCGCTTATTAAGATTACTTTCTTCTCTTTCCGATGCTCGATAATCAGTACAATAAAAATAAATACAAACCAGATCGGTATGTTCTCACGCGAGAATAATGCCAGGATGAGAATGATAAACGCATAACCATATTTCTTCAATTCAAAGAAATAGAGAAATATAGGTATCATGCATGCCGCAATAACAGCAATGTTACAATCGCTGCCAAAGGTGGTATATCGCCCCAGAATCACAAAATAATAAACTAATGTTCCGATTCCCAGCCAGATGTCTTTCGATTTCAGCAATATAAGCTTGTAGGAAAACCAGCCGGCTATCAATACCATCGAATTTTGTATCAGGATCAGGGTAAACGATCCTGTAAGCCAGTTGAGCATCCAATACACCGGTACAAAATACATCAGGGTAAATGAGAAATGGTCTTGCAGAAAAGTGCCCTGGAAAGTTGGGTTTTGACTGATTCTGAAATGAGAATAATCCCAGAAGGCGAAATTATAAACCCCGTAATCGTATGTTACGGTTCGGAAAAAGTAATGATTTGAAATCCCCATTGTGAGGAGTAGTATTCCAAATAAAATAAGTATCAGAAAAGGAAAATTATTCTTATTAAAATGTATTTTCATTTATAATTATAGGTTTTTCTTGGAATATTAAGCATTCAACTCAATGATATCCCGTTTTTGTCAAAAGTATAAAGTTTCAGAATTATACACTTTGTTTTTGCAAAAAAATCAGTATTTATATTCAGGCTTTTCTAACTAATTGTTTATGAATCTGATTAAAAATAGCAACTGATCTTAATCAGTAAACTAAATCCATATTTTAGATTCTATTGTTTTACATTTACTCCTGAAAATAAACCCTCTTCACCCGCTGCGAAATACCAGTGAGGATTTCGTAGGGAATAGAACCCATTTCGTCAGCTAAACGGGTAATGGGAAGATCTTTTCCGAAAATAATTACTTCATCACCTTCTGATGCATTAATTCCGGTTATATCAATCATTGTCATATCCATACAAATGCTTCCCACGATTGGAGCATATTTCCCCTTCACTTTCAGGTGACCTATACCATTGCTTAATGCCCTGTTTAATCCATCAGCATAACCAATAGGAATTATAGCGATGGTTGTCTCCTCTTTGGCTTTAAAACGGCGGTTGTAACCAACTGTTTCATCGGGCATTATATGTTTTATTTGCGAAATTATAGACCGGAGTGTACTTACATTCTCCAGTTTTTCCTGCTCTTCAGATAATGGAGAAATGCCATATAATCCAATGCCAAGTCGCACCATATCGAAACGAGCCTCGGGAAAGCGCGTTATAGCTGCTGTATTGGCAATATGACACAGAATGGGGTAATCAAACTCGTCACCAATGCGTTCGGAAATCATGCGGAACAGGCTGATCTGATGACGCGTGAAGTCATCATTTTTTGTATTTTCGGATGCTGCCAGATGCGAGAATACTGATTTTACCACGATATTCGCCCTTCCTTTAAGCTGGTTAAGCAGCTCATCCACTTCGCGGGGGTCAAATCCTAAACGATGCATACCGGTATCAATTTTTATATGTATTCCGACGGGCTGAGTACCCGGTGATAAACGCAGCATCGCAGCTTCAAGCATTTTAAGCACCCTGAAACTATATATTTCGGGCTCAAGCTGGTATTTTAACATGGCATCAAAACTCTCCTCGTCAGGATTCATTACCATCACAGGTAGTTTAATTCCAGCCTTGCGAAGTTCCACGCCTTCGTCAGCGTATGCAACAGCCAGATAATCAACCTGGTGGAACTGCAACACATTCGCTATCTCGTAACTTCCGCTTCCGTATGAAAAGGCTTTAACCATAGCCATTACTTTTCCGCCGGCATCAAGTTTCGAACGGTAATAGTTCAGGTTGTGAACCAGGGCTGTTAGGTCAATCTCAAAAACGGTTTCATGTGTTTTTTGCTGCAGCGATTCAGTAATTCGCTCGAATCCGAAAATACGCGCACCTTTCAGCAACAGGCTCTCGTTGGCAAAAGCACTGAGCGAATAGGAATCCAGAAACTCCTCGGTAGAGTTAAAGAATTCTTTATCCATTTTGAACAGAGATGCCTGCCGGCTGATCCCTTTTCCTATTCCTATTAGCTTGTTGATTTGTTTCGTGTTAAGCAACTCGCTTACTTCGTGATAAAGATGGCTGTCGCTCCTGCCACTTTGCAGAATATCCGACAGGATCACTGTTTTTTTGCGATGCTGTTTCTGTTGGTTCAGGAAGTCGAGAGCTATTGAAAGTGAGTCAATATCATTGCTATAACTATCGTTGATAATTGTACAGTTGTTCATCCCAGCCTTCATCTCGAGTCTCATGGCTAAAGGCTGTAAGGTGTGCATGCGCCGCGAAATAAACGTCTCGCCGTAACCCGTCAGCAACATCGTCGCCCAGCAATGAATCACATTTTCGATGGAAGCTTCGTCAGTAAAAGGGATTCCGATACTGATCTCAGCATCTTTATAAAGGCCGGTCAACTTTGTAGTATGTCCATCGGATTGAACTTTTGTAATCCTGAGATCAGCTGGAGACTTCCTGCTCCAGGTAAAAGTTTCAATATTTTTTAGTATCCCTGTTTTTATAATTCCTTCCTGCAGTTCTTTCTGATCGGTACAATAAATAAGTGTTTTTACCCGGGTAAACAGCTTAAGTTTCTCTCCGGCTTTCTGGATACGGTTTATGAAATTTTCATCATGGGCATGACCTATATTGGTAAAAATTCCGATTGTCGGCTGTATTATCGGTTGCAGACGATCCATTTCATCAGGTTCGGAAATGCCCGCTTCGAAAATCGCAAGATCATGATCCTCACGCATCTGCCATACTGATAAAGGTACTCCTATCTGGGAATTGAAACTCTTTGGGCTTCGTACAATATTTTTACTCTCGTTCAATAACTGGTAAAGCCATTCTTTGACAACAGTTTTACCATTGCTTCCCGTAATTCCGATAACCGGTATGTTGAATTGTTTGCGATGCATTGCCGCCAGACCCTGCAGTGCAAATAAAGTATTTTTTACCCTTATTATATTGGTGTTGTAAAGTAAAAGCAGGTTAGCCGGTTCATTTTCGACAACAAAATTCCTGACACCTTTATCGTAAAGTTCCTCAATATATTTATGCCCGTCGTTACGCTTACTTATAAGGGCAAAAAATAAACTATGTTCCGGCATGGTCAGTCGCCGGCTGTCAATAACCAATTCACTTACCAGCGCATTCCGATCACATTCCTGGATCAGTTCGCCTTTGATTATCTGTGTTATTTCGCTGATGGTATATTCGGACTTACTCATCCCTGTTTGTGGAAAATTATTGTAATTAAGCTATATGTCAGTTGATGTTATTGTAAATAGTTGAATTGTTTTATTGGAAGCCGGAACAACGAAATCGGTAGCACGATGCAACTATTATCTCAGATACATTCAGAATGTTTTAACTGTTTTATTATGTCCGGCTTAAATTTATATACAAAATAAAATTGCCAGATATTTCTTGTCTCTCACCTCACCTCTCTCCTCTCCCATCTCCCATCTTTGGTCTCCCATCTCCTATCTCCGGTCTTCCTTCTCCGGTCTTCCTTCTCCGGTCTCCGGTCTCCCCTCTAATACTCTTTTTCCTTTTTACTGAAGCCTAAGGGGTTCTTATTCAGTTCAACCCATTGGGATCTGTTTTTAAATATTTCGCAGGCCAGGTAGGCAGCTGCACGCATCGATTCAGCTGAAGCCTGATCTTTACCCGCAATGTCAAAAGCCGTTCCATGCGCAGGCGAAGTGCGCACATAGGGCAGTCCTGCAGTGAAATTCACTCCGGATTCGAAATTCAGGGTCTTGAAAGGAATGAGTCCCTGGTCGTGGTACATAGCTAAAACAGCATCAAATTGTTTATATCCTGAAGATGCAAAAAAACCGTCAGCAGGGTAGGGGCCATAAACAAGAAGACCTTTTTGCTGAGCAGCCTGAATTGCAGGCACTATTACTTCTTGTTCTTCATTTCCGATCAAACCTCCATCACCGGCATGAGGGTTAATCCCTAATACAGCAATGCGAGGCTTGCGTATATCAAAATCTTTGCGCAACGCCTCCTCAAGTAATCGGATTTTATCAGAAATAAGATCAGTAGTGACTGTTTTTGTAACCTGTTCGAGAGGTATATGCTCGGTAACAACTCCTATACGGAGGTTCTCACCAACCATAAGCATCAGGTATGAAGTTACACCGAATTTTTCGGCTAAATACCCTGTGTGACCTGTGAAAGGTTTCTGGGCCGCTTCCTGCACATTATGCTTGTTTACAGGAGCAGTGACCAATACATCTATAAGCCCTTTCTTCAGATCTTCAATAGCCGCATTTATAGATAACAAAGCCATTTCACCGGCAGCAACAGTTGATTCACCAATGTCAATTTTAACTTCTTTATCCGAAAGATTTATCAGGTTCGCTTTTTTAGGGTTAGCCTGGTCGGCACTGCGTATAATATTAAAACTAAAATCAGGGATATTCAACATCTTTCGATGATACGATGATGCTTTTGAAGTGCCATATACTATGGGTGTAAAAAGTTCAGTTATGCGCTGATCGAGACAGGTCTTGATAATCACCTCATAGCTTATACTGTTTATATCACCATGGGTAATGCCTACAACAATGCGGTTTTCGTTTTCTGCAGTTCGGATCATACTCTTGCTTGTTAATTCCTCAGAGGCAAAGATAAGCTTTTGACTTCATTGTGCATTCTTACGTATTAAATTGTTCCATTTGTTCTGTCAGTGCAGGATAAAAGCGATTAATCCGGATCATTGCTCCTCTTAATTCAAATATGAACAATCGATCATATAAACCATTTTAATTATTTAAACCACATAACAAGAACGATATCACGACTTTACGAATGTCAGAATACATGAATACACGGCTGAATGACAACCACTTACTTCGAATCTACCACGTTGAACCTTGAATATCCTTGAACCTTGAACGCGCAGCATTGAACGCCGAAGGCATTAAACCTTGAACAATTTGAACAACCTAAACCTTGTAACGTTGAAACTCTGAACCCCTAATCCCGGCTCTCCCCGAATACTCTCACAAAATTAAAAAATAAACGCACTCCAACTCCGGTTCCTCCGCTGGTACGGTAGCTGTCGCGTTTATCAAGAAAGGCTGGCCCCGCAATATCCAGGTGAATCCAGGGGTAATCTGTAAAATGTTGCAGAAACTTACCAGCGGTAATAGCTCCTGCATACTTTCCTCCTATGTTTTTCAGATCGGCAATCTCTGATTTCAATAAATCCTCATAATCATCCCAGAAAGGGAACTCAGCAATCCTTTCGTTTACATGGAAACCTGATTTTACGAGCTGCGGGAAATACTGTTCTGCGTTATTATGCATTCCTGCCATGCCAAACTTTCCCAATGCAGCCTCGGCTGACCCTGTGAGTGTAGCAATATCGATAACCAGTAAAGGATCATATTTTTTTGCATAGGCCAGCGCATCGGCAAGTATCAGCCTGCCTTCGGCATCGGTATTCAATACTTCAACGGTAGTTCCATCCATCATGGTAATAATATCTCCGGGAACATAAGCATTGCCATCGGGCCTGTTGTCGGTGGCAGGTACCAGGGCAATTACATACACTGGTAATTTAGCCAGGGCAATGGCATACAGGGCCGAAGCTACGGCAGCTGCACCCGACATATCACATTTCATGGTGTCCATGGAAGATGTAGGCTTCAGGCTCAGCCCGCCTGTATCGTAAACCACACCTTTGCCAACAAAAACAATCGGTTTCTGGTTTACGGCTCCATCGGGTTTATACTCCATAATACTGAAAGTCGGCGGATCAATGCTTCCCAGGTTCACAGCCAGCAAGCCGCCCATTTTCAGCGCCTCTATCTTCTGCTTGTTTAAAGTTTCAATTTTTATGCCGGCTTCATTTGCCATTGCTTCAAATTCCGAAGCCAGCTTTTCGGCATTGAGTGACGATACCGGTTCATTTATCAGCGAACGACAGGCATAAACTGCTTTACAAACAATATTAAGTTCAGTTATTTTTTCTTGATCAAGCCCGGGACTCATGACTTCAATATTTCGGAGTGAGGATTCCTTGTCCTTCTGATCTTTACGGTATTTCAGAAACTGGTATGTGCCTAGCACCATTCCTTCAGCAAAAGCCAGTGTTTCGCTGTGCAAATTGTTTGTATCAATTAAATAAACCGATTCGGTTTTGTGCTCATTAAAAACTCTCAGAAGGCTTTCTCCGGTTTTACGAGCCTTTTCAAGCTTTTTATCCGGCGAAGTCTTATTGTCTGAGTCAATTTTGTAGACAATTGTGATATGTCCAAGTTTATCCAGGATTACTGTATTCTGATCTTTTTCTGACAGCCTGCGCATAATGTAATCCGTTTCCTGTTCTTCGAAAATGCCTTTCGGCAGATCGGATATTTCGGTTACAAGGTATATATTCGGTTTTTTGTGGCTGATCTTTGTGACTTTACTTATTTCAGGGAGCATTTTTCAGGTATTATGAAATTAGATGTTAGAAATGTTATTCAGATTTAATTCTTTTAAGTATCTGATTATTCATTATTTAATTTTCGTGTAAATCTTGATTTTGAAATGAAAGGTCTTTAAAAATCAATATTTTGAATATAGTGTACTGATTTGTTTACGAGCCTGCAAACCTAGAAACTTCTAACGAGAACCACAACTAAATGACTATTGAATGACCACCGAATAACCATTGAATGACCACCGAATGACCACCGAATGACCACCGAATGACCACCGAATGACCACTGAATAACTATTGAATGACAACCGAATGACTATTGAATAACAACTCAATGACCACTCAATCTTCTTCAAATCCTTAAAATCCTCAACCCTCAACTCTGAAACCCCTCAACTCTGATACCCTTTAGCGTTGTAACCCCAAAACAAATCACCCGCCCCATGTCTCCCTGTCCAGGCTGCGGTAATGAATGGCTTCCGCTAAATGCTCAGTTTTAATGTCCGGACTGTTATCCAAATCGGCTATGGTGCGCGACACTTTCAGGATGCGGTCGAATGCACGGGCCGACAGACTTAGTTTTTCCATAGCGGTCTTTAGCAGGTTATGGCCTTCTTCGGTGATCACACAAATTTGCCGGAGCATTTTGCTGCTCATCTGTGCATTGCAATGGATGTTTTTGCTTTCCTTGTATCTCTCTTCCTGGATAAGTCTGGCAACAGTAACTCTTTCTCGGATTGCCGCACTCTTTTCGGATTGCCGCAGACTAGTCAGTTCACGGAATGGAACCGGTACCACTTCCACATGAATATCGATGCGGTCGAGTAAAGGACCTGAGATTTTATTAAGGTATTTCTGAACGATTCCCGGACCACATACACAATCCTTTTCAGGGTGGTTGTAATACCCGCAGGGACAAGGATTCATCGCAGCAATTAACATAAAACTTGCCGGATAAGTTACCGAAAATTTAGCCCTCGAAATGGTAATAACCCGGTCTTCGAGCGGTTGCCTCAATACTTCTAAAACCGTACGTTTAAATTCAGGTAGCTCATCCAGAAACAAAACGCCATTATTGGCTAGCGAAATTTCCCCGGGTTGTGGATTTCCACCGCCGCCTACCAATGCCACATCCGAAATAGTGTGATGCGGACTGCGGAACGGCCTGATACTGATCAGCGATGCTTCGCGCTCCATCTTACCGGCAACCGAATGTATTTTAGTTGTTTCGAGGGCTTCACGCAGATTTAAAGGAGGTAAAATAGATGGCAAACGTTTGGCCAACATGGTTTTACCGGCACCAGGGGGACCAATCAGAATTACGTTGTGGCCTCCGGCAGCCGCAATTTCCAGCGACCGCTTTATATTTTCCTGTCCTTTTACATCGCTGAAATCAAACTCGTAACTATCCAGGTGTGAATAAAATTCATCGCGGGTATTTATAATAACCGGGTCGAGGTGAAGGCTGCCTTCCAGAAACCGAATCACTTCGTTCAGCGTTTCAACCCCGTAAACTTCCAGGTCATTTACAATAGCCGCCTCGCGGGCATTAACGGCCGGCAGTATAAATCCTTTGTATCCGTTATCACGGGCTTCAATGGCAATGGGCAAAGCTCCTTTAATAGGCTGAAGGCTGCCATCCAGCGATAACTCGCCCATAATAATGTATTTGTCGAGTACATCTGTAATCAGCTGCTCTGATGCAGCCAATAAACCAACGGCGATCGGGAGATCATACGATGAGCCTTCCTTCCGTATATCAGCCGGAGCCATATTGATAATGATTTTCTTTCTCGGAAATTTATACCCGATATTGAGCAAAGCGGCTTCGATCCGCTGGTGACTTTCCTTTACTGCATTATCGGGCAAGCCAACCATGGAAAACTGAATTCCCTGATCTACATTAACCTCAATGGTAATAGGTGTGGCACTGATACCCTGTATTGCACATCCGAAAGTCTTTACTAACATACTCTGTTATTTAGTATTCCACGTTTGTAGTTTATTTCCCCAAATATAAATTAACTTTTACAAAACTAAAAGTAATGAAATTATTGGCAAACACAAAAAGTACTGTTTCATCTTTAGAATCGAATATGCTATTTTAAAGCTTTTCAATTTTACATTGGAAGGAATAGGCATTACAAATACATTCTAATATGTAAATACCTGATTCAAAATTGCTTATATCAATATATTTTGAGTTCAACAGTTCTTTTGAACTAAGTTCCATTCGTTTTCGCCCGCTTTGATCATAAATAAAAATATTTCCTTCGGGTAAGCCGGTGAGGTTTAATCGTATGATTCCTGTACAGGGATTTGGATAAACGAAAATTTCTCTGAGATTTTCATAAATTCCATCGGTAGCGGTCCTGAACGAAACAAATAGCCCGCTTACGGTATCTGCCTCATTTATAGCTTTAATTCTATAATAATACACCGTGTCATGGACTAAATTCTGAATGTGTCTTTTCACATTGAACATCGAATCGCCCTGATAAATCTCAGCATCTGTAGTCGTCAAATGAATGGAATCCGTTCCATACTCGAAAAAGACATTCGTACTCAGGTTAAAAGGATTTACCTTTCCGTTCAGATCAGCGTCATAATAAGTAATTCCTGAAGCAGGCTCAGTAAACACATAAGGCGATCCGACCACAAAACTTCCTGTTGCTGAAAATGCAGAACCGGCAAAACAATCATCAATTGCCTGAACTTTCCAGAAATACTTACCTGTATATGTAAAATTTAAATTCCAGCATGTATCTAGTGATGTGTTGCCAGGTCTTACCAATTTGTGGTACCCGGTTGTGAGATTCGAATTAGGCTCCATGAAATCTGCATTACCCGCAAGCGAACCGATCGCAAGGTTATAACTCAGGCTCTTTGAAACGGTATGATCATCATTAGAAGGATTCCAGTACAACCTGACCTGATTTTTATATACTTCAGCCTTTAAACCGGTCGGTGGATCGGGTTTTTGGTTAGACTTATTTGCTGTATTTTTAAATAATTTGGTTTGAACTGTATAATTGGCTGATCCCATAAGGAATACATCAAGATCGCCGTCTTTATCATAGTCAACAAAATCGAGAGTTGTTGCCTGAACATTACATAGTGTGGTAAATAAACTAAACTCGCCGTTCGTATTTTTGTACAGTTCTGTAAATCCGTTTGGTCCGTTCTGCGACCGGCCCGAAATTAACACATCCAGATCGCCGTCATTATCGAAATCGCCCCACTTCGATTTGCCGTAAACTCTAACCGATAAACCATCACCTGCAACTCTATTGAAGTTATCAATACCGTCATTTCTATATATCCCGAAAAATCCGGTTGATGATGATCCGTTTCCGATGCTTCCGCTTACTAAAAGGTCGAGGTCACCGTCTTTGTCATAATCGCCCCATTCAGCTGATCCGTATGTAATTCCCATGATATCAGGACCTTTTAAAAGTGTTAAACTGTCAACATCATTACGGTAAATGTAAGTTCCATAAACATCCTGTGATGTCCCAAAGTCATAATACCATCCGGTTTGAACAAGGTCGAGATCCTGATCGCCATCGTAATCGCCCCATTTTAATGTTCCGTTTATCAAGGTGTTAATCCTGAAATTAGCGGATTCGACTAATGTATCTCCCATGTTTTCATATACTTTACCATGATAATTCGGAAACATTTCAGTGTAACCGCTAATGGCAATATCGGGTTTCCCGTCGTTGTTAAAATCACCCCAATCTGTTGCAGCCTGCGACTGATCCAGAAAAATATTGTCTGTGAGTTCGAAGGTTTTGTTTCCTTTACATTTGTATAACCTGGTTGTCGGGAGATATTGCTGCCAGGTGGTATCGTAGTACAAACCACTTGCAAATATGTCGAGAATACCGTCATTGTTGTAATCCAGCCATCGCGCGTTACTGTTGCAAATTCCTGTGAGGTTCAACGATACAAGAAAAGCGAATTGCCCGTTTCCAAGATTTGTATACAGATTGAGGTGTGCATTCATCGGACCGGGAACTGTGGCGCCGGAAGTCAATAAGTCGAGATCTCCGTCTGAGTCCATATCGCCCCAGTCGGAAGAGCCTGCCAAAGCTTGAATGGAAGTAGTGATTTCAGTAAAAGTCTGGGAATGTAACTGGCAGGGCATAAAACCAATAATTGAAAGCATAACGGAAGCAAAAATTCTAAATTTCATAATAGTCAATATTTAAGGTTAAAATAATTTCAAACTTACAACTTTATTATATTTAATAAGCCTGACAATAAATTTAATCCGGCGATTTCCAGGGAAGCAAACTTCGTATTAATAGATTCTTTTAAACTTTATGCTTGTATATTATAACACTATGTAGAATTAAACTGCCGGTAAACCAATAGCAGTCGTAAGGTCATACGAAAAGCCTTCCTTCTTTATATCAGCCGGAGCCATATTGATAATGATTTTCTTTCTCGGAAATTTATACCCGATATTGAGCAAAGCGGCTTCAATCCGCTGGTGACTTTCCTTTACTGCATTATCGGGCAAGCCAACCATGGAAAACTGAATTCCCTG
>JBBRCH010000007.1:0-86374 GCA_038204995.1 Bacteroidales bacterium | reverse complement strand
TTGAGTATTGGGTTAATCATGGCGTAATCCATGTGACCTATAAAAAATAAGCAATGACACATGAAATACACTGAAATTATATAAAGACTAGATTTTTATGCACAAATTGTTTTGTTTTTTAAAGGTGTGCATGAGATCGCTTCGCTAAGTTGCTCAACTTTTGATCATGCAAAAGTTGAAAAAAAGTAAACTTTTAAAATTACAAAATTGAGGAACTTATTTTGAAATAATTACTTATAGTAAAGAAACCTGTTTTATAAAATGAAAAGGATAATAAAAGGAATAAAAAAAACCGGCTGTTGCCGGTTTTTTCATTAACAGGGTGTTGGATAGAGATTATTTGAGCTGCAATTTTTCTAAAATATTTTTTGCTTCCTGGCGGTGGAAATTATCAGGATTTGACGCTACTATTAAAAACTGGTCAACAGCATTATCTTTCTGATTATCTTTAAGGTAGCACAGGCCCAGGTACCATTCAGCATGTTCGATATAAAGATTATCATTTTGTTTGATTATAGTTTTGAAGGCTTTTATCGAGTTATCGTAATTTTGAGTTTCAATGTTCGATATCCCGTAATAAAACCACACAGCTATATTTGAATTATCTTTTTCAAGAATTTTCTTAAACAATACACTTGCTTCGTTGAAATCTTTTTGCTGAAACTTGATCACTGCTTCAACGATATTTTCATCACCACGGGTTTGGTCTATTATGTTTTCGGAATTATAATACTGGGCAAAAAGTGAATCATTTGAGATATTCCGACCTGATTGAAAATAAAGGGTAGCAGCAAGACTACACAGAACCAGGAATGAAGCTGCAGCATACCACCATTTTCTGGTATTCATGCGAACAACTGGAACTTCTGTTTTTGCATCACGGTTTGTGTTAATTGCAGCAATAACTTTCTTGCGCAAATCGATCACATCTTCTCTGGAAATGGCTGCTTCAATGAGCTGGGAGAGTTTCAATTCTTCGGATAAATCAGGATTGGAACGTAATTCCTTCAAAAAATCAGCTCTTTCAGCAGGAGCCATTTCATTGGCAATAAATTGCTCAATACTGGCGGAGTGTTTAAAATTATTTGTCATTTTTAAAAAATTTGTGACTTCGTGGGTCATTTGATATTCGTCTTTTTAACTCCTCTTTGCAGAGGTATTTTCTTGTTTTTGCATACTTTTCGGTCTTAAAACCCAGAATGGTAGCAATTTCACGCATAGGAGTGCTTTTAGTAAACAACTGCAACAGTTTCTGACAATCTTCAGGCAAAGACAGAAAATGTTTTTGGATGATCCTATGCATCTCGGCCTCCTCAAAACTAGCTTCCTGGAGCATGATTTTTGGCAGATCGATATACTCTTCTACATCTGTAAGCCTGTCATAAATAGCTTTTCGCTTATTAAGCTTCTGGAGCCATAAATTCCGGCAAACCGAATACATGTATGTTTTAAAAGAACTGGTTAGTGTAAGTTGGTTAAGACTTATTTTGTTATAGATAATAATTATTCCATCCTGAAATATATCTTCCGAATCTTCATCACTTCCCCCGTTTTCGTTAACAAGGAATTTGATGAGTGGAAAAAATTCCTTGTAAATGAAATTAATGATGTAATCACTTCTTAATCTCAGTCCCTCCAGTATGGCTTCGTCAGAATAATGGATCATTACTTAGTATATTATCCAGATTTTTGAAAAAGGTAATATCATTTTCACGATTTTTTTTATTTATTATTCAAAATAATTTTTATACACTTGATTTACAGTGTATTAAGATTATTATTATTTACTAACAATTTTTGATCATTTCTTAAACTTGGCAAAAAAAATCGATCCCGTAAATCAATTTCTATGCAAATATCACACAATTTTGAAACTTTATAATTTTTTTTTTAAAAAACCGTATTACCTTTTTCAAAAATCTGGATAAAGATACAAAGCATATTCAAGGTATAGTGTTTGCGAAAATGCTTAAAATTGATCAACCTGAACTTAAAAACAAATTAAATAATAAATTTTATTCCTCAATAAAACAATTTAACCCAAAACAATTAAACCACGCCATGAAAAAAATCTACAGTTCACTCGCACTAATTCTGATAACTATTTTATCAGTTCAAACTTTAAAAGCTGACAATATTGATGGAAATGTTCTTTATCAGGGAGACGCTCTCAGGCCGATTAGTAATGTTATTGTAGTATTACAAAATGTTGATAATAACACCATTGAAACTTATACCACACTTGGAGATGGTTTTTTTCAGTTTAATAATGTTCCAAATGGAAATTATACATTATCAGGCAGCACTACTCTTAATTCCGGAGGAATAACATTTCTTGATCCTACTCTGGTATTTCTTCACATTATTGGATTTTACGAGTTTACGCCTTTGCAGAAAATGGCTTCCGATGTTGACGGAAATGGCAGTGTTACATGGACAGATTACAATTTAATTATTGCCAATATATTGAATGGCACTCCCTTTCCGGTTGGAGCATGGAAATTTGAAACTTTAAGTTTCACAATATCCAACCTTAAAGACGGCGTTCCACATGGTCTGGGTGGAACATCTTCTGGTGATGTAGGTGGTACATTTGTTCCTACTGTGAACAATACACCGGCAATTCCGTTAGCCCAGGAAGGCACATTAAAAGTTACCGCAGGCGAACCCTTTACAACAAGGATTCTTACTCACAATGAACTTTCAATTACCGGGGCCGGAATTATTATTAATTATCCTGAAGAATTACTGCAGATTGAGTCGGTGGAATTTAAAGGCGCTGATTATGATTATACTATCGTTGGAGGACAAATAAGGCTGGTTTGGGGTAACCCGAATACTACTCCTGTCAATTTCAGCGACGGCGAAACGTTTATAACGATACGTGGAGTAACTACTTCTGCCTTTACACAGGGAATGACTGCCAATATCAGTCTCAGTGGGAATACCAGCCTTATTAACGAATCAAATAAGGAAATATCCGACCTGAAATTTGCATCCCCGGCAATAACGTACGGCAATCCCGAATTAAGACTCAGTAATTATCCTAATCCATTCACTTCTTCGACCAAACTCAGCATTTATACTCCGCAAGAAGGAAATACTTCAATTGACGTTTATAGTACCAGCGGACAATTAGTAAAAACAATTTCAGCCGGTTTATTAACTGCAGGCAGCCATGAAATTACTCTCGATGCTACTATGATGGCAAAAGGATACTACATCTGTAAAATCAGAATTCAAGCCGGTAGTTCTGAACTAACAAACTCAATACGGATATTGAAAGCCGAATAATCATCTTCAGGAATTTATAAAAAAGGGGCAGAACGCTCCTTTTTTATATTTTGCCACCCCTGGTCAGGATATGGTATATAAAATAATGAGTATCAACATTATATTGAACCCCAGAGGGACTTCAGCCTAATCAGGTTACTTTATACAACACCGATACTCAGACTAATGTGACTTACATTTAAAGTTCGTTCATAAAAGCAAATTTCAGTTTGTAAAACGTCAAAATTAATTGAGAAAAAGTCCCGGAAGAAAGATTTAGAATTTTAACCTGGCATATCTGGTTTAATCGGTCAACTTTGTTTTATCTTTGCCTGCCACTTGTATCCCCGCATAAAGACTTTTTCTTTGTTTGCGTCAAAAATATGCCCTATGAAAAATCCTTTGGCATTTTTTTGCTGTTTATTTGTTTTGCTGTTTCCACTTTGGACACTGTTGTCGTGCAATAAAAACAATAAGCAGAGCACGCCTGTCAAAAAGGAATCGGACCTGATACAAGCTGAACATCTGAGAAACCGGGGAAGCTACGACTCTGCAATCATCTTTTACCGGAAATCAACTGATTATAACCTTAAGCATAATTTGTACCCCGAATGGGTTAAAGGTATATCCGGTATGATAGACTGTTACCGGTCTCAAGGCGACTTTGATGAAGCTTTACGACTTGCCGATCAGGCAGTGGCATTCGCTTATCAACGAATTGATACAACTGGTTTTCTTTATAACGAAATCATACGTAAAAAAGCTAATATCTATTCTGATAAGCGGCAATTTAAGCAGGCCATAGAGCTTTACACCAGGAACATCAATTTCCACCTTTCAAAGCCTTCAAGCCAGGATACAAGCCTGGCACTTTCATATAATGGACTAGGAACGGTATATCTTTTTCAAGGTAATTATGATTTAGCACTCGAAGAATATAAAAAAGCGCTTACAACATACCTGAAGGCCAATCAAATCAAAAGCCCCGACTACGCAAGTTCACTCCAGAATATTGGAATTGTATATTCAACGCTAGGAAACTACGAAAATGCTGAACAGTATTTCTTAAAATCGCTGAAAGTCAATGAGGATGTATTACAGCCAAATGATCCCAAACTGGCTACTTTTTATCTCAACATGGGCCGATTCTATCAACTGATCCGGAATGATTCGAAAGCCATTGAATATATGAATTATGCTGAAAACTATTATGTCTCACAAAATCAGACTAATTCAGTATTGGCTGGTCCTCTTTTCCTTAATATGGGGGCGTTCTATATTTATACTGCCGATTATGAAAAAGCGCAAAGCTACCTGAATAAATCTCTTGAAATAATTTCGGTGAAAGACCCTAACAATCTGAATGGCCTTCTTACCATATATCTGAATATGGGCTTCATTGCCGAAAAAAAAGGTGAATACAAGATAGCTAAAGACTATTATCTGAAAGGGTTATCAATAGGCGATAAATTCCAGAATTCAGTTAAAATACTCAGAGGTCTTGCCAATGTGTCCGCCAGGATGTCAGACAAGAATAATGCAAACACCTATTATCTTGCAGCACTTCAAAAGAGTATTTCGATGTATGGATTAGAACATACGGAAACTGCTCATACCTACTTAAAATATGGCGATTTCCTTTCTGTCAATGGTGACAGCAAGGCTCTTTTTTACCTTAATAAATCTTTAAACCTTTATATAAAGGCTTTCGGAAAGGTCAACATTGATGTATCAACAGCGTATTATTATATAGGCAATTATTATTACAGGGTAAAAAATTATACTAAAGCAATAGAGTATTTTCAACTTTCATTAATTGCCGGATTCCCAGGATTTACTTCCAGGAATTTTTCAGATAATCCTAAAATCTCAAAAGAAAATCTGAATGATAACCTCTTAGACCCTGTAACTGTTAAAGCTACTTCATTACTATTACTTTATAAGTCTGATACTACCAGGATAGATCTGCTCAAAAGTAGTGTAGCCTGTTTTGATCTCTCACTGGAAATGATTGAAATACTAAGATCAACTTACCAGAATGAGGATAGTAAGCTGTTTATCTCGGGAAATGAAAAACGCACCTTCTCAAACGCTCTGCTTTCGCAGGTATTACTTTACAATAAGACTAAAAACAATGACGCATTTGATCAGTCATTCAGTTTATCCGAAAAAGGGAAATCAGCCGTTCTGCTATCGCATTTGCGCGATAAAGAAGCTAAAAATGTCGGGCGAATCCCTGAGGAACTCCAGGCTAAAGATGCCGGTCTGAAATCAGAAATATATTTCTATAATAAACAGATTCACGATCAGAGACTTACAGAGAACCCTGATGAGGCTAAAATTAAATTGTGGAATAGCAGGATATTTGATCTGAACCGAAAACAGGATGAACTCATAAAGTCAATCGAAAAAAATTACCCGGTCTATTATAATCTAAAGTATGATAATTCAGTAATTTCGATCGGAGCCATCCAGCAGAAACTATCAAAAAAACAAGCTATTGTAGAATATACGCTTACTGATTCTTTACTATTTACCTTCGCTATTACTGCAAGCGACAAGCAACTTATTACTACCCCGATCGACACATCTTTCTTCAATGACCTTCAAACAGTAAGGGAACAGCTCACGGACAAGAAATTCAATAATTATTCCAGTGATGATTTTCGTGCGTTTGTCCGTGCATCAAATAATCTTTACCGCAAACTGCTGTTGCCGCTACACTCCGCTATAAAAGGGAAAGAACTAATTCTTATTCCGGATGGTGAACTTGGATATCTTTCTTTTGACATACTGCTAACATCATTTCCTGATACAACTATGGTTGCTTATAGGAAATTACCTTACCTGATCAGGGAATCAGCTTTAAGTTATGCACCTTCAGCAACATCATTTTTCGATGAACTTAATTTTAAAAATATTAAAAATAATGACCGTTTACTTGCCTTTGGCCCTGACTATGGACCTGAAAATACTGTACTTGACCAAAAAGATGAAAATGGAAAGATAATGCGCAAAACGCTTGCAAATCTTGAAAATACAAATCAAGAAATTAATAGTCTTAAAAAATATTTCAATGTTAATGCTTTTACGGGTGAATCAGCTACCGAAGAATCCTTTAAATCTAATGCATCGGATTACAGGGTATTGCACCTTGCCATGCATACTATTATTAATAATGAGAATCCCTTGTATTCCAAACTGATTTTCTTCAAACCTAAAGGCGACACCACAGACGATGGAATGCTTAATGCATCCGAATTGATAAATATGGAACTGCATGCTGATTTGGCAGTATTAAGTGCATGTAATACAGGCTCGGGGAAAATGCGAAAAGGTGAAGGAATTATGAGTCTTTCGCGAGATTTCTTTTACGCCGGTGTACCTGGAATAATTATGACTGCATGGGCTGTTGAAGATCGGTCAGGCATTAAACTTATGGAAAATTTTTACAAATATATTGCGGAAGGGAAACCCCGCCATGAAGCTTTACGACTGGCTAAGATTGAATACCTTGATAATTGCGATAATCTCACAGCTCACCCGCATTACTGGGCAGCTTACATGAATGTTGGAGATATCAGTCCTCTTGAAGGATTTCGTAAAAAAGACACATCATTCTCACTATACGAGGCTGCTGCTACCCTTCTAGCTATCGCGTTACTGGTTATGTTCCGTTTGCATAAAAAACAATAGAGCAATACGCCTTCAAGTTAGCCATGGATCGATTTTGCTTATTTTTGCAGAAAAAATAGTGTGATTTTACCTCCGAATTTTGAAGAAAAAACTGGTTTTGACATCGTAAGGCGTATGCTTACCGGTTATTGTTTAGGTGACAACGGTAAATCGCGTGTTGGAAAAATTTATTTTAGCAATAATCCCGATTATTTGAAAAAGGAGCTCGATCTTACAGAAGAGTTCCGCACATTGTTGCTAAGCGTTTTTGGATATCCTGCTTCCGAATATTTCGACCTGGGAGATGAATTAAGTCATATCCTGATTCCGGGCACTTTTCTTCCGGCAGAGTCATTAGTACTTTTGCGAATTTCATATACAGGGTACAGCAATTGTATAACTTTTATTGCGGATACTCCTGCTAACACTTTTCCAGGCTTGCATTTGCTTCTTGCCGGACAACATTTCAATCCGGATATTATTGCCGGAATAAACCGTGTGCTTGATAACGAAGGAAATATCCGCGACAACGCCTCTCCCACCCTGCTGGAGATCAGGAAAGATCTTTCGCGTATGATCCATCTGATTGATAAAAAGATTGCCCAGGCGCTTACACAGGCCAAGCTTGATAAATATGTTCCTGCTGATACCGAAATAGCAATCCGCGACGGGCGAGCTGTAATACCTGTAAATTCATCTAACAAACGGAAAATAAGCGGAGTGATTATTGATGAATCGGCCACCGGCCAGACTTCATTTATCGAACCCACCGAAGTATTTGAACTCCGCAACAGCATCAGGGAACTTGAACTGGCTGAAAAGAGGGAAATAGTTAAAATATTAATTGAACTTACTGACGAAATTCGTCCAAATATCCAACTCCTGAGAGAGTCTATTGATTTCCTGGGCAGGCTCGATTTCCTTCGCGCCAAAGCATTGCTTGCCATCGAAACAGGAGCGTTGAAACCTATCTTACGTGACCAGCAGGCTTTTAACTGGATCCAGGCACGTCATCCGTTGCTGATGCTTTCGTTAAAAAAACAAAAACGCGAAATTATACCATCAGATATTTCGCTAAGCGATTCCAGCAGAATACTCATTATCTCCGGGCCCAACGCAGGAGGAAAATCCGTATTACTGAAAACGGTAGGGCTGTTACAATACATGCTTCAATGTGGCTTGCTTATACCGGTGCTCGATACATCCGATGCAGGCATTTTCGATCATTTATTTATTGATATCGGTGACCAGCAATCGATTGAAAACGATCTGAGCACATACAGCAGTCATTTGTATAATATTAAAAACCTCCTTGAAATTGCTGATAAGTCGACACTCTTCCTCATCGATGAATTCGGAGCAGGTACCGAACCTCAATCAGGGGGAGCTATAGCCGAAGCAGTTCTTGAATCACTGAATGATAAAAAAACGTTTGGAGTAGTTACTACGCACTATGCCAATCTTAAGCTGTTGGCTTCAAATCATCCGGGTTTTATAAACGGCGCCATGCTGTACGATACTAAACACATGAAACCTCTTTTTGTGCTTAAAACCGGAAGGCCCGGAAGTTCTTTCGCTTTTGAAATAGCGTCAAATATCTCTTTCCCTAAAGATGTCCTTTATAACGCAGGCGAAAAAGTAGGACATGCAAAGCTTGACTTCGACAAACAGATGCAGGACCTCGAAGCAGAAAAACTAGAGCTGAACCTCAAAGAAAAACAACTTCAGCAAGCTGATGACATGCTCACCGGATTAATTACCCGCTATACTTCGCTCAAAGAGGATCTTGACAGAAAACAAAAAGAAATTCTCGAAAAGGCCAGTAACGAAGCTCAGGCGATTCTGAAAAAATCGAATCAGATTATTGAAAAAACGATTCGTGAAATCAAACAATCACAAGCCGATGTAGTCCGCACCAAACTATTAAGAAAAGAAATCAAAGAGTTTACCGAAAAAGTTTCCGAAATCTCTGAAATTGAAATAAAAAATGAACAAGAACCGGCATTACCCCCTGAAGAAGCTACAGCAGGTCCTGTTGTGAAGGGCAGCCGGGTAAGGATGAAAGGTCAGCATGAAACGGGCGAAGTGACAGAAATTCATGGTAGTGAGGCTATTGTAGCTTTTAATACCATTATTTTACGGGTAAAAACTGAAAGCCTTGAGGTAGTTGCAGACAACATCCCGATAAAAAAAGTTATTAACCGAGGGCCTGCATACCAGAACATGGTTAATGATATGAATGCCCGCATGGCCAATTTCCGTATCACCATTGATATCAGAGGAAAGCGGGCTGATGAAACAGAAACACTCATACAGAGATACATTGACGAAGCGGTTATGTTGCGTGTATCGGAAGTAAGCATCCTGCATGGCAAAGGAAACGGTGTTTTACGAAATATAATCAGGAATTACCTGTCCGGAATACCTGAAGTGAAGCAATTTACAGATGCATCACTCGAAACAGGTGGCTCCGGAATAACACTGGTGACTTTAAAATAAGTCATTGTAAAGTATTATTTTTACAATTAAAACAACCTAAAATGAAAAGACTCACAAATTTTACTGTAATTATCATTGCCGTTTTACTAAGCCTAGTATCCTGCAAATCAGGTTCAGCTGATAAGAGCATCATTACATTAACAACTGACAATTTCAACACTGAAACAGCCAAAGGAGTTGTGATGGTCGATTTTTGGGCAACCTGGTGTGTTCCATGCAGAGCTATGGCCCCGGTACTTGAGGAAATTGCAGATCAGACAAAAGGTAAACTTACAGTGGGCAAAGTGGATATTGATAAAAACGGTCCGTTGGCTAATCGATTTGGGATTCAGGCTATACCCACCATTATTATTTTTAAAGATGGCCAAGCCATGGAAACGCTAGTAGGAGTGCAATCGAAAGCAGCATTGGTGAATGCTCTTTCCAAATATGTAGCTTTGCAATAATTACCTTTTTTGGGTCAATGCAGCATAGTTATCTTTCTCCTTACGTGCAAAACCTGCTACAATCAGATTGTACGACTCATTAATCCACTGCTTTAACAAGGCATCCGGTATAGTGCCATCTATCATCACTGTAACCCAGTGCATCTTATTCATGTGGTATCCCGGTAATACGCTGGGATGCTGCTCCCTGAGTTCAATAACTTTTTCAGGCGTATTCTTGATATTCATTGAAAAAGCGTTGACCAGATCGGTAAGTAAAAAAATTTTTCCGGCGACCTTGAATACAAGAGTGGATTCATCGAAGGGAAAACTTTCAGTAACTGCCGGTTTGCTGATGCAATAATCACGTAATTCTTCAATATTCATCATTCAGGTTTAAGAGCTCAAAATTAACCAATTATGTTGTGTCTCCATGTCTAATATCAAATTCAGTATAAAAATGATACATTAATTAACAATTAAATAATTGTACCTTTGCCTATGAATGAAGAATTCGCTCTAAAGCGAAACAACAAATTATTCACAAATCAAAAACCCAATGTCCTTAAGCTCCAAATCAACTGATCTGAAACGCAGAATGCAGGAAGCTTTGCGTGGTGGTGGCGATAAAGCCATCCAGAAGCAAAAAGCCACAGGAAAGCTGACAGCGCGCGAACGTATTATTGCTTTACTGGATACAAAATCGTTTCACGAATACGACCTGTTTGTTGAACATGCTGGTCGCGATTTTGAAATGAGCGACAAATACCTGCCTGGTGATGGCGTAATTACAGGAACAGGAACAATCAACAATTATCCTGTATGTATCTTTGCTCAGGATTTTACGGTGGCTGGTGGTTCGCTTGGCTATATGCATGCCAAGAAGATTACCAAGATCATGGATCACGCAATGAAACTTAAAATCCCGCTTATCGGGATTAACGATTCAGGTGGTGCCCGTATCCAGGAAGGTGTTAACTCCCTGGCAGGATACGGTGAAATTTTTTATCGCAATACGCAGGCCTCGGGAGTTATTCCCCAGATATCTGTAATTCTCGGACCATGTGCAGGTGGAGCGGTTTATTCACCGGCACTTACTGATTTCGTTTTTGTGGTCGATAAAATTTCCAAGATGTTCATTACGGGTCCTGAAGTCATCAAGACCGTTCTGGGAGAGGAGATTTCGATGGAAGAACTGGGAGGTGCGCGTGTTCAGGCTGAAATAACAGGTAATGTGCATTTTTTTGCCGAAAGTGAAATAGAGTGCTTCGAACAAATTAAAAAACTTTGCAGCTTTATACCCTGGAATAATCTTAAAAAAGCTGAACCTTTCCCCAAAAAACCACCCAGGGTCCGTCAATACAATCTCCAGAAAGTATTCCCTACCAACCCGCGCCAGCCTTACGATGTTAAAGATTTAATACGAGGTATATGCGATGATTCTGATTTCCTGGAAGTTATGGATTTATTTGCACAAAACATCGTAATCGGTTTTGCCCGTATGAACGGATTTACTGTGGGTTTTGTTGCAAATCAACCCTTAGTGCTTGCGGGTGTTCTGGATGTGGATTCAAGCGATAAGGCTGCCCGCTTTATCCGATATTGCGACGCTTTCAGTATTCCTTTAGTCACACTTGTTGATTTGCCAGGCTACCTTCCCGGTGTTGACCAGGAACATGCAGGGGTTATTCGCCATGGTGCTAAAGTACTATATGCATATAGCGAAGCAACTGTACCAAAAATTACAGTTATCACTCGGAAGGCATATGGAGGAGGATATATCGCTATGTGTTCCAGCCATTTGCGTGCCGATTTTGTATTTGCATGGCCAACCGCCGAAATTGCAGTTATGGGACCCGAAGGAGCTGCAAACATCATTTTCAGGAATGAAATTAAAGATGCGGCTAATCCCGATGAGATGCGCAAACTCAAAATCAAAGAATACAAGGAAAAGTTTGCCAATCCTTTCGTCGCTGCTGCATACGGTTATGTGGATGCTGTGATAAGCCCGGATGAAACCCGCGATATGGTTATCCATGCTTTATCAATTTCATCTGATAAAAAAGTAGACGTTCCATTCAAAAAACACGGCGTCCCACCATTCTAATTCCACGGTAATTGTGATAAAGCAGATCATAATTACAATTTATGATGCATTTAGGCATTCCCGACAAGGGTTACCCTGATTGCACCTCAGCTTTTTTCAATAGTTGTTTCGACTTAAAAATTTGATTATGCCAACAAGTGATAAATCAAAGAGTCTTAATCTAAAGGACATTAAACCGGAAAATACTTCCGGAAACACTGAAACTGAAGTGCTCCAAACCCTTCTTATTGAAGATGTTAAATATAAGACCAGGTTAACCAAAAAGTTTCTGAACAGAAAACCTTATGAGGCTGTAAATCCTAAAAAGGTCTTTTCTTTTATTCCGGGCAATATAAAAAAGATTTATACCTCAAGAGGGAAAAAAGTAAAAGCCGGTGATAAGCTTATTGATCTGGAAGCCATGAAAATGATTAATACCATTTTCGCAATTGACAATCATGTCATCGCTGAAGTATATATCAAAGAGGGCGAAATGGTTCCCAAGAACAAATTACTTATTCTGTTCAAATAGTGCAATAAGTATTTGGGTAATCCGGAAAGGCATGCAGTAATAACTTCTCCCGGAAAATTACTTTTCCTGATCTGCGCTAAAGTTTTTGTCCTATAAGCGAAGCATATTCCATATTGGAAAGAGCAATAAAACTGTTTATTTCACTTTTACCTTCGCCTGAATGTGATGAAGTGATGAAGACCGGAGGAAGTTCCTCCCACTTTTCGGAAAGTACCTTTTTATACTCTTCGATATTTTTCCTCACGGCATTACGCGATATTTTATCGGATTTTGTGAATACCAGGCAAAAAGGTAATCCCTGCTCACCCATCCAGTTTATCAATTCCAAATCGCTTTTCTGAGCTTCATGCCGAGAATCGACGAGAATAAAAGTATAAACCAGTGATTCGCGCTGTAACAGGTATTCACGAATTATCTTTTCCCAATTCCGGCGTGATTTTTTTGATACTTTAGCATAACCATACCCTGGAAGATCAACCAGGTACCAGGTATCCTCATCAACCATATAATAATTAAGTAACTGCGTTTTACCCGGTGTTGAAGAGGTCCGCGCCAGGTTTTTAACCCCGGTAATCATATTTATGAGTGATGATTTGCCAACATTCGACCGGCCAAAAAATGCATATTCAGGCAATCGCGGTTGCGGGCAGCCTGTTACATCGGCCGCACTTATCATAAAAGCTGCCCTGCGATTATTCATAAAAATCAGATAAAGTTATAACGGCGTACTCAGATGCCGGTCTTTCTTGAAATCATAAATATCATCAAGGGTAACAAGAATACCCGACTCTTCAACGTCACCAAATCCTGGATTGAGCGAGGTGCCAAAGAAAAGCATGGTTGACGATAAATTCATATATGCATTAACGAGAGGTGGTATATTTTCGTGCCTTTGCCTTACGAGTTGAACCAGCGTTTTATAATCCTTTTCGTACGTGCCGCTATGAAACTGTTTTGCCAGAAATGCTTCAGAAGTCTTGATTTCAAGTTTTTCATGTGGATATACAAGATTACTCTTGTCCCCGAAATACTGCTGCAGGAAATAAAGTATCAGATCGCGTGCTTCAATGTTATATTGGGGGTACATGGTGATTTTCCCAAAATAATATTTCACATCCGGATTCTGAATGAGTATAGCTCCTAATCCGTTCCAGATATTATCGAGTGCATACATGCCCTTTCTCAGGTTCACAGTTGGTTGGTAGTTTGGCTGAACAAATGATCTGCCAAGTTCAATGGTACCAGGAAGGTACTCCTCGATAAATTTATCCGACAAATGGAAAAGTTCACTGGTTGGCGTATTGATCGTACCATCATTGTTGCGCTTTAACGTTTTCCCGTGTATAAACCTGTATCCCCCGATGATTTCCTTTTCGCGAGGATCCCAAACCAATAACTGATAAAAGGGATTTTCCTCATCAAGATCAAATTCATCCAGGTCGCATTCCAGTCCTGTACCTCCGCCTGCGTCGCGGAAAGTTATTTCACGCAATCGCCCTATTTCCCTGGTAATATTAGGTGAATCATTGTGCGATACAATATATATCTCATTATTCCCGCTATTTGTTGTTTTAACAAATCTTTGGGGAGTGAGTTCTTTCTCCAGTAATCTTCTGTCAACTGCTTCAATGATCTCCTGCATCGCAATACTGTTGTTTAATCCGTTACAAATATGCTGCTACAATTATTTTCAAGTGTATACACATAACTCCTCAATCGTTGTGCCCAGGCCAAATCCTGTTTGTCTTTATCAAAGATAGTATAAGAAATTGGTTTCCCAAAGGTAATCACAATTTTTTTATCCCGCTGTTTGAACATTTCGTCAACCAGGTAAAGCATTTCAATATTCGATTTAATCCTGAGAAAAGCCCTGATACGCGCAAGGTTGTAAAACCAGTTGGAATTTCTTCCATTGATAAAACAAGGTATGATATCTCTTTTATGCGTCCTGGATTTGGTAATAAAACTTTTTTTCCATTCGAGATCGCTGATCATTCCTTTTTGTTTCCGTGAACATAATCCAGCGGGAAAATACAACATTGCTTTCCCTGAAGCAAAAGTTTCGTCAATTATTCTGACGTTACTAAGATTTGAACCATGCTTATTGATCGGGATAAAAAGTTCTTTCAGGTTAGGAATATTCATGAGTAAATCATTTACAGGGAACACAATGTTTTTCCTGATTTGTCCGATAACCCACATAAGCGCCATACCGTCAAGCCCTCCGAGAGGATGGTTAGCAGCCACAATCCAACGTCCTTCGGCAGGAATATTTTCGATTCCATGAACAACAATCTTCACACCAAAACCTTTCAGACAGGCATCAAGGAAATCAATGCCGTTAACATCCCTGTTATTTCTGACTATCTCATTCAAATCATCCTGGTGCAGTACATTTTTAAGGTACTTCAGAACAAATCGCGGCAGAACTTTCAGAAGATGTGGATTCTTATTGGCAATCACACGTTCAAGATCAAGAAAGTCCTCCTTTTTTTGACTGCTAACAAGTTGATCTTCCATATTATGACTCTGATATTAACAATATTGCGTTACACTGCGTTACGCAAAATTAATGAATTCTGAGGACATATCTAAAATACAGCATCTTCCGGCTAATTCTTACATTGAGGTGCTATATTTCAAATATTGGCAATAAATCACTCTGTTATGTGGCATTCACAAATTCTTATTAATGGTTAAGTTTAATTTATTGTTCCTTTCTTTGTCCTTTGCGCTTGATGGAAAAGTACCAAAAGATCAAGGCTTTATAACAATGCTGGCGTTTCTAAGCCAGAGGTATCTCCTCGCAATACAAGGCATGAAAGAGTACCGCAAATCCTTACAGTTTGCCTTGCTGTGTTCCCGCTTTGCGGGATGCCATTCGCACGACCTGTCCCGCCCTTGCGGGATACCTCCGGCCAAGAACCGCAGGCGCATTTTTATAAGACCGGTCCTTCCTAAGTGAGCTTCCTCTTAAGGCAACATTACGGAACAACGATTTAACCTTTAAGGTGATTTTTGGGGTGTAGGGATCGGCCTAATAGAAATTTCACAACAGATGTAGACGAAGGTAAACAGCGCAGGCAGGTGCCCCGCTGAGCGGGATAAACTCCGCAAAACACCAGCCTCATGTGCTGTATGGATATGGTAAAATCTATCAGGCCTTGTTTTGCGAGCCTTACCGAGTCGTACATCTGTGTGAAATTTATAGTAAACCTAGACTTTTTGGTTCTTTTGTGGCATGACAAAAGAACAAGAATAATAAAGATGCATATGAAAATTCGGGGTTAACAAGTAAATTGAATTAATACCTGAGGTTATATCTCATAGCACCTCAAAGTAAGAATTAGTCAAAAATTCTAGTTTTGCATTGCAGATAGGAATTTTGGATATATTTGTTCCGGTATGAAAACGAACAGTATTTCAGGATGATTGAGCGGCAAGGATTATCCCGCAAGCAGGATAAGATCGCTGTGTACAGTTATAAATCTGTTTAAGAAACAATTGTAATTATCATATTAACAACTATTTAACTACCATTTCTTATGTACTTTAAGAGTCTGCACAAAAGAATTGTTCTTTTATTTCTTGCAATATTATTGGCCTACCCGGTTTTTAGTCAGGAAAATTATTTGAGTGGATTTGTTCTACTTTCAAGTGAAGATACTGTTCATGGATATATTGATTATCGAAACTGGAGGATAAATCCGGATGAAATTTCTTTTAAAAAAGACCTGAGCGACAACAAAATTATCTACACTCCACTAAGTTGTAAAGGATTTGGTGTAATGGATGAAATATATGAGAGTGGTATAATAAATACAGAAATAAGTCCGACGAAAACCAGTCAGCTGGACGATAAATCAGAGCTTAGAATCCGGATCGATACGACTTTTTTACAAGCAATAATACTAGGAAAGAAGTCCTTGTATTATTATGTGAATGATTTAGGAAATGAACAATTTTATATTAAAAAAGATACGGTGTATGAATTATTGATTTATAAAAAGTATTTAAAAAACGGGAACCAGGGAAGATCGATCATTGAGAATAAAAAATTTATCGGGCAGCTATTGATTTATTTTAATGACTGCCAAACCATTCAATCAGAAATAAAGAAACTGGAATATCGCAGAAAGAGCATCCAAAATTTATTTCTTAGCTATTATGAAAGCACAAAGTCAAAGATTGAGTTTGAAAAGAAAGTTGAAAAAGTAGCCGCTGAATTGGCTGTATTGGCAGGTTGTTCATTTGTACCGGAGCGTAACAAAGATAATTCAGGCGTAACCTATCCAAGTTGGACCTATCATAACGAAATGTCGCTGAACATGGCTTTCGGACTATCCTTAAATTTAATCCTCCCACGAACACAAAAGAAATGGTCAATTTATAATGAGTTAGTATACTCTGCTTATTATGCCGATTTTCATCAGGTTGATTATAAAAATGAAGATGAATACACAATTTGGGATTATCACGGTAAAATAAAGATGTTGCAGTTGAGTACTAATTTACGTTTTCAATATCCGTTTAAAAAAGCAACTGTTTATTCTTATTTTGGTGCTTGGGGTGGTTATTTCGTTGAAAGAAATGGCTACAGTAAACAAGAAACTATTTTTCATTCACTGGATACAATAGAAGAAGAATATGATTCTGGCAGTTACAGTTCCACAGGAGTTGGATTAAACTTCGGGTTGGGAGTCTATTACAAAAGATTTTCTTTCGCTGCCGGGTTAGATTCTTTTTTCAGATACAAATTTTTAGTGGGATATAAACTCTGAAAAATTTCGATTTGTTCAGCACATTTTGGCATTTGAATCTCGCTACTGATTCAAGACCCTGTCCGAAGTCATCCAATTAAATAATAAAAACGCGGTTTCTACATTCTGGAAATAAAGGTACCTATACAATGATTCTCATCTTGTATTGACCTGCTACTGCAAATGGAATGGTCAAAAAACTTAACGAAGTTTTTATAATAGAAGGCATTGCCGGAATGAGAGTCTAAGGCAGGCTTTTTACAGACTTCCTGATATGCCGTGACGGTGTTCCAAATTTCTTCTTAACGAATCGGAAGCATCACCATTTAATAGGGAAAAACGGATTTACATGCTTTCCGTTTATGCCATTTTCAGATCCTTGAACCTGATTAAACGACCCGCTTTCTGATCCCATAATTTTAATTGTACATATTTAAATCCCTTGAAAAAGGGAATGGGCTTGATAGAACTGAACAGCTCATTTTCCTTATGACACTTTTCGAGACGGTAGTTGGGGATTTTTGAACTCAGATGGTGGATATGGTGAAATCCGATATTTCCCGAAAACCACTGCAATACAGCCGGAAGTTTGTAATACGAACTTCCTTGCAATGCCACGGTTTTAAAATCCCAGTCCTGGTCCGTGTACCAATGCGTGCCATCAAACTGATGCTGAAGGTAAAAAAGATATACTCCTCCTATGGCAGCAAAGTACATGACCGGAATCTGAATCAGCAGGTAAGCCTTCCAACCAATTGTCATACAAAGTGTTGTAGCTAAAACAGCAATTCCGGCGTTGGTGGCATATACGCTCAGCTTCTCTTTTCTGGAAAAATGTTTTCGGGTAAACCGGTTACCAACCAGGAAAAGCAATGCCGCTCCCAACCCGAACATAATAAAAGCATTACGGAATATCCTGTAAGCAAGTTGCTTTCTTTTTGGTAAGGCCAGGTATTCCTCGACTGTAAGAGTCCATACATCACCTGAGCCGCGTTTATCGAGGTTTCCTACAGTACGGTGGTGAATCAGGTGCGAATGATGCCAGCGATGATAAGGTGTAAAAGCCAATACGCCTAAAATAAAACCTACTGTTTCACTTAATCTTTTTGATTTAAAAAAAGAGCCGTGGCCGCAATCGTGAAAAATGATAAACAACCTCACCAGGAATGCTGCTGAAAGTAAAATCAGAGGCAGGGTAATCCAAAAGCTGTAATTTAAGCTTATAACCATAAGCGCCCATAATACGGCATAGGGCACAAAGGTATTAATGATCTGCCACCAGCTATGAAGCTTGTCGCCATTCCGGTAAGGGGCAATTATTTTTACCCATTTTTCAGAGGCATTCTTATTTGGTTTATTCTGGTTTAACATACTTTGTATTGTATTTTACATATTCGCCTTGCGATTATATAATAAACAGATTTACATGTGATTTTGTTCGCTGGTTTTATCCTGATTTATTGCGGATTCCTTTCTGCCATTCAACTATACTTGCACGCATCAAAAATAAGACACGAACTGGGGTAAACCTGATACGAATATAGGTTCGTTCCATGAAAACTTGTCTGATATTTTGACTGTGATCACTTTGCATAAGCAAATATTATCAAAGAGATAATAACTGACTATTCCGACTTTTTATGTTTATAAAGACTAATGAATAATCTCTTCTTTTTTAACAATTTCGCCCTTATCTGTTAAAATTCTTATAAAATATAATCCCGGATTTGAGTCAATCTCGACATCAAAGTTATTGAGCTGAAGATTAGTCAAACTTTTTTGAAGCAGACATACACCTGAGGAATTATAAACTGAAATTTGCCTGATCAACTGGTCCTTTGCAACAATATAAAAGTTGCCTTTAGAAGGATTTGGGTATACTTCAACTATTAAATCTGAAGGAGATGCAAACTTTTCATCAATTCCGATGGTTGAATTACAGTTTTTACATTGCCACATTTCATTGGTAGTTGAAGCAAAAAGTGTCTGCGAATTTGCAGCAATACCGTAAACATAAATATCTGCCGGGAAACCTGTAAATACAGGTAACCAGCTATTGCCTTTATTGGTAGTTACAAATATTTCATTATCTGAACACAAGTAAACATTTTCACCTATAGCTGCAAAGGAATTGTAGTTTCTCCATTCCGGATCAGGTATTCCTGTGTTACTGAGTTTCCAGGTCTTCCCTTTATCGGCCGAAACAGAAATACCCTTAAAATTTTTGGCGGCAAAAAGTGTCGAACTGTTGTAAAACAAAGCATTAACCCAGTTGGTTATTTCCTCAAGATTTTTCCAGTTTTTCCCCATGTCATCAGATGAGTATACCCCGGAATTAGTGCCTGCAAAAAGAAGGTCACCATCAGTGTCCATAGCATTTACATTGAAATAAGTCGTATCGACGGGTTGGCTCAAAGAACTTTTAGTGTATCTGAAAAGGCCGCAATTATCAGCATTGACAAATAAATATTCGCCAAATGTTTTGATAAGGCTCACAGGGGTATACAATGGCGAGGATATCCAACCGGTGCCTGCAGAATCAACTGAAACCCCGTTTAAGTTTGAAGCTGCATAAATTTTATTGCCATCAATTAATAGATCGGTCACCACTCCATATTTGGGAAATCCTATATTAAAATCGCGCCACGAATTACCATAATCGGTCGAAACATAGATACCGTAATCTTTTGTTCCGGCATATACCAAACTATCTTTAACCGCAATGGCAGTAACATTCAACGAAATATCCATTCCCTTATTTGCAGGCATCCAGAAAATCCGGTTGACAGAAGAACTATAAAGGCCACCTCCCCGCGTACCTATATAAGCTATAGTATCGGAAATTACAATATGCAATACCGATTTATCAGCCGGTAAGCCCGTATTATATTGTGTCCAAGTCAATCCTTTATCTGCCGAAACATATACTCCATCGCCTGTAGCAGCAAATACCTTATTACTGTATTGTGCAAAATCATGAAATTCCTTGAAAGATGAACTATCTGCATCCATTACCCAATTTTGACCATTATCGTTTGTATAATACAACGTGTGATAGACCCCTGCGATAATCGTATTTGAGTCCACTTTTGCCAGACACTCTACTCTTGAATTTCCGGAGTTGACGTTCCATCTTCTCCAATTTTGTCCCATATCTGTTGTAGTGTAGCACCCTGAATCAGTACCCGCAAAGAGAGTATTCCTGTTAGAGAGCAGAACATCTATAGAAGCTATTCCAAAGGAAATTGGAGAACCACTTTTCACCCATGTTACGCCATTATCAGCAGAAAAATATAGAAGTACCGTATTGTAGGAATCATTGATTCCGGCCCAAATCGTATCACCTGACAATGCAAAATCTCGCACTGCTCCCGGTGAACCACTTATGGGTTGCCAATTGGAACCATTATCCATTGATGAATAGATACATGAATATCCTGAACCAAATATCTGATCTCCTTTTGCGATCCATGCTCCAAAAGCCAAACCGCTATCACGCTTTATCCAGCCTTCACTATCACTGCCAGACATATAAATTATATTGCCCCAATAATATGTGGATACAAAAACGGAATTGTCTTTTACCAATAGTCCGAGAACCTCACAGGTATAAGGGCCTGTTTTCAACCATTGAGCCATACTGATGGTGGGGATCAAGCCTAAAAAAGCCACTATGAACAGAACATTCTTCATGATAGATTTTGCTATATAGGTAAAGAAGAATCCTCACGACTACCGTGTCGGATATGTTGCAATGTTACAAAATAAAATGCCTCGTTCGCGCGCGTCTGTTTTTCAGACGCGCGAACGGAGGGCCTACCTTTCGATTACATTTCAATACTGAAATACAGGAAGCACACTAAGAATTTTAAAACAAAACTTAAAGTAACGTTACATTTTATACTTTTGACTCTTCAAATAAAAAATCTCCCCATGAAAAAGCGCATTCTTCCTTTTATCCTGATTCTGATTTCGTTACAGTCGTTTGCATCCTTCGACGAATGGTTTACCAACAAAACCCTGCGGATCGATTATTACCATACCGGCAGTTCGGATACTGAAATATATTCCATTGATCAGCTGAAATCGGAGCCCTACTGGGGTGGTTCGCATACCATCCTGCTTGATACCATGAACTACGGGGAATACTATTTCAAAGCATTTGATGTGTCAAGCGGCGGGTTGATATTCAGTCATGGCTATTGCACGTTATTTGACGAATGGCGGTTCACGGAAGAAGCCAAACATACTACCCGCACCTTCACCGAAACGGTGGTGATGCCTTTCCCGAAAAACGATGTACGGATCGAATTCTACCGCCGGAATTTCATGGGGCTTTATGAAAAAATGTTTGAATACACCGTGGAAGTGAAGAGCCACTTTATTTCGGATGAGCGCCAGATGGTATTCCCTGTTTATGATGCCTTACTCTCGGGAGATCCTGCCACAAAAATTGATATTGTGATCCTGCCCGAAGGGTATACCGCGGATGAGATGGACCGCTTTAAAGCGGATTGCGACAAGTTTACTGCAGGCCTTTTCACCTTTGAACCTTACACGCAAAACCGCGATAAATTTAATATCCGCGCGGTACTGGCGCCTTCTGCCGAAAGCGGAACCGATATCCCGGGCAATCATGTGTGGAAAAATACCATCATGAACAGTTCGTTTTACACCTTCGATTCGGAACGATACCTGATGACGACGGATAACAGGAGTGTTCGCAACCTGTCTGCCAATGCGCCTTACGACCAGATTTACATACTTGTAAATTCAACAAAATACGGGGGTGGCGCCATATATAATTATTACAGCACATCGGTAAACAGCAATGCATCCTCTTCTAAAATATTTGTCCATGAATTCGGGCATGGCTTTGCCGCTTTAGCTGATGAATACGACGACGGATCCACTTCATTCAACGATATGTACCCGCTTAATCTCGAACCCTGGGAGCCCAATATTACCACGCTGGTAAAGTTCGATAGCAAATGGGAAGGAATGCTCCCGGCCGGTACCCCCATTCCAACCCCGATCGAGAACAGAACCCCTTTGCAATTGGGCGTTTACGAAGGAGCGGGTTATGTAGCCACAGGCATTTACCGCCCCACGCCCGATTGCCTGATGCGGACTTTTAAAGGCGAAAAATTCTGCCCGGTATGTTCGGCGGCAATTCAGAGAATGATTGATTATTATACAAAATAAAGATGCGGTTTGTACAACCTGGGTAAACACGGCAACATAAAGAAACCCTTCATCACGCTGGATTATGGAAATGACTGCCATTTCAGCCAAAGCAGCTTAATATAACCTGTTGTATCTGCTCTTATAGCCAATTGAACAATCATTTATTTCATTACAATCATTTTCTTAGTATCGCTTGCTATACCATCAATTAGAAGAGTATAAAAATACGTTCCCGAAACCAGAGCAGTCTCAACAAAGTCAACTTTATAAATTCCTTCAACTTTAGTTCCCTGATCTATTTTTTTTATTTCCGTCCCTGTTATATCAGTTCAATGGAATAGCTCCCATCAGTTGTACTTACAAAAATGTAGCGTACCGGATGTTCGAAATTGGCGAAGGGACTATCGTCAATATAATAAACCTAACAAACAGGATAGGGTACATCAACAGTACGTGAATCGTACAAAATGACAGGAACAGGAAGCTGGGGGGTTTTTGTATCGTTGTACGCATATACATCCACCACATCTAGCTGACCAGTAAGTATTTGATTCAATACCAGGTCATCGGCCTGCTGCCTTGTAAATTGACTAAACCCAAAGTTTGGAATCAAACAAAAGATTATTGTTAGTAGGGAAAAACATAATTTTAGCATAGGTTAAATCTCCTTAAGTTAAAGTTAATAATTCAATAATTTCACTGATTGGTATATTACACCATTTACTTTTAAACATGCGACTAAAACATTGGTATTGTGTTGAGCATTATCCCGGGTAAAACTGTTCCAGGATATTGAATAGTGACCTCCTTTCTGTTTTTGATTAATTACTTGTTTTATTAATTTGCCTTGTAAACTATAAATATCAAGCTCTACTAAGGCTGTTTTATCAATTTCATAATCGAAAGTGATATGTTCGCAAAACGGGTTAGGGTAACAAGTTAATTGCAGTTTAATTTTTGGGGTTTCAATTAAACCAACAAAGGGTTCAGATGAAAAATTCCCCTCTCCATCATTAAAAAGCAGCTCAAGGTTTTTCATAGGTATTCCCATTCTACGTACAATAGCGAAATCATTATACCCGTTCCCATCCAGGTCAGCGCTATGAAAATTTCGCTGGGCTTCACCCAGATTTTCAATTTTAATATACTGAGGATCTGAAATCTGAAAATTTCCTTCGTTGTAAACTATATGAATTCCACTGTTTGTATCGCCGATTGATTTATTGTTAAGGTAAGCAATATCTGGAAGTGAATCATTATTAAAATCATTAATCAGAAAAGCGGAAGCCCCAGGAAGAAAAAAATGATCTTCAAGCTTTGTAAAATTGCCATTCCCTATATTTTGATAAATATTGGTCCAAACACTATTTACCACCTAACCATTATCGGCTATAATATCTTTCCACCCATCCAGATCAAAATCACATATAGCTACTTTGTCCTTGTAGGCCTGTAAATCAACATATGTTTTTTGAAATCCGGTGGTTGTCGAAATATACACTTCAAGGAATTGCCCGCAGATTACCACATCATCGTGGCCATCATTATTTAAATCTCCGCAACTGATACCAAGAGGTGAATATCCTGAAATCAGATTATACTTAGGTGCTGATAATTGCCCGTTGCCTGTGTTTGTTAATACTCCGAAGCGTTTTCCTGAGTTGGATAACACCAGAATGTCAAATAAGTAATCTCCATTAACATCTCCATGCACGATATCTGAAAAAATATCGGAAGAATTTTAGGTAAAGTCTGCATAGAAATCAAATATTCCTGTTTGATTATACCAGATTCTAATATAACGTTTCATAATGCCACTTGAATAATCTGAATAAAAAGTAACTAAATCCGGATATTCATCGTTATCCATCGGGATTGCGAAAATATTTTCCTGATAACCGCAATAATTTTTAGAAGTGTCGGAAATAATAAAAATGCCTTGGTTGCTGTTTTCCAGTATTGAAATCGATTTATTGGGTTGCTGCCAAGCTGTAAGATGCCCTACTATAATATCCTGATCCCCATCTAAATCAATATCGGACGAATTAACTGACTGTGCTTTAATTGGTAAACTATACTGACTTCTTCCCGCATCGCTCCTAAAAGCGACCGTATAAAAAACAAGCCCAGCCAGTATTAGAAATCGGGATGCAAAAGACTTTGTTTTCATAGAAAAAGAGAATTAATATTTGAAATGGCCCAAAAATGTTTATTTTAAAAATGATGTTAAAGATAAGAAATAGGCGAAATCCAAATCAAAGTTGAATAATTTTAATAGATTTTTGCGTTTCACCATTTACTTTTAAACATGCAACTAAAACATTGGTATTGTGTTGAGCATTATCCCGGGAAAAACCGCTCCAGGATATTGAATAATGACCTCCTTTCTGTTTTTGATTGATTACTTGTTTTATTAATTTCCCTTGTAAGTCTATTATAACCAGCTCTACTAAGGCTGTTTTATCAAGTTCATAATCGAAAGTGATATGTTCGCAAAACGGGTTAGGGTAACACGCTAATTGTTGTTTGATTTTTGGGTTTTCAGCTAAACCAACAAAGGGCTCAGATGAAAAATTCCCCTCTCCATCATTAAAAAGCAGCTCAAGGTTTTTCATAGGAATTCCCATTCCACGTACAACTGCAAAATCATTATACCCGTTCCCATCCAGATCAGCGCTATGAAAATTTCGCTGGGCTTCACCCAGATTTTCAATGTTAATATACTGAGGATCTGAAATCTGAAAATTCCCTTCGTTGTAAACTATATGTATTCCGCTGTTTGTATCGCCGATTGATTTATTGTTAAGGTAGGCAATATCAGGAAGAGAATCATTATTGAAATCATTAATCAGAAAAGCGGAAGCTCCGGGCAGAAAAAAATGATCTTCAAGCTTTGTAAAATTGCCATTTCCTGTATTTTGATAAATATTGGTCCAAACACTGTTCACCACTGACCCGTTATCGGCAATAATATCTTTCCACCCATCTAAGTCAAAATCACATATTGCTACTTTGTCTTTAAAGGCTTGATAATCAACAAATGCTTTTTGAAATCCGGTGGTTGTCGAAATATATACTTCAAGGAATTGCCCGCAAATTACTACATCATCGCTGCCATCGTTATTTAAATCACCGCAGGCTATATTAATAGGAGGGTAGTCATTTACATCATGATATTCTGGTGAGGAGAAATTTTTATACCCAAAATTATAAAAAACTCCCCAAAACCTTTTGCTATTTGATCCAAACAGAATATCATTATATCCATTATTATCTAAATCTCCAATTGCCCTAAAATCATTCCCATTCCCATTACTAGGATTAAAACTAAGCAAATAAATATCATCATAATCATTATTGTATAATATGCCAATATATCCAATATTGTCAATCTGATTGTTAAAAATGATTTCGGAATAAGAGTTATCATCCAATTGACAACTCATAACTAAGTTCTGCCAACCATAGAAAAAAATTGAATCTTTTAATAAGAATTCCCCGTTTCCAATATTTTCAACAACTGAAATTCCGCTCCAATGCGTTAAAGAGTGGTAATTATGGCCTGTAACAATATCTATATTCCCATCGAGGTCAAGATCAGCGGCAGTAACTGATACTGCTGAAAGTGGTATTATATATTGGCTCGTAGGGGAATCGCCGGTAAAGGCTGTAAGAAAAACAATAAATAGCCAAAAGGGAAAGCGGGTATGTAGGTGGAAATGTTTCATTCAATATATTTATTGCATCAGGTTTTTAACTCATTATACTGTAAATTGAAATTACCGTTAAAGATAAGCATGGAAGGGGGAAATCAAAAATTAATATTTGATTAAATCATTGTCTGGCAGATTTTCCCGTAGACCTTCCTGCTTGCGATTAAGAAACTGTCTAAATTTTATTGAATGATCTGATTTAAGAACAAGGAACAGGGATTTACGATTTACGAAGTATCAGAAATCAGCAGGTTGAACCTACATTTCAAATTAAAAATCGTTATTCCTTGTTCGATATTCAAAAAAATGAGGTTTTAGAATAAATTTTAGAAATTTAGACAGTCTAAGATTCTGTTTTTATTTGGGTTAAATGCTTTTTAGGGCCTGTGCCAACAATGACAAAAGAACAAAATTAAAAGCAATAGGTAGATTATACTCTGGTAGTTATATAACCAGTAAATTAAAATAACTGCTTATCCCCTTTAAACAAGTTGCAAGTATTTTTAGAGATTGGCTTTATAAAAATGATTTAAGAACAAGGATTAACAATTTTTAATTTTTAATGTGTGCTGAATACTAATGAATTATGCCAAATTCCTTAAATCGTTAATCAGTATTATTCGCTCCTTGTTAATTTTTAAGGAGCTCATGAAAGCGCTCTGCTAAGTTCCTTGTTCTTAAATCAAAATAAAATTATACTTGAGCGAAGGGGATAAGCAGTTTAAATTAATATCCAGCCATGTTAAAATATCTGAAAAATAGGTTTGCAAAGTGGATTTTCAGGCAAAAGATATTTGTTACGTATATATATTCTAAATAGCAATAAAACTATCAGTTATCATTCGGAAATAAGGGGGAAATTGCCTAATTTTGCAGCCCAAAAAGATTGAATTTTTAATTCTTTTACGTGTTATCATAACTTGTCCCGCTCTTGCGGGAATAACAATACATAATCCAGGAGGGCAAATGGCCATTACAAAATTAGATCAGATGTTTGATTTGCTGAAAAGCAAACCCAAAAAACGTATTTCAGTAGCTTATGCCAACGATGCACACACCATCGAAGCTGTATATGCAGCTGTTGAGAGAGGAATCGTTGACGCCACGCTTACCGGCGACGAAGCTTTTATTAAAAAAACATGCCAGGAGCATCATATGGATGCCGGCAAATTCGAAATCCTCCATGAGCCAAATGAAATTAAGTCAGCCACGCTGGCAGTTCAGTTGATTAACGAAGGCAAAGCCAGCCTGTTAATGAAAGGCTCCATAAGCTCCGATAAATACATGCGGGCAATTCTGAATAAGACGACCGGTATCACCAACGAAGGTTCGGTACTTTCGCATGTTTCGGTGATGGAGTTTCCATCATATCACAAACTTCTCACTATCAGCGATGTGGCAATAATCCCCCAGCCCGATCTGAAGCAAAAAATAAAAATGATAGCTTACCTGGTAAAAGTTTCACAAGCCATTGGCGTTGAAAAACCCAAAGTTGCTATTATTGCAGCTACTGAGCAAATGCTTGCAGGTATGCCCGCCTGCGTTGATGGCGCCATACTAGCCAAAATGAGCGATCGCGGACAAATAACAGGTTGCATTGTAGATGGACCGCTATCACTGGATGCCGCCCTTGACAAAGAATCAGTTCAGATTAAAAAAATTACAGGCCCTGTTGCCGGCGATGCCGATTGTCTTCTTTTCCCGAATATTGAATCAGGAAATGTTTTCTTTAAAGGAGGCACAAAACTGGCCGGTGCCGAACTGGCTGCTTATGTTGCCGGCGCCCGTGTACCTTGTGTACTTACTTCGCGCGGCGACAGCGCCCTGACCAAAACGTATTCAATCGCTCTTGCAGCATTGATGGCTTAAAAGCCGGAAGACAGGAGAAAGAAGCCTGGATATGACATTGTATTATCCTGCATCTGGAACCTGAAACTCTGATCCTTCAACTTTGTAAATTAATTTACATTATACATGGAAGACTACCGCATACTTGCGATAAATCCGGGTTCTACATCAACAAAAATTGCGGTATATCATAATATGAACCCGGTTTTTGTTAAAAACATTCCCCATCCCAGTGAGGAACTCGCACAATTTGAGCATGTGGCCGATCAGTTCCATTTCCGCAAGGAGATTATTTATAAAGAACTGGAAGAAGCCGAAGTGCAGCTTGATAAAATTCAGGCTGTGGTTGGCCGTGGTGGCATGCTTAAACCTATTTCATCAGGAGTTTACCTTGTAAACGAAGCTATGAAATCGGATTTAATTGAGCATCCGATTAAAGAACATGCAAGTAATCTCGGGGGGCTGATAGCCGATGATATTGCCCGTGAATTACCTCAAGCCAAAGCATATATTGCTGATCCTGTTGTGGTTGACGAACTGGATGAAATAGCACGCGTGTCAGGTCATCCACTTTTCAAACGGATTTCCATCTTCCATGCTTTGAACCAGAAGGCAATCGCCCGACAACATTCCAAAAGTATAATGAAACGTTACGAAGCCCTCAATCTTATCGTGGTTCATATGGGGGGTGGCATCACGGTAGGAGCCCATTGCAAAGGCCGGGTTATTGATGTAAACCAGGGGCTCGATGGCGAAGGACCGTTTTCTCCTGAGCGCAGTGGCACCTTGCCTACAGGCGACCTGGTGCGTTTTTGCTTTAACGGGCAGTATGCCGAAAAAGAAATAATTAAAATGATAGTCGGCAGCGGAGGACTGGTGGCTCATTTAGGAACCAACAGTGCTTATGAGGCAGAACAGCTTGCCCAAAACGGAGACGAAAAAGCAAAATTCATCCTGGAAGCTATGGCATACCAGGTTGCTAAAAGCATAGGTTCAATGGTTCCTGTGCTAAAAGGTGAAGTGGATGCAATTTTGCTGACTGGCGGCGTTGCGCACAGCAAATGGATCACCAACCTTATTATTGAAAGAGTGTACAAATTTGCACCGGTATATATTTATCCGGGCGAAGACGAAATGCGGGCACTTGCTTTTAACGGACTGATGGTGCTTAAAGGAGAAGTGGAAGCAAAGGAATACGTTTAAAATAATAGTTAAAAGGAAATAATGCGAATCAAGGGTTGGATAAATTGATGACCGTTTGAAAATGATGCAAATAAAAGATTAGCACATGTTTGCGGAAGTATTTCTCTATGAAACTCTGTGCCTACTCTGTGCCTACTCTGTGATACTCTGTGTTATTGATTAAATCATTTCACGGAGGTACACTGAGAACCACAGAGTTACACAGAGAGATTTTAACCCTTGATTTGCGTGTATAATTAATGGAAAATGATGAACAAACCTTTTTCCATTTTTTGTTTTAGCAAGATCTTTCTATCAGCGACTTTTTTCTTTTTTCTGTTAAATATTAACTTTCAGAATTTCCGGCAACCAATTTTTCAATCATCATCGAGAAATGCTCATCGTCAAGCATCCAAACCGCGTCTTCGAGAATTTTGTCAATATCGCCTATTCAATGCTTTATGCTTTATCTTTGCAATATATAAAAATATTCACAACGAAATGGAAAACTTTAAATTTACTGCAGTTATTGAAGAAGGTGAAAACGGCTGGTTTGTCGGGCAAGTGGAAGAAGTTCCGGAGGCAATAAGCCAGGGTAAAACTGTAGAAGAATTACTTGAAAATTTAACTGATGCCGTGAAACTCGTGCTTCAAGCCAAACGTAAATCTGTTCTTCTTCAATTCAAAGGAAGAAAAACCATTAAACGTAAGCTCGAAATTGCATAAAGCTAAATAAATTAATTGCACATTTGAAAAAGAATGGATGTAAAATTTATCGCAACGGAGCAAATCATGATATTTTTTTGAATCAGGCAAACGGTAAAATGTCAGCAGTTGGAAGACATACAGAATTAGACAATCTGTATTGCAAAATGATCTGTAAACAACTGGAAATTGAAATTATCTGACATTCAAGATATATTAACCAACTCGTGAAAGAAATAAAGCGGCGAAGTAATTTTCGCTTTTTTTATGTCTTTAAAATCAGCTTTTCAATCACCCTCGGAAAATATTCATATTCCAGTTCATGTATTTTCGCTGCCAGCATTTCCGGTGTATCTCCTTGCCGAACATGGCTGGTAACCTGAAAAATAATATCTCCTACTTCACAATAAATGGGACTTAAAAATAAAGAAAAGGAAAGTGGAAAAAGCTTTGTGTTATCAAGAATCAATTTAAATTGTAATGAGCCATATTACCTTTTTGCGTTTATTGGATTAAGTAGCAAAAGATACCGAATAAAAGGGGATAATTGGCTGTATATGCGGAAGCCCCACCTATATTGATATTTTTAACAAAATATTTGCCTATACCACACAAATTTATGTGTTGTAAATTTGTATTGTATATAAAAAACTAAATATAAGATACTTAAAAATAATGATAGTTAATAACTTTTTATAAAAAGCCCCCTCCCCCACTTGCATTTTAATAAATATATATTATACCTTTGACTAGTAATCAAATTTTAGTTGTTCGGTTTTTGATTGCTGAATGATCGCAGAATGGTATTATCAAATGGAAAATATAACGGCAAAACATTCAAACCAAAATAAGTATTTATGCTTTTTTATGGGTTATAACTTCATAAATTAGAAACTATGGGAAATAAACAATCATATAATGGCATTAAATAATTAAAAACAAATATTATACAAAGAGGGGCTGCCTACCCCATATTTAAAAGAAAGCCTCCCCCGGAGGTTTATTATCAACGGAAATTAACTTAGTACGAACCAAAACCGAGAGAGGCACAACAAAAATAAGAAATTTTTACAAGGATTGGTTAAAACCCTGTACTTTATAACAAGAAACCCTGTATTTCTGTATTTTAACCTAAACACATCTTACCGGTTTTGATGTGTGGATATAGCATATTGAGTGCATAAGGAACCGGCACTGGTTAGTAACCACTATTTTTCTAATTAATGGTGTTTTGCTGCGAGAAGTGAAACCATCTACTCCTGAGAAGATGTCAAATTTCAGGTTCAAATAAAATTGAAACAAAATGAAAAAATCAATATTCATCATAAGTTTGTTTGCTATTTTGATGGCAGGATGTTCAAAAGAAAAGAACATTGAACCATTATCTAATGTTGCACAAACTGACTTTAGTAACATCAAAGTGATCGCATACAGTAACAGCCTCAAAACAGGAATTACTATGCTTGAATTTCCAAGTATTAATGCGTTTGATAAGGCATTGAGTATTTTAAATCAACAAAAGAAAACCTATGATTCTGCTTTCTTCGCGCAATATGGCAATTTAAGTGAGGAGGCTTATGATGCAAAGCAAACAGAAGTTGGTTACAATGAACAACAACCACTTATAGATGCTGAATCGTCAATATCATTCGTTAACTCAATGCGTCAAGCATACATAACAATAGAAAGTACCTGGCTGAGTAAGGAAGATTTAGACATGGGTACTTATCCTAAAAAGGATTACCCTTTCAGTTTGGCAGAAATGACGCTTTTAAATTCATCTGGAGAAGTTAAGATTGGTACTGCTTTACTTAAACTTACCAAAAATGGATATCTTTGGATTACTGATGGAAGTTTTACTACACTTTCGAGTTACAACAATGGAGATATGAGTGTGCTAAATCTAACAACAGTCATAACCAATTTGAATGAAACATCAGGAAATGATTGTTCAAGTTGGGTAGGTGAAGATGATCAACATGGTTAAGCCTCAGATAAAAAAGTAATTAAACATCTTCATCATCATGCATATCCCTGGAAAGCTACTGAAAGTGCTGAAATTACTTCCTATAAGCATCATTGGTACGGTTGGGCTAAATACGCTGTAGATTTGGGTGTTGCATGTCAATCATATTTTAAAGATAACAGTTGTAGCCCTGCAACGCAGATATGGTCAGGCTGGAAAAGGGAACATCAAAAGAGTATTGAAAAAAACAATACGATCTGGGGTGCGTATTTAGGTTTGAGAGCTCAAAATAATGCATCTGTATATGGTAGTTAGCAACAAGGCGTAGAAAAAAAACCTATCCACATCTTCAATGACTAATTAGCAAATTATACGCACACTGAGCCTGCCCTTAATATTGCAAAACAATTATATATAGTTGACAACAAAGTAAAATTTGGAAAAGTAATAGTGATTTTAAAACAGACCATAGATTAGTATATATTAAAACTCCATATTATGCGTTTTGTAGATAAAAAGCAGAAACTTGATTATTTATTTGAGTTAATTGATAACGACAATACTGGAACCGCTGATGAATTGTGCAAAAAAATCTGTGTCTCAAAAAGAACATTTGTTCGGTATTTGCAAGATTTAAGGGATCTAGGATATCAGATAGGCTTTTGCACTCAGCGAAAAACTTATTACTTTGTTGAATATCGGCGTTGTAACGCCAGATATTGAGGCTATAATGTCAATATTTTTGGGTTGTTCTTAGAATTACAGTTTAAAAGCAAATCAAAATGAAAACACTTCTTAAAATTAGTACCCAATTTAAAAAGGCATTATACCTTTTTTACATTTTAGTATTCTTATGTACAATCTTTATCATTTCCTGTAATAAAGATGAAAATGTATATAGTTGTAATCCACAAGTTAATGAATGGGCGAAGAAATATAAAAACTCCTTTGTTGACATAACAAGAAGCCAACTTGTACAAATCCCAAGAAAGTATCAAATGGCTGTTTACAGAACGCTACCACCAGAGAAAAAACTTGCTTTTTGGAAAGAAAAACTTGAAATAGAATCTGCAAATGAAACTAGTTTAGAAATTAAATCGAGAATTTCTGAACTAGAAGCAAGCTTAAAGATTGAATATTATAATCTTGGCCAGAAAGATTCAATACCTATCGAACATAGGTCATACTTAGATAATTGGGAGAAAGATTTACTCTTAAACTTCAAGATGGATTCGGTTCAATATTTGACTAGATTTTGCACCTTAATGACCAAAGCAGAAATATATACTTTAGTTTATCAAGCAGATCAAATTGACCTATCATGGCTTGACGGTCATGATGAAATTAATATAGATTCAGCTCCTGGTGGGGGCGGCCCAGCACCTCTTCCAGATTGTGAGTGCCTTTATAATGTTTATTGCAGCATTTTTCTCAATGTTGATTGTGCAGAATCAGGGTGTACCCAAACAAATAGTGGTTGCGGAGTAACTGGAACTTCAAAATGTAAAGGTATCTGTGGTAATTCAATGTCGAAATAAGTATTAACATCACTGTAATTCTAAGAATTTTATCAAATGTTGTCTTTCCCTAAATACTCAGCCTCTAAGATTTGGAACATAACTATATTAACTGCTTTTATAGTTTATACCATTTATTCCTTTCAGTATAAAAGTTTTGAAATGGGAATAAGATCAACCTGCTTATTAGGCCTTACTATAGGTTTTTATTTATTGGATTCCTTAAATATTTCTAAAAAGCTTTTCTTGGTCGTATTTTCTGAGGTTTTTATTATTATAAATTTCATTATTTCAAATTTTTCTTATGGCATAGTAAATTTTAGTTTAGAAGCGTTTCTTATATGGCCCACTTTACTATTTATTTCAATATGTTTAGGATATTTAATAAAATTTTTGATTAAACAGGAGCATTTAAGTCTTTCAATCATATTGTTGTTAATGCTATTTATACTTATTCCGGCTTCCCGTAAGTTTGGAGAAGGATGGTTCGCTGTTGCAACAACTATATCCTTTCTTGATGCAGCTAGAAGGCTGAAAGAAAAATGCCCATCGTACTACTCAATAGTTTACTGGAGTCTAATTTGCATTCTATTTCTCATTCCATTTTTCTTTTTCTCTGAACACCCCGGGCTCATCCTTGTCATACCGATATTTATTCTAATAATGGTTCTTAGTTACCTCTTAATATTTTATTTTAATATATTCAATAAGATTTATTTAAACATATTTTCTATTCTTGTTTTTATTTTTTTTATTTGGATTGCACAGGAAAATTGGGCAGCTTACGTTTATTCCAGTGATAATTTAATTCCAAATAAACCTCCAATAATGGTATTAAAAGATAGTAATAATAATATTATCCTACAGGATGGGAAATCCTATCATATTTATCTATTCTGGTCCGCACACTGTGGGAGTTGCAAGAAGGAATTTCCTTACTTTGAGAAATTTGCAAAAGAGATGCAACATAGAAAGGATGTGAAACTTGCAACAATTTTCATTAAACTTAGTAATACAGATGATGAAATATTTAATTATTATAAAAAGAATGATTCGCATTTTTCCTGGTTAATTGCAGATAATTCAAAAATTATTATGGATTCTTTAGTACGTACAGGTGTGCCACATTTAACAATAATTGGACCTGATCAAAGAATTCTTTATAATGGCTATGTAGTAAACAGACCATGGCTCTTTATCAATAGTCCTACTTTCTTTATTAATTAGCTGATCATGGCATTTTGGAGAATAACGTCATTCTATAAACATAGGCGCAGTTTTGAGTTTAAACTCTCGAACAGTATTACGCCCAATTGCTAACAGCAAATAGGCACAATAGCGGAGTTTGTTTTAAATTAGTCAAATATTGCTTCTAATAAATCTTGTGCAATCTAGAAAATTTGATAATTTTAAAGTCCGCTACTCTGCCTATTTGCAAACCGTTTTGAGTACCCGGGTTATGCTAATGGGGAATGTCTGTCATGGTAAAAAAGAATCTAACTTTAACAATGGTGGGGTTAATCCTCACCATTGTTTCAATAAATGAAATTAAGGCACAACATACCGCAGATTTTGCTATTTTGTCAAAATATCGGAAACTGAGTATTTTTATTGGCCCTAAAGTATATTCGAAAGCTAAAACATACGTTACTTACGGGGACTATAGGTTCACTAACAAGCTATTTCCTGGTTTAGACTTTGGTTTTGAATATGATTTTCATCCTGAAAAAAAATGGTCTATAACTACCGGACTAATAATAACTAAAGAGCCAATATATAATATTACGTTTCATATTTTTAAAAAAGATCTGTATCCACAATTTACTCAAGACTGGATTGATAAAGCCAAATCCTATTCAATTTATTCCTTCTCTGTTCCAATTCTTTACCAATATAAATTTCAAACTTCAAACAAATCATTTATTACTTTATCATCAGGATTTAAATTAATGTACTACCCGACTGGGACTGCGTATTTTGGTTTTGAAATTTCTAATGAGGATCAGACAGAAACAAGAGAAATATTTGGGTTAAAATTAAAAACGCAGGATTATTCAATTTATGAAAGTTTTATTTTAAATCCAGGGTTCATATTTGTAAAAAATAAAATCTTATTCAAACCTAGTATTATGCTTGTATTAAATTTCCAAAATATAATTGAAGGTGAGTATCAATTTGGCAATCTGTTAAGTTCTCCGCCAGCACGAGGGAAATATGAACTTTCAGGTAATTATCTGGCACTGCAGCTTGCTGTTAATTTTAAAGTACCCAAAAGAAAATGGATGAAGGTTAATATGCATCTGAATAAGGATGAGGAACCTGTAAATTTGAACAAATGAGGATTCCTCAGTTTTGTGCATTTTATTTTCTGACGGTGACAGAATAATCTTTCTTAAAAATTAATTGCAGGTAGAGGTTGTGGGAATTAAAGGGTTAATAAAGGTCTAATAATTAGTTTTCATTCAAGGAATAATTATAAATATGAATGCGGGACTTAGAGGTTATCACGCATTTAGCAGGAATCCGATTAAAGGTTGTTTTTTTCGCCCGACCCCGTAATTCAGGATTATGAAGCTACACAAATGAACACATAGCGAAGGAAACTTTGTTTTTTTTATGTCTTTAAAATCAGCTTTTCAATCACCCTCGGAAAATATTCATACTCCAATTCATGAATCTTTGCTGCCAGCATTTCCGGTGTATCTCCTGATAGTACCTGGCAAGTGGCCTGGAAAATAATATCACCCTCATCATATTTTTCGTTCACATTATGGATAGTGATGCCGCTTTGCTTATCGCCTGAAGCTATAACAGCTTCATGAACTTTCATACCATACATTCCTTTTCCCCCGTATTCAGGCAATAATGCCGGGTGAATATTAATTATCCGCTGAGGGTATGCCTTCAGAATAGCCTCAGGAATAAGCCATAAAAAACCGGCCAGTACAATCCAGTCAATGTTCCTTTTTTTTAAATCATCCAGTACAGAAGCGGTATTATAAAATGCATCCCTGGTAAATAAAACCGAAGGAATACCGAGCAACTTCGCCCGTTCCAACACATAAGCACCAGGATTGTTGCAATAAATAGCCGGAATGTTCACTAATTCCGAACCTGAAAAATATTCGGAAATACGTTGTGCATTACTTCCGTTGCCTGAAGCAAAAACAGCGAGTCGGGAAGACGTTTTCATAGAATGTTTCCGTTTAAAGTGTAAAAACAGGTGACAATCCTGTGAATAAAAACAAGTTTATCACTCTTGGTTTTAACAGCATCAAAATAACGAAAACCTGCCGACATATTGTGAAATAAATAGCTGGAATCCGGTAAAAATGTAAAATTTTAAGGCTGCAGAGTACAGTATCTTTTAAAATCCTTATAAATAATTACCTCACAATTAACACCTTAAAACCAGGTGATCTAAAATAATATGAGGATTTATTGTTTTATCGGCCAAATTGTTATTTCTTTGCACCCTAAAACCAATTAAAGCGTACAACAATGTCCGACATTGCAACAAGAGTAAAAGCTATCATCGTTGATAAGCTGGGTGTAGACGAGAAAGAAGTAAACCCTGCAGCAAGTTTCACCAACGACCTGGGTGCCGATTCACTGGACACCGTTGAACTGATAATGGAATTCGAAAAAGAATTCAACATTGCTATTCCTGACGATCAGGCTGAAAAAATCAGTACAGTAGGTGATGCTATCACTTACCTCGAAAGTAACGCGAAATAAGTAAAACTCATTCGATGAAGTTAAGGCGAGTAGTAGTTACCGGCCTTGGCGCGCTAACTCCATTAGGCAATACAGCTCCGGAATTCTGGAGTGGGTTGGCTAATGGGGTTAGTGGTGCTGGCCCCATCACCCATTTTGATACAAGCAAGTTCAAAACAAAGTTTGCCTGTGAACTCAAAAATTTTGAACCTTTAAATTTTTTCGACCGTAAAGAGGTCAGGAAATTTGATCCTTTCACACTTTACGGCATGGTATGTGCCGATGAAGCTGTCAGAGATTCAGGGCTCAATTCTCCTGATTTAGATATGGACCGCATAGGTGTTATATGGGCTTCGGGAATAGGCGGCATGACTACCATTTTCGAAGAAATAACTGCTTTTTCCGCAGGCGATGGCACTCCACGCTTCAGCCCGCTTATGATTCCGAAAATGATTGCTGATATTGCTGCAGGTCAGATCTCTATCCGTTATGGATTCAGAGGTCCAAATTTTGCTACCGTATCAGCTTGCGCTTCTTCAGCCAATGCATTAATTGATGCCTTCAACTATATCAGGTTGGGCATGACGGATGCCTTTGTTACGGGAGGATCTGAATCAGCTATAAATGTTGCAGGCGTTGGCGGATTTAATGCCATGCACGCCATTTCAACCCGTAATGATGACCGTATGACAGCTTCACGCCCCTTTGACAAAGATCGTGATGGTTTTGTTATGGGTGAAGGCGGTGGCGCCCTGATTTTTGAAGAGTTGGAACACGCACTTGCCAGGGGAGCTAAAATTTATGCCGAAGTTGCCGGAGCAGGCATGAGTGCCGATGCATACCATATTACAGCACCTCATCCTGAGGGATTAGGCGCTCTTAACGCGATGCGTTCTGCTTTGCGTGATGCCGGTATGAGCTCAGATGATATTGATCACGTCAATACACATGGTACATCTACACCACTGGGAGATATTGCTGAAACGGCTGCTTTAGCTAAATTGTTCGGCGAACACTCTTCGAAAGTCTATGTAAACTCAACCAAATCAATGACCGGTCACCTCCTTGGTGCTGCCGGTGCTGTTGAAGCAATGGCTTCCATTTTTGCCATACAGAACGATATAGTACCCCCTACGATCAACCATTTTACCGATGATCCCGAAGTTGATCAATCACTTACATATGTATTTAACAAAGCCTTGCATACCACTGTTAACACAGCCTTAAGCAATACGTTCGGTTTCGGTGGCCACAACGCTACACTCATTTTTAAGAAATTTGTTAAGTAATTTTGACTTTCGACGTCATTAAGCCTATCAGGGTTTTTCTCTCTGAAGACAAACAGCTTTTTGTATCACTGAAAAATATTTTCGGATATTATCCCGGAAACATTTTTTTGTATAAACTGGCATTCCGTCATAAATCGCAGGCCATTGAACTGACTAATGGCAGCCGGATCAGCAACGAACGGCTCGAGTTCCTTGGTGATGCCATTCTGAGTGCAGTGGTAGCCGATCACCTGTTTAAAATGTTTCCATATAAAGACGAAGGCTTCCTTACCGAAATGCGTTCGCGTATTGTAAGCAGGGCACAATTAAATAAGCTTTCGCAGAAAATTGGTATAGATACGCTGATTACTGCCAGTACCGAGAATAATAATGTATACCGCTCCATGAAAGGTGATGCTTTTGAAGCGCTGATCGGAGCTATTTACCTAGATAAAGGATATAATTTCACAAGGCAGATCATAATCGAAAAGATTATCAAGCAACATTTCGACTTGCAGGATCTCGAAAACAATAATACCAATTATAAAAGCCAGATCATTGAATGGTCACAACGTGAAAAGCGTTCTGTCGAATTCGTTATCCTCAACGAAGTCGGACATGGATATAACAAACAATATGTTGTTGATGTGATGGTTGACAAAATATCGCTGGGCAAAGGCCGTGATTACTCTATCAAGGGCGCCGAACAGGATGCCGCTATGAAAGCCTTATTGCAGCTTGAAACTGAAAAATTGTAATTTTCGTTTACCTGCTATCTGAAATACTGAAATTATAACTCAGATAATTGTAAATTTGTATAGGTTACAATAACACATTCTTTTAAACCAGCCTGCTACACCACCTATAATCCGCCTGAATGAGTAGTCAAGGATCGAACAAAGCAATTGTTTTCGCCCTGGGAGGTAACCTCCTGATTGCTTGCATCAAATTCATTGTAGCATTTATAACCGGCAGCGCTGCCATGCTGGCCGAATCCATACATTCAACTGCTGATACTTTTAACCAGGTGCTGCTGCTTATAGGCCATAAAAGGGCAAAAAAATCTGCCAGCGAAATGCATAGTTTCGGCTATTCCAACGAAGTGTTTTTCTGGTCGCTGATGGTGGCAGTATTATTATTTTTTGTAGGTGCTTTATTCTCGATTTACGAAGGGGTACACAAACTTGCGCATCCTGAAGAACTTACGAGCGTATACTGGATTTTCGCTGTACTCATCAGTTCAATTGTCATTGAGGCCAAATCATTCCAGGTGGCTTTTACTGAACTCCGGAAAACCACAAAACTGCCGTTTCTGAAAGCAATAAAAGCTTCAACACAGGTAAGCCTGATTGTGGTTGTTCTGGAGGATTCTGCAGCAATTACAGGCCTGGTTATTGTACTTATCTCGACCACGCTGGCCTGGCTGGTAAATCCTCTTTTTGATGCCATGGGAAGCGTTGCAGTAGGAATTTTGCTTTTAGCAGTATCAATTTTATTAATTGCCGAAGTAAAAAACCTGATTGTTGGCGAAAGTATCCCCCGCGAAAGGCGGCAGATCATGCGTAAAATTATCCATCAATTTCCGCAGATCGGGCATATTAACCGAATGCAGACTATGGTGATGGGTGACAGCAAATACCTGGTACTCTTGTCGGTCGATATAAATGATGAAATGAAAGGCTCTGATGTGGAAGATATGATAGAGCAATTAAAACTGAAACTGAAACATAAGATACCGGAAATAGGTACCATTTATATAGAAACCCAGGATTCAGTAAGAAATCAAAAAGTGTGATCCCCGATTATGAAAACAAAAATTGTTGCTACTGTTGGACCGGCATGTTCGAGCCGCGAAATGTTACACAAACTTATAAAAGCAGGTGTAGATGTATTCAGGTTAAATTTTTCGCACGGAAACTATGCCGATCACCTGGCAGTTATCGAGAATGTTCGGTCGCTTAATACCGAACTTGGGACGCATATTGCATTGTTAGGTGATTTGCAGGGCCCGAAAATCCGTATCGGCACATTTGATGACAACCAGGTAATGATGCCCGACGGACACAGCCTTATATTTACAACAAAGGAGTGTGGCTGCACTGCTGATAAATTATATATCACCTACCCCGAATTTGCCCGGGATGTAAAACCCGGTGAAGACCTGCTTCTTGACGATGGAAAACTACTTTTCCGTGTTATTGAAACGAATGGCATTGATGAAGTGAAAGCTTTTGTTGTGCATGGCGGTATTTTGTCAAGCAAAAAAGGTGTTAACCTTCCTAATACTAAAGTTTCCCTTCCTTCTCTTACCGAAAAGGACAGGCGTGATCTGGCATTTGTTCTTGAACACGAACTAAACTGGGTTGCATTGTCATTTGTGAGGCAAGCGGATGATATCCGTAATTTAAAAACGGCAATTAGTGATATAGGTATATCCGTAAATATTCCAGGTATAATTGCCAAAATTGAGAAACCCGATGCAGTGAAAAATATGGATGAGATTATAGCCGAATCTGATGGTATAATGGTTGCCCGTGGTGACCTGGGCGTTGAACTTCCACTGGAACAGGTACCGTTGGTACAGAAAAAACTTATCCGTAAATGCAACCAGCTTTCGAAACCAATAATAGTTGCCACCCAGATGATGGAAGGCATGATCACTAACATAAGACCAACCCGCGCCGAAGTAAATGATGTTGCCAATTCGGTGCTCGACGGAGCCGATGCTGTAATGCTAAGCGGTGAAACTTCCGTTGGGCATTACCCTGAAGAAGTTGTTGAAACTATGGAAAAGATCATCTGGGAAGTTGAACAGACTGAAGAAATTTATAACAAGCCTCACATCGCTAACCAGGCAGACAAAGCCCGTCTTATATCTGATTCAGTTCTTTCCGCCGCCTGCAATTTGGCCATCGAATCAAATGCAAATGCTATAATTGCCATGACTATCACCGGGTATTCGGCTCAACGGATCAGCAGTCAGCGGCCAAAACAGGAAATATTTATCTTCACCGGTAACGAATTTTTACTATGTAAACTAAACCTTTTGTGGGGAGTCAAGGGCTTTTACTTTGATAAAATTGTCACCTCCACCACTAAAACGTTTAAGTCAATCACTGACCAACTCCTTGCTGAAGGACGCATCAAAAAAGGTGATCTTCTGATAAAAGTTGCCAGCACTCCAATTTATGTTGCCGGGCAGACGAATACAGTAAAGCTGGAATATGCGTAATTAATTTCGCTTCTTCTTCCAAACTACTGAAGGTGTTATTAGATTTGAGCTAAAGTCAATGCAGAGATGGACAGGATGATTTTTATCTTTGCACAAAATGTTAGCCTTTCCCTAAATCCCAACCCCTAACCCTGAGTAAAATGGCCCGCATAGCACGTCTTGAACCTTCTTTTGAACCTGCGGATGCATTTATTGGTATTGCCACGAATTTACCAGTTATTCAGCTGGTTCATTTTATTAACCGTGAAACCTTGCTTTACCTTGTGAGGGAAGAAGATTTGCCGGTTTATACCGAAAAAACGGATAGCCTTACCTATTTTAAGTTTTTTCATTCTACAGATGATGATTTCAGGAGTGATTTCTGTCTGCTGAGTAATAACAGCGAAGTGATAAATCTTTTACCAACACATAAACAGTTTGGTTATTTTCTGGTTATACATGGAGCTATTCCTGTTGAAAAAGTTAAACAGATTATAGCTAACATCAAATCCATTGCAGGTGTTCAGCTTGCGGCTCTTATTGCACAGGAACCCATAAAGGCACTTGGGCCTATCCTTCAGGACCTGGAGTTACACCTTACCGAACTTAAAAAGGAAAAAGCTAACAGAAAAAAACGCTATATGCCTCCGGCAGAAGAACAATGAAAGGAAAAATACTTGTAGCCATACAATTCACATGCCTTGCATTACTGGCTATATCAACAAATTGGCTGGATCTTCCCTGGTGGACTCTACTTATGTTGGGTCTCTCCGGATTTCTTGCTTTTTGGGCAATGGCTGTTATTCGATTAGGGAATTTTAATGTGGTTCCTTATCCTGTTGAAAAAGGTACTATGGTTTCGAGTGGTCCGTATAAAGTGATCCGTCACCCGATGTATACTTCTATTTTTATATTTTCTTTTGCCCTTTTAGTGGGTCAGTTTGATTATTCAAAACTCTTTATTAGCCTTGCTTTGGTAGCAGGACTTATTACTAAGATGCTTTTTGAGGAACGTTTGCTTTGTATACATTATTCTGGCTACAAAAACTATATGAAGAAAACAAAAAGGGTTATTCCTTTTATATGGTGAAATTTAGGCTGTTAGGGTATTTGGGGTTCCAAAATCGTTGTCTTCCTTTCTCCGTAACGCCCCATCGCCCTATCCACTTGTAATACCCATCCTACCCGGCAGACTCAAACTGCTTTAAGAACCGCAGATCGTTTTCACTGAACATACGCAGGTCTTTTACCTGGAACTTAAGATTGGTAATCCGCTCTATTCCCATTCCAAAAGCATATCCTGAATATTCCCTGCTATTAATGCCGCAGTTTTTGAGCACAGCCGGATCGACCATTCCGCAACCCAGAATTTCGACCCAGCCGGTGTATTTACAAAAACCGCAGCCTTTACCTCCGCATAGGTTACACGAAATATCCATTTCAGCAGAAGGTTCTGTAAAAGGAAAATAAGAAGGACGCAACCTGATCTGAGTGTCAGGAGAAAACATTTCGCGCGAAAAATACAATAAGGTTTGCTTCAGATCAGCGAAAGAAACATTCCGGTCGATATACAACCCTTCAATCTGGTGGAAAAAACAATGCGCACGGGCCGAAATGGCTTCGTTCCGGTAAACGCGGCCCGGAAAAATGGCGCGGATGGGTGGTTTGGAGTTTTCCATCACACGGATCTGAACACTGGAAGTATGGGTACGAAGTGCAATATCAGGATCTTTTTCAATAAAAAACGTATCCTGCATATCTCGGGCAGGGTGCTCGGGCGGAAAATTAAGCGCTGAGAAGTTATGCCAATCGTCTTCAATCTCAGGGCCTTCGTTTACGGTAAAACCGAGGCGTGTAAAAATACTGATCATCTCATTTCGGACAATGGAAAGCGGATGCCGGGTACCGGGTTCGCGAAAACCGACAGGGCGGGAAAGATCGTGCTCCACTGCAGCCGTTGTTGAATCACTTTCAAACGAATCTTTTAATTCGGAAAGTTTATCCTGTGCTGCATTTTTAAGCTCATTCAGCAACTGGCCCACATCGCGTTTCTGATCACCCGGAAGTTCCTTGAAGGCATCGAACAAATCCTGTAAAAGACCTTTACGTCCCAGGAAACGGATACGGAATTGCTCCAGTTGGTCAGCACTTTCGGCTTTAAATTGCCTGACTTCTTCGAGTAACTGATTGATTTTCTCTTTCATACACTTTCGCTTAAAAATGCTGTCATTCAGGCAGCAGAGAGCACAAAGGTCGGGAAAAGTTTCTTATGTTCTAATTCCCTTTAATACAATGAATGACAAATTATAAGAGTATGGCTAAAGAATAATATCACTAAAAAAAAGGATCCGAGCCATTACCCGAATCCTTTTAATATTGTAAGGATGCTATTATTAAAGCACTTTCATAGTCATCTTTATATCTTTCACCGGTTTGTCGCCAGCAGCAGTTTGAACGGCAGCAATTTTATCAATTACATCCAGTCCTTCGGTTACTTCGCCAAAAACGGTGTAATCACCGTCAAGGAAGGGTGTCCCTCCAATGGTTGTATAAATTGTACGTTGCTCAGGAGTATATTTTACTGCCCGCCGTTGATCAAATTGATTTAGTTGTGCTTCCGGAACTTTCTGACCCTGAACTATGTAAAATTGCGATCCGGAAGACTCCTTTTTAGGATTTACCTGGTCGCCCATACGTGCTGCGCACAGCGCACCTTTTTTATGGATATGAGAAGGAACAAATTCAGCCGGAACCCTGTCTGACATTTCAGGCAAGCCAACCGGGGCACCACCGCCCTGTACCATAAACCCTTTTATAACACGGTGGAATATTGAACCGTTGTAGAAGCCTTGATTGACAAGTTTCACAAAATTATCGCGATGTTTGGGCGTATCGTTATAAAGTTCTACTTTAATATCACCCATATCGGTATGTATGAGCACTTTGGTCATTTTCTGAGCATCGATTTCCATCATAAAAAGGAAAATAAGTGTTAATGTTAAAAAGAGAGAACGTTTCATGTGAGATGGTTTAATTTACTTGTTAACGGAATATTGAGTTATTTATTTTGTTTAAAGAAGCTTTGGAACGAGCATAGAACGGGGTGACAAGAAGCTTAATTTTTTATTATTTTAATGGTCATTGGAATATCCTTTATAGGTCTGTCGTTGGTGTCGGTTTTAACAGCTGCAATTTTATCAACAATTTCCATGCCACTTACAACTTCGCCAAAAACGGTATAAGCACCATCCAGATGAGGTGTGCCACCTATGCTTGTGTAAACACGACGTTGCTCATCCGTTATTTTATAAGGTTTGGTCCGGAGATACTGGGCTTCGACTGCATTGCGGTATTTTTCAATTACAATCCGGATGTTGGCAGTATCGCGTGTATCTACCATCTTCCTGAATGCTTTCAATTCATCTTCCTTGCCTTCCTTTTTCAGCAGATCCATCATAATATACTGCTTGGTACGGCGTTCCACTTTCAGCTCCACCGCATCGAGTTCGTCGCTGGTAAATACTTTACCTTGCACAATATAAAACTGAGAAGCTGACGATGCTTTCAAGGGGTTTACATCATCGTTTTCACGGGCAGCGGCAAAAGCTCCTCTTTTATGCAGATATGCAGGTACATATTCGAATGGGATGGTATAGTTGGTATCACCATCTCCTAATAAAACACCCGGCTTCGCATTCCGCGAAGTGGGATCACCTCCCTGTATCATGAATTTTTCAATAACACGGTGAAATAAAGTACCGTTAAAATATCCGGCATCGGCAAGTCTTATAAAATTGTCCCTGTGTTTGGCTGTGCTGTCGTAAAGCTTTACAACTATTTCACCATAAGGAGTTGTAATTGAAACTAAAGTGTCTTTGGGTTTAGATGCACAGGCCAGCAAAAGTAAAGACAATATGGCGACGATAAGTATATTTTTCATATTTCTTTGATTGTTCGGGTAAAATCAGAGTTACTGGTCTTTCCTCTAAAATTTAGCCCTTCAAGTGGTTAAAACCTGAGAAGGGTTCTAAGAGAGGAAATTATTTTTAGATTCCGGATTAGTTTAAATACTGTATTACGTTTTACAATACCCTGATGGTTGAAACACCTAATCTTTAAACCCAGTTTTCAAATCTGTATAACATTTCCGGCAGAGAGGTTCGTAACTTTCAGTTTCGCCAAGCACCACCAGTTTTTCACTTTCGATGGTACGGTGCGAATAATGTGCCAGGTCACCACAGCGCATACAGATTGCATGGACTTTGGTAACATATTCGGCGGTAGCCATCAGTGCAGGAACAGGTCCGAAGGGTTTACCCTGAAAATCCATATCAAGGCCTGCCACAACCACCCTGATCCCCTGGTTGGCAATGTAATTGCATACTGCCGGAAGATCGGCATCCAGAAACTGTGCTTCATCTATCCCGACTACATCCATACCTTCAACATAAAGAAGTATTTGTGATGCATTCTGAATAGGGATGGATCGGATACTATTCTCGTTATGCGAAACAACATTTATTTCATCATACCGTTTATCAATTTCAGGTTTGAAAATTTCCACTTTTTGCCTGGCAATCTTTGCGCGGGTAAGCCTTCGGATCAACTCCTCGGTTTTACCGGAGAACATTGAACCGACAATAACTTCGATCCAGCCTCTGCCAAGTGATGGATTGTTAGTGGATTTTTCAAGAAACATAAGCCGGGTAGTGTATTGTTTGCTAATTTTGTTGATTGTTGTGGAACGCAAACTTAATGAATTAATTGTTTCTCTGATGCTTCAAAAACCTTAATGCAGCAGATATTTTTTCAACATAAGCGTTAAAATGTTCGCATTTTCAATAGTTTAGACAGGATGAGTATTATTACAGAAATCACAGAGAATATGCAATCTAAAAACAACCTAACAGCCTTAATAATTTACGAATTACGAATTACGAATTACGAATTACGGGCGAACGACCAAAGAATGGAATAATAAAATTAACAGCCTAACAACCTAACAGCCTAACAGCCTAACAACCTAACAGCCTAACAGCCTAATCCCATAATAACCATAAATTATAAATATCACCATGGAATTAAACCAATTAACCCACGATGCCGACGATCTGATCCGGAAAGTAGTATCGAGGTATAATCAATTATATGTGCCTGCCGGCCAGATTTCGCAAATCGAACTTGACCTTATGCTTGACGATATGCGTAAGCTTTACGATACTTTTAAAACGATCGGACAGATAAACCTTACCCTTCAGAATAAATCAAATAAGCCGGAAGTTTCCGTTAATAAGGTAATTCATGAAAAACAGCCTCAACAAGCCGCCTCTGCAATGGAATTGGATGAAAAGCCTTTGCAAACAGCTAAACCAACTCCACCTGTTATTCAGCCTGAACAGGATATAAAGCCTGAAGTTGTTCCCACAGCCGGGCAGGAAGATGTTATTAATAATACCCCTGACGTTGAATCAACATTAGATTCATCCATTGAACCAGAATCAGTCACTGATCCGGAAGATGTTAAAACTCCGACCCTGGAAAGTATCACACAAACCGAACATGAGGCAGAAGACCGGGTAAGTCCGCATGCAGATACCCCAAAAATGAATGCCGGCGCAATAGACAAGGATCCAACCCATTCAATGCTGGCTGATAAATTCAATACAGGCAACAAATCATTGAGTGAAACGATTGCTCCTTCGCAGGCGCAGGGAGTAGTAGGCTCCAGACTGCTTTATCAGCCTATTTCTGATCTTTCAACCGGCATAGGGCTCAATGATAAATTCAGCTTCATTACTGACCTTTTCGGGAACAATGCCGAGAAGTATGAGGAAGCAATCACCAGGATCAACAAAGCAGTAAATTTTGACGAAGCAAGCTGGATTCTGCAGAAGTACCATGCTCCTGACTGGGACCAACACAATGAAACCCTCGGGAGATTAAAGGATTTTGTAAGACGGAGATTTGTATAGCAGGGATCAGGAGTTGTGATTCAGGAATTTAGAAAACAGCCTTTCAGTATTATTTTAGAGTTGAACTTTGAACCCACTCCTGAAAATGCTGTTAATTTATACTTTATAATAAAATCCGTTCAAACTGACTTTTCGTGAAAATGAAACTGCCGGCTGTCATTTTATTTTTCCTTACTCAGATCTCGTTTGCACAAAATATTAACTACGCGCGGAACCTGATTGATACGCTTTCCTCGCCCGCAATGCAAGGCCGAGGCTATGTGAATGGAGGCGACAGTATTGCAGCCGGATTTCTGGCTGGCGAATTCAGCCGAATGGGCACGCTGTCCTTTTCACCGGGATATGAGCAATTGTACTCCTTCCCCATGAATACCTTTCCCGGAAAAGTTCATGCTTACGCCAATAAAAAAAAGCTGAAATGTGGAGCCGATTTCCAGGTATGGGCAGCCACTCCATCAATGAAAGGAACCTTCAGGATAGTGGCACTCACATCCCGGATACTTCTTAATCCAAAGAAGCTGACCAAGTTTGTTTCACATAATTACAACGACAAATTTGTTCTGATTGACAAAAAAGGGATAACCGATAAAAAAGCACTGGCAGTACTCGACTCCCTGAGGTTTTATAACTTCCTTCATGCCAGGGGCCTTATTTATGTAAGCGATAGCAAACTGGTTTGGTCGGTAATGATAGGTTCGAAGGTTAGAAATTACACAGTTGTTGATCTGAAACGGGAAGCACTTCCGGAAAAACTCAGGACGTTTACAATGGAAGTTGAATCAGAATTTGTTCCCCACCATTTAGCCAGGAATATAATGTGCTGGGTAAAAGGGCGGGTTCAGCCTGATACATTCCTCGTATTTACAGCTCATTACGATCATCTCGGCAGGATGGGCAACGAGGTATATTACCCGGGTGCAAACGATAATGCCAGCGGAACAGCTATGGTTACCGACCTTGCACAACATTATAGTCAGGAAGGAAATCAACCTTATTATTCTATGGCTTTCATACTTTTAAGCGGTGAAGAAGCAGGTCTGCTTGGAGCAAAATACTGTGCAGAACACCCGCCTTTCGATCTGAAAAAAGTGAAATTCCTGGTAAATCTCGATATGGTCGGAACCGGAAGCGAAGGCGTAACCATGGTGAATGCAACCAAATTTAAAGATGCTTTTAAACGTATGGTAAAAATTAATACCGACAACGAATACATCCTTACCGTGAAGGAACGAGGCGAGTCGTGCAACAGCGACCATTGCCCTTTTTATGAAAAAGGCGTTCCGGCCGTGTTTATTTATTCTATGGGAAAGGAATTTACAGAATACCATAATCCCGATGATCAAAGCAATAAACTCCCGCTATCAGAATACAATGATATTTTCCGGCTGATGTGCGATTTTATGGATTCTTTCAAAAATTAGCCAGGCCTGCTCCCCCGATCTCCGCTTACCCATTTCCACTGCCTATCAAACCCTTACCCCAAATCCTGAACCCATGAAACTCTACCTTATCCCAACTCCTATCGGCAACCTCGAGGACATCACCCTCAGGGCATTACGCATTCTAAAGGAAGTGGATATTATACTAGCAGAGGATACACGCACTTCATCAAAATTGCTGCGACATTACGAAATTGATAAAAAAGTGCTGGCCCATCACCAGTTCAATGAGCATAAAACTGCCGGGAACCTGGTTCGGCAAATCGCAGAAGGAACCACTATGGCACTTATTTCGGATGCCGGCACACCGGGGATTTCCGATCCTGGCTTTTTACTCACACGTGCCTGCATTCAGGCAGGTATAACGGTGGAATGTCTTCCCGGGCCGACGGCTTTTGTTCCTGCGCTTGTTAATTCAGGACTACCAAGCGACCGATTTCTTTTCGAAGGATTTTTACCTCATAAAAAAGGGCGGCAGACCCGACTGAAAGAACTGGCGAAACAACCCTATACTTTTATCCTCTATGAATCGCCTTTCCGGCTGGCGAAAAGCCTGGAACAACTTGCGGAACAACTGGGTTCTGACCGCCAGGCATGTGTTTCACGTGAGCTTACTAAAATTTACGAGGAAAACCGGCGGGGAACATTAACTGAACTGGCACAATGGTATACAGCACACCCGCCTAAAGGAGAAATTGTGCTTGTGGTAGCCGGTCTGGCAGGAAATAAGCCTGAAACAGAAGACAGGGTTGAAGATGATTAATAGATAAATTAAAGGGATTTTTAGTCTCAAATTCCAAGTCTCAAGAATAAAATCCAAAGACTAAAATATAAAATAACAGATGTCAGAACAATTTTAACCAGGAGTTTGGTTCTAGAAATTTGCGACCTGATTCTTGAATCTGGTGTCTTTATAAAAGCGAAAATTGCATTCTCAATCAGATTTCATAAAAAATAATACAGATGAGTTATTGTTATGATTATCCACGTCCGGCTGTTACAGCTGATATTATCATTTTAAAATCAGTTGATAATTACCATTTTGTTCTGTTGATAGAAAGGAGAAATCCACCATTTGAAGGCATGTGGGCGCTGCCTGGAGGGTTTCTGAACCTGGATGAAACACTTGAGGAGGCAGCATTACGCGAACTCCACGAAGAAACCGGAATCAGCGGAATTGAGCTTCATCAATTTCACACCTTTAGCAAGGTAAACCGCGATCCGCGCCACCGGACAATTACAACTGTTTTCTGGGGTTATGCCGACGAAAACACGATTTCACCTGAAGCAGGTGATGATGCAGCCAATGCATTATGGTTCAAATTAAATGATTTACCTCCATTGGCTTTTGATCATGGAATGGTGATGGAAATGGTAAAACAGAAGCTTCAGATTACATCTCTTTAATCATTGCTTCTACAATGTTATCAGCGCCTTCGGCTATTTGTAAAATAGTGGCTTCAAGCATATAGCAGGGTGTAGTGAAGATTTTAAGCCTGCTATCAATAACCACTTGTCCATGGGTCGTTGTTTTGTGTTTTGCGCCCATTTTCTCTACGGCTGCTGCAGTCCCTTTATCATCACCGATCGTAAGTTCAACATCACCCAAAACTTTGGCAAGTATAACCGGTGAAATACACAATGCGCCGATGGGTTTTCGAAGACTTACCGCCTCCCGGATCACTTTAGCAACCTGCGGATGCACTTCACAATCAGCACCTTTGAAGGCAAATGAGCATAGGTTTTTAGCTGCACCAAAACCTCCGGGAAAAATCAAAGCATCATAGTCACGCATATCGAGTTTAGCAAGCGGCTGTATTTTACCACGTGCTATTCGCGCACTTTCAACCAATACATTACGAATTTCAGACATTTCGGCTCCCGTCATGTGATTAACCACATGATGCTGGACAATATCCGGTGCAAAAACCTGGTATTCAGCGCCATTTTTCATTACTGCATACATGGTCATCACTGCTTCATGAATTTCGGCTCCGTCGTAAACACCACATCCCGAAAGTATTATTGCAAACTTTTTCATAGCTTGAGTTATTTAAAGCCTAAAATTACAAAATGTTATCTTGTTAGACCAGGAATGTTTTCAATTTTCCTTTTTCACCATTTCAACTTTTCTTTTACTTTTACGGCTAAGTTTTACTTGACTAAAGCTATAATTTTATACTCTTTTGGCACACAGATCACATCGGATTGCAAAATACAATATGATAATGTAACAAATTGGATTGAATGGATTAATGCGATTGATTCTATATCGCAATCTGAAATCAGAAATTTCCCTTCTCACACTCTCCCATTCTCCCCTTCTCACAATCCCCAACCCCTAAACCCTAACCCATGTGTGGCCGTTTTTCACTTACCGCAAATGAAGCAGAACTGAACCTTCGTTTTGAACTTGCTGGAGGCGAAGCAACCTATGTTCCGCGCTATAATGGAGCACCTTCGCAGATACTGGCAGTTATAACCGGCGAAAATCCGCATAAGCTGAGTTATCATCGCTGGGGGCTGATCCCGCCCTGGGCAAAAGATATTTCGATCGGAAATAAGATGATAAATGCCCGCGCCGAAACAATTACGGAGAAGGCATCGTTCCGGTCACCCTTGTTCAGCAAGCGCTGCCTGGTGCCAGCCGATGGATTTTACGAATGGCAGCAAGATGCCGGCAAACAGCCCTATCGTATTTTTGTGAAGAACAACCGCATATTTTCTATGGCAGGCTTATGGGAAAGATGGAAATCACCCGAAGGCAGAATAATTGAATCATTTAATATTATTACTACCGAAGCAAATAGTTTTATGAAACCCATTCATAACCGCATGCCCGTTATTTTAAGGCCTGAAGATGAAAAAAAATGGCTGGAAAGTAAAGAATCTATTGAAATCCTATCGTTGCTAAGGCCATACGCTTCAGAGGAAATGAATGCTTACCCGGTTTCGAAGCTGGTAAATTCGCCAAGTAATGATGGACCGGAAATCTGGGGGAGTTAGATTTAAATGATTTTTAGGACCTAGAGGCCGAAAGTAGGTAGAGAAAAGAAGACAGTATAAATATCAAATAAAATTTAAGGCGCAAGCAGGCTACACCCCCTGATATCGCTGTTATCGAATCGGCCCAGTACTTCAAAACTACCGTCTTCGAAAACTCTTCCAAGATCCTGGGTAGCAATGAATGAACAGGAATGAAAATTAGCCAGGTCGATAATATTAATACCTCCGGTGTGCCCGGTTTCGAGAAAACTCAATGGATCGTTGGAATCAGCTATCAGTATTTTCATCCAGGACGGACAACGGAAAATACCTTCACCTGCCGACCAGGCTTGAGAAAGCGACTCCGTCATTCCATACTCAGAGTGAATACTTTTTACACCAAATCCCTTACAAAGTTTTTCATGAAGTTCCATTCGGGTGAGTTCTTTTCTGCGGCCTTTCATTCCTCCGGTTTCTATGACAATGGCATCAGGAATATTTACATGATAGCTTTCAACCATATCGAGCAAAGCGAATGTCACCCCGATAAGCATTATTTTCATCCCGAGTTGCTGTGCTTCCAGCAGTTCCTGATGCAATTTATCCATATCATCCAGGTAAAAACCACCCATTTGCCGGTTTGACCGAAGCAGTATTTTTTCGACCATATAAACCAATGAAGAATTTTTCCGTTCAAGATAGGAAGGCAATAGGGCAAAAACAGTGTATTTTGACAAATCACCATAAAAAAGTTCCATCCCTGCTGTAAAACTATGCTGATACAAATCCGTATCAACCACATAATGCTTGCTTGTTTCCTCGCCGGTGGTGCCACTGCTTTCAAAAATAATTTCTTCTGAGAAATTACCGGATATTATTTTGTGTGTTTTAAAAAAACTAACAGGTAGAAAAGGAATCTGCTCAGGATGGTAAACTTTGCTCTCACTTATGCCCAAAGCATCCACAAAATTCCTGTAAATTTCATTATTCTTATACTGATATCGAAATAAACTGCGCGCAATTTCGTTAAATTCAATATCGCTTTGCAGATTAAATATACTATGTTTAAATGCTGTGAAGTCCATATCAGAAATTTTGTAATTTTATAGCGTGTAAATGTCGTCAATGAAAATATATACAAAGATAAGCTTAATTCTGCTTTTTCCGCTCTTTGCCTTTGTAACAGGTTGTATTAAGGAAGAGCAATACCCGATCAAACCTCAGATAGAATTCGGAGGATTTGCTACGCTCAAGGATATTTCCGGAAGAGATTCGCTGGGAGCAATCACGATTTCATATAAGGACGGCGATGGTAACATCGGATTATATGCATGGGACACGGTTGAACCTCTCAAATACAACTTTTATTTAAAGTTCATGCAGGAAATTGACAATCAGCTGGTTGAAGTAAAACCTCTTGATACAAATGTAACCTTTAATGCTCGCATCCCTATTCTTACTCCGGAAGGGAGGAACAAAAACATTAAAGGAAATATAACCATGTACATCCAACTTTACTTTGTCAGGCCCCTGCTTCAGAGTGATATTATTGCTTTCGAAATTTACATTAAAGACCGGGATCTTAACAATAGCAATGTAGTAGAATCACCTCGTTTCAGCATAAAAAGATAATATCTTTCATTTACTTATTACTGATACTTACCTCCGATACCATGTGAATATTTGATAGCATTTAATTTCAGATTTACCGGATATGAAAAAAAAACGCAACAAGGTATGGCGGATTCTGAAAATACTGCTGACGATCACCGGTTGTGTTTTTTTCACTTTATGTATTCTTGCTTTCACCACATTGCCATTCTGGGCGTATTATTCCCTCGGGATAGCGAACAGTAAAATCACCCATCCACCGACCACAATTGTCATGTTGGGAGGAGCAGGAATCCCCAGCGGCGATGGTCTGATCCGCAGCTTTTACACAGCTAAACTTGCAAATGCATATCCCGGCGCAAATGTAATTATAGCGATGCCCGGCAAACTGGCAGATAGCATGAGTGCTCCACATCTTGTTGCTAATGAACTAATATTGAGAGGTGTAAAAAAGCAATCCATTACTTATGAAAATACCGGCCGCAATACAAGGGAGCAGGCTCAAAAACTTTCATATAATAAGACCTCTTCCCAACTAAATCAGCCTGTTACCCTGGTAACTTCGCCGGAGCACATGAAACGGGCATTGCTTACTTTCCGCAAATGCGGGTTTACGATGGTAAGTGGATTGCCAACCTTTGAATACTCACTCGATACAGATTTAACCTTTCGTGACAGCGACCTGAAAGGCAATAAAATTGCTCCGCCTATCGGCAACAACCTGCAGTTGCGCTACCAGTTCTGGAACCATCTGAAATACGAAATTATGGTCATTCGGGAGTATTTCGGACTGGCGTATTATAAACTGAGAGGATGGATATAATTCAGCCCGATACAAACCGACTTCAATAAGAATAAAATAACAAAACAAGCATTTAAACACCATGAAAATTCTGAAACTAACATTGCTTATGTTTTTAGCATCTATGCTTCTGTCCGAAGTTACATCAGCCCAGGACTGGGCCAATCTTGAGCGTTTTAAAAACGAAAATGCAGAACTCGGAGCTCCGGCATACGATGAAATCCGGGTGGTTTTTATGGGTAATTCCATTACCGAAGGCTGGGGATACTTATCCCCTGACTTTTTTGCGGGAAAACCCTATATCAACCGTGGTATCAGCGGGCAAACCACGCCGCAGATGCTGATACGTTTCCGGCCTGATGTTATAAATCTTAAACCGGCTGTTGTCGTTATCCTGGCAGGCACCAATGATATTGCGGGCAATACCGGGCCATCAACTTTGGAAATAATAGCGGATAATATTTTTTCGATGGCTGAGCTGGCAAAAGCCAACGGCATTAAAGTCGTTCTTTGCTCTGTTTTACCTGCATTTAATTATCCATGGAAACCTGGCCTTGAACCAGCCGAAAAAATTGTCACTCTGAACGAATTGATAAAAGTCTATGCCGGTAAAAACGACATTGTTTATCTTGATTATTTTTCAGCAATGGTCAATAAGCAGAAAGGGCTGATGGCCGAATTTACTTCTGATGGGGTTCATCCTAATAAAGTAGGGTATATGATGATGGCGCCTCTTGCTGAAAAGGCGATTGCAAAGGCTTTGTTGCAGAAATAAATCTCGCGCAGGAGTAGTTCCTATATTTTAATTTTGAATAAAACTTATTGCCTTGCCTTAGTCACTTTTATATTCCTTTTTTGGAATCGTGGTCTTCAGATTGTTTTTCGTGAAGATATTTTTTTTGAGGTTATACAAGTAACAGCGTTTAAGAAAAAAAATGTTTTTCGGACTTATATAAAAAATCCGAAATTGCTGAAAATATTAATTTTTGAATTACTTTTGCATTTCGATGGGAACTCTAACAGCAAATAACTATTGGTGGCAGTTTACAACAAAAGTTGTGGACAGCTAAAGTATTTGCTTTAATTTATAGTAAGGTAACCCGCTGTTTGCATAGGACAGCGGGTTTTTTTTATTTCTAACAAATTTAAATTAAACTAATGAAAATATATTCCAAAACATACCAGGTTCTGTCAGATACCAAAACTCCGGTAAGTCTGTTCCTAGCCCTGCGCGACGAGTATAGCGCGCCTATGCTATTGGAAAGCTCGGACTACAACAGCAAGAGCAATCATTATTCGTTTATATGCTTCGAGCCGATTGGGAGTATCACCATTCATAACAAGCAGGCAAAAACGATGATAAACGGGGAAATTGCAAAAGTAATGTTGCAGGCTGACGCTCATTCATTGAACAAGGTATTCACTGATTTTATAAACACTTTTAAGTTCGACGATCAACTGCCGGATCATCTCAAAGGCTTGTTTGGATATTGCTCTTTCAATATCGTTGAATATACACATGAGATAACATTGAAAAACAATTTTAATGAGATCCCTGAGCTACTTTACCACTTGTATTCACTGGTACTTGTATTTAATCATGCAAGTAACGAACTCAGTGTTTATTCACATGGGTATACTGAAAAACAGGCCGCTGAAAACCTGGACCTGTTGATTGAACGAATAGATTTGCATAAGCACCATAATTACTCCTTTGACCTAACAGGGAATGAAACCAGCAATTGCACGGACGAGGATTATATGGATAAAGTAACCCGTGCAAAAAAGCATTGCAAACTCGGGGATGTATTTCAGTTGGTTGTATCACGCAGGTTCTACCAGGATTTTAAAGGTGATGACTTTAATGTTTACAGGGCTTTGAAAAAAATTAACCCTTCGCCCTATCTGTTTTATTTTGATACCGGCAATTTCAGGATATTCGGGTCCTCTCCCGAAGCACAGTTAAAAATCACCAGGGGCATCACCGAAATACATCCCATAGCCGGAACTTACAGGCGTACAGGCGATGATGCTTCCGACATTGTGAAAGCCGGCGAACTGCTTAATGATGTTAAAGAAAATGCCGAACATGTAATGCTGGTTGACCTTGCACGAAACGACCTGAGTAAGTATTCGAAAAATGTACATGTAAGATCCTACAAACAAATACAGTTCTACTCGCATGTAATCCATATGGTAAGCAATGTGTGCGGCGAATTAAGACCGGAATTCAACTCCTTCGAAACATTGACCGGGACCTTCCCGGCGGGAACTTTATCCGGAGCTCCCAAGCACAGGGCCATCCAGCTTATTGATGAGCTTGAAAATGATGCCAGGGGATTTTATGGCGGTACCATCGGTTTTGTTGGGCAGAAAAACGAACTCAACCAGGCCATCATCATACGTTCATTTTTAAGTAAAAATAACCAGCTGATATACCAGGCTGGTGCAGGCGTTGTCGAAAGCAGCAGGGAAGAAAATGAGTTGCATGAAGTATTTAATAAAATCAATGGGTTGAGAAATGCACTAAGGGAGGCTAATACCCTGTTCAAAACAAAGGGGCAGCTCCGGAAAATTGAAACAGAATTATAATTTATTATAAGACAGAAAGACAGCAATTTTTGCATCAAAAAATACGAAACAGATATGAAACTACTGGTACTGGATAATTACGACAGCTTTACCTACAATCTTGTTCAGCTGATTGAAAAAACAAGTGACATTACGTATGAGGTACATAAAAATGACAAGATAACTTTGGCGCAGGTAAATGAATTTGACAAAATCCTGTTATCACCCGGGCCCGGAATACCAAAAGATGCCGGTATTCTGAAGGAACTCATACGTATATATGCACCCACCAAGACTATCCTGGGTGTTTGCCTCGGGTTACAGGCAATCGGTGAAGTGTTCGGTGCTGAACTAATCAACCTCGATACTGTTTATCATGGAATTGCTACAGAAATTGAGTTGGTTTCTGCAGATCCGTTATTTGACCATTGTCCGGAACGGTTTACTGTCGGGCGTTACCATTCCTGGGCTGTCGATTATAAGAGTGTTACTGCCGGTCTGGATATACTTGTAACTGCCCTGGATGCCGAACAGTGTGTGATGGCATTACGGCATAAGAAGTATGATGTAAAAGGTGTCCAGTTCCATCCTGAATCCATCCTTTCTGAATACGGTGAACAGATAATCAGGAATTGGATCAGCAGTTAAGGATTTACGATTTCAGGTTTGCCTTTTAGAAATTGCAAAAATGAGGTTGACCCCTTGAAAGCGAAGTATTGAACTTCAATAAGTGAATAGCGAAAAGTGAATAGACATCCTCCAATAAAACTCCTCGCAGCAAGCTGGCGGGTATCTCATTGGAATCAGTGTCAAATCCGCTCCAAGGAGCGGGGAATATTACCCATGAGATCCCTCGACTTCGCTCGGGATCAGTTCGACTAAATAGTTTTGTTTCTCAAAACTAAAGTCTCACTGATTTAACAATGGTACAAGCAGGAATAAAGTAAAAAATTTGAAATATGTAGGAATACATTGAAATAAATAGAAATAGCGCGAAATAGTGCGAAGTGATTTTCTGTCGGCTGTAATACCAATGTGAATTTTATAATAGGCCATAGGCCGTTTAAAAATTCTAGAGTGGTAAATACCGATCAGAAATTCGTTTAGTTCTCCCGATATTTATCGGGATGGACTATTATGAATTTCATATCGGTATAAAAGGCGGACCTCAGGCACAAATCATGTTAGTCAGGTTCTCCTCTCAGGGAAATGTCCGCCTCGGCAAGACATAGGGGGATAAAAAAACTTTATAAATAATGCTTTAAACAGCAATTAGTTAGAAAAAATGAACGAAATATATTTAAAACTAAGTGCGGGGCATCACCTGTCGGTGCCGGAAGCAGAAATACTGATGAAGGGTTTGTGCGAACAGCAATTCAATGAGTACCAGGTGGCGTTTATTCTGGGTCTTTTTAAAACCAGGATTATGGAAGTGGATGAGCTGACCGGTTTCCGTAATGCGCTTATGCAACTGTGTGTCCCGGTGACGTTGCAAACACCAACGATTGATGTTTGCGGTACCGGAGGAGACAATAAAAATACCTTCAATATCTCAACACTATCCGCATTTGTTTTAGCAGCTTCGGGAATACCTGTCGCCAAGCACGGAAACTTCGCATCAACTTCTATTTCAGGCTCTTCGGATATCTTAAAGCATTTTGGGTTTACTTTTAAAACAACTGAGCTGGAACTGAACGCCGATTTGGAAAAATATAATCTTTGCATCATTCATGCACCGAATTTTCACCCGGCTCTAAAAAATGTCGGGCCGGTGCGCAGGGGTCTGAAAACCAACACACTCTTTAACCTGATGGGGCCGCTGGTAAATCCGGCTCAGACCGAATTTAAATATGTCGGGGTTTTTAACCGCTCGGTGGCACGCTTGTATAACTTTTTTCTGCAAACAGGCACAACTCAGTATTGCCTGGTGAATTCACTGGACGGCTACGACGAGATAAGCCTGACTTCGGATGTTTTGGTTACCACCCATACAGGTGAGCAGGTAATCTCAAAAGATGAACTTCCTTTTAAACCGAATACGCCGGAAGAGATAAGCGCAGGCAATAGTATTGAAGACGCTGCAAATATTTTCGTTGCTGTGTTAAAGGACGAAGCCAGCGAAGCGCAAAAAAACGTGGTTCTGATAAACAGCGCATTTGCTATGCGTTGCTACACAAATAAGGATCTGGACGAATGTATAGCCGTTTGCTCTGAAAGCATTGAGTCGAAAAGAGCATTCCGGCTATTTAACAAGATCATTGAGAATGGATCTGAATAATACAATTAAATGAGGAGGAATAAATATGATAATTACAGAAAATATCTGTTTCAGCTTCCGGGCGAACAAGTTATAAACTAACGATTTAAAATGAGTCCTTAGTTTACAAAGGAGTCATTATCCTCTGCCAAACAGATCAAGGCACCTGAAATTCTATAAGGCATTTGCGTAAAGTCTGCCTCATTTTTGAACATAACCAACAAATATTTATGAATACGCTCGAAAAAATTGTAATCGAAAAGAGGAAACAAGTAAAGGACGAAAAATCATTGTTCCCGGTCGAATTGCTTGAACGGTCGATCTACTTCAAAAGTGAATGTGTTTCGTTAAAGAAATATCTCTTAAGAAGTGATAAAAGTGGCATTATTGCCGAAATAAAGAAACAATCTCCAGCCCTTGGAGCAATCAATCCGTACATCAAAGTTGAAAAACTTTCTATCGGATACATGCAGGCCGGGGCTAGTGCTTTGTCCGTATTGACTGATAAAAAGTTTTTTGGGGGCAGTAATGCTGATCTGACAACAGCTAGGAAATTCAATTTCTGCCCCATTTTGCGAAAGGATTTCGTGATCGATGAATACCAGGTGATTGAAGCCAAATCAATCGGCGCAGACGCCATTCTGCTCATTGCTTCCATACTCAGCAAGGAACAGGTTGTGCAATTTACTGATAAAGCACATAAACTGGGGATGGAAGTGTTGCTGGAACTTCATGCTGAGCATGAATTGGAAAAGGTGTATAAGGGTGTGGATATAATCGGGGTCAACAACCGCAATCTCGAGACCATGAAGATTGATATTGATACTTCCAGGGCTATGGCGAAACTCATACCCTCCGGGTTTTTAAAAATATCGGAAAGCGGTATTGAAGATCCCAAAATAGTGACAGAACTGAAACAACTGGGATACAATGGTTTTTTAATAGGCTCCTATTTTATGAAACACCCCGAACCCGAAAAAGCATGTGCTGAGCTTATCCGTCAGGTCAATAAACTTAAACAGGAAACCGATGCAACTTAAAGTATGTGGCATAATCAATGCGGAAACTATAACTGCATTATCATCCATGAAAATATCCCGGCTGGGGTTTATTTTTTATCACAAGTCACCCCGCTATGTATATGGGAAACTGATCGAACATGCTTTAAATGGGGTTCCTGAACGGATAAAAAAAACCGGGGTATTTGTAAATGCCGGAATCGCAGAAATTGATCAGATTATCGATCGTTATAAGCTGGACAGCATTCAGCTGCATGGGGATGAATCACCAGATTTTTGCAGACATTTCAATTCTAAAACAGAAGTTATCAAAACGATTTCAATTCATGATAAAGGCTCATTTGATGCTGCAAAATTATATCTCGAAGCCTGCGACCTTTTCCTGTTTGATACTCAAAGCAAACACTATGGTGGAAACGGAAAGGCTTTCAATTGGCAGTGGCTGGATGCTTATACTTTAAATAAACCCTTTTACCTGAGCGGGGGAATTAGTCTGGAAAATTATGCGGAAATTAAAAATATAAGCCACGAACAACTGGTTGGAATCGATATTAATTCAAGGTTTGAAACAGCTCCCGGAATCAAAGACATTGAAAAGATAAAACAACTCATCAGAAGGATGAATGAAACGAAAATATAACTTCTAAGATTTTTTTTCAGATGAAATCATATACTCAAACAAGCAATGGATATTATGGGAAATTCGGCGGCGCTTACATCCCCGAATTACTTTTCAATAACGTGGATGAACTGCAGAAAAACTATGAAAGAATCATGCGGTCAGTTGAGTTCAAGAAACAATTAAATACACTGTTAAAGGATTATGTCGGCCGACCGACACCGCTTTATTATTCAAAAGCTTTGTCTGACAAATATAAAGCACGGATATTCCTGAAACGTGAAGACCTCAACCACACCGGTGCCCACAAGATCAACAATGCATTGGGACAGGCACTGCTGGCCAGGATGATGGGAAAACAAAAAATTGTGGCCGAAACCGGTGCCGGTCAGCACGGTGTGGCCGTTGCAACGGCATGCACACTTTTGGGTTTGTCGTGTGTTGTGTTTATGGGCGACACGGATATAAAGCGGCAGGCACCCAATGTAGCGCGCATGAAAATGCTGGGAGCAACAGTAATTCCTTCGCTCAGCGGAACCAAAACCCTGAAGGATGCCACCAATGATGCCATACGTTACTGGATAAACCATGCTGACGATACACATTACATAATAGGTTCGGTTGTGGGGCCTCACCCCTACCCGGATATGGTTGCCAAATTCCAATCCGTGATCAGCAAAGAAATCAGGATTCAGCTAAAGAAACAAACCGGCGAGGCCGAGCCTGATTACCTGATCGCCTGTGTCGGAGGGGGAAGTAATGCGGCAGGAGCCTATTATCATTTCCTCAAATCGAAAAAAACAAAACTGGTAGGCGCCGAGGCAGCAGGAAAAGGCATTAGCTCTCACCAAACAGCCGCAACACTCATGGTTGGCTCTGTCGGGATTATTCACGGATCAAAAACATACCTTATGCAGAACGCCGACGGCCAGATTACAGAACCCTACAGTATTTCTGCCGGGCTCGATTACCCGGGCATAGGCCCTTTGCATGCCTGGCTACACGAAACAAAGCAAGCGACTTATTTTGCAATAACCGACGAGGAAGCGCTGTGTGCAGCTCAGGAATTAATTCAACTCGACGGGATCATTCCTGCTCTGGAATCCGCACACGCCTTTGCTATATTGCCTAGAATGAAATTTAAGGCAACCGATGTGGTTGTGATTAACCTCTCGGGAAGAGGAGATAAAGATATGGAGACGTACCTTAATTATTTTTCACCTGAATAATCATTGGTTCCGGGTTCCAGGTTCCGGCACTTGGCACTTTTATAGCCAACTGTAATTCATGTACAATAGTATAATTCACATCTAATAAGTACAGCATGAACACCTTACATCATACCATCCTCCAAAATAAGAATAACAATTTGTCTGTTTTTTTTACGGCGGGATTCCCGACCCTCGAAAGTACGCAAGAGATACTGGGTATTTTAAATGCAACAGCTGTCGATTTTATTGAGATTGGCATTCCCTTTTCCGATCCTCTGGCCGACGGCCCTGTTATTCAAAACTCAAGCACTGTCGCACTTCACAACGGGATGACCCTGGAATACTTATTCGCTCGTTTAAAAGAAGTCAGGCACACGATTACCAAGCCATACTTACTTATGGGCTATCTGAACAGCATACTGGCTTGCGGCATTGAACCATTTTACCGGAAATGTTACGAAAGCGGAGTACATCATATTATTATTCCTGATCTACCGGTAAACGAATACCTTGAAGATCATAAATCTTTTGCCGACAGATATAAAGTATCTCCTGTATTCCTGATTACACCGGGAACTTCAACTGGGCGCATCAAAAAAATTGATAAAATAAGCAACGCCTTTATTTACCTGGTATCAGGAAATACCACCACCGGAAATAATTCGGAAATGCAAACGGAAGCAATTGAGAAAATTACTAGGATGAAACTGAGAAATCCTGTAATTATAGGCTTCGGCATTAAAAATAAAACAGATTTTCAGGCAGCGTGCAAACTGAGTAACGGTGCCATAATCGGCAGCGCTTTCATCAATGTGATAGGCGAGAGCAAAAATCTGCAAAAGGACATACCACAATTTATCAGCCGGATTAAACCGGCTAAAGTTTTCAGAATCGTTTAAATCCAAGAAAGGCCAAATCCAGTTTCAATAAAAGATAAATTTAAAAATTATGATCATTCAATTAAGAAAAAATATCTCAGGGGATCAGATGCAACACCTTTGTGACCTATTGATCCAAAACAAATTCAACCTTACCGAGGTAAAAACAAATGCAGATAAATACCTGGTTTGTATAGGTAAAAAAGAAATCGATATCCGTACGATAGGGAATATGGCAGGGGTAAAGGATGTTCATATTGTTTCTGACGATTATAAACTGGTTAGTAAGAAATGGAAAGTACAGAACACAACCATAGACCTGGGCGATGATGTTATTGTCGGAGGGAATGGTATTAGCATTATGGCAGGCCCGTGCTCCGTTGAAAGTGAAGAACAGATGCAAAAGATTGTTGAGCACCTGATAAACAATAAGATCCGCATCATGCGCGGCGGAGTTTTTAAGCCGCGGAGTTCCCCTTATGCCTTCCGTGGCTCAGGAGTGGAGGGTCTAAAGATGATGCACTCGTTATGCGCCCCTCATGGCATCAAGATCATTACAGAAGTAATGCAGGTTTCACAGATAGAGGAAATGATTCCTTATGTGGATATTTTTCAGGTTGGAGCCCGGAATTCGCAGAATTTTAACCTTCTGGATTCGCTGGGTGAAATTGATAAACCAGTACTCATCAAAAGAGGTATCAGCGGAACCATCGAGGAATTGCTACATTCTGCTGAGTATGTATTCAGCAAAGGGAACGAGAAACTTTTATTGTGTGAACGTGGAATCCGTACCTTCGAAACGGCCTACCGCAACACTTTCGATATTAATGCAATACAGGTTTTAAAAGAAAAGACCCATTTGCCTGTTATTGCGGATCCTTCGCATGGGGTAGGAATCAGGCAATACGTATCAAAGCTTGCGCTAGCTTCCCTTATAAGCGGTGCTGACGGGGTGATTTATGAAGTTCATGAAAAGCCTGAAGAAGCCTTATCAGACGGACAGCAGACACTCAGTTTTTTTGAGTCTGAAGAATTAATTAGTAAAATCAATTTATTAAAAATGTCTGGAATATTTATGTAAAACAAAAATTCTCCTGATTCAAGAAAATATGGATGTTAAGCATTCAGATGCATTTAAAATAAATCCCGGCCATAAACTAAAACGGAATTTTTATCGCCCCGTAGAATGTAGAAGAGATATCCTGATTTATATTATATTTGTCACAGATTTTTACTCCGTAAATAAAGATTTCTGCTTCCTAAATAACCAAAACAGTCATTTTAACTATTTCACCATGATTTTACGAACTTTACTTTTTACTGCCTTTTTTTGTGCAGTCATGCTGCAGTTACGCGCACAGGACAATGTGCCGGTTCATCCAACGATCATCGGCGAAGGAACTTTTATTGGTGTATCGCTGCCTTTAAAAGACCTTCCTCCTCTTACAGAATCAGAGTTACAAGCTATAAAAGAGAAAGCAGCTTCTAAAGTTCTGAACAAAAAACTTCAAAACAGGGAATATCCGTTTTCTGAAACAGCCCTTCCCAAAGGACCTGATGCCGCCTGGCAAAAAAACGTGGGGAAATCAGTTTCTTCCAAAGCTCCGCTGGTGAATTTCGACGCACAAACTTCACCCTATTATCCCCCTGATTGTAATGGCACTGCCGGGCCGAATCATTATATGCAAACTGTAAATACAACCTATGCTATTTATAGTAAAACCGGAGCTTTAGTTGCAGGGCCGACCAATATGAACCTGCTGTTCGGAAGCGTTACCGGAGCAAACTGCAACGACGGTGACCCGCTTATCCTTTATGATGATCAGGCCGGACGCTGGCTTGCCGTTGAATTCTCGTTGTGTACATCGAATGATCGCATGCTGATTGCAGTTTCCACTACAAATGACCCTACAGGAACATGGTATCAGTATTCTTTTGATGTGGCCGATATGCCTGATTACGAAAAATTTGGTATTTGGCAGGACGGATATTATATGGCGACAAACAATGGTGGAAGCAATGATACCTATGTTTTCGAGCGTTCGCAAATGCTCATCGGCGGTGCCGCACCAAAAATGGTAGGGTTCAGCAATGCATGGCTTCCAATTTCTATTGATGGATTTATGTGCGTTCCTCCTGTTGACAACGATGGCGCCTTTGCGCCTGCCGGTTCACCGGGATTATTTATAGCGATGAACGACGATGCAATAGGCGGGGGAAGTGATCAGTTATGGATTTATGAATTAGCTGTTAACTGGTCAAATACCGCATCTTCTACTTTCAACCGTACACAACAAATCAATGTCACTGCTTTCGACAGCAACTTTGGAAACACATGGAGTAATATCCCTCAGCAAGGCACTTCGCAGAAAGTTGATGCCATTCCAATGGTTATAATGAATGTGCCTCAATACCGTAATTTTGGCACATATCAAACTATAGTCTGCTGCCATACGGTGGATGTGGATAATACCAATCATGCCGGAATCCGCTGGTACGAATTGCGTAAAACTACCGGTGCGTGGACAGTAAGACAGACAGGGACATATGCCCCCGACGCTCACTCAAGATGGATGGGAAGCATTATGTTGAATGCAAATAATAAAATAGGCCTGGGTTACTCGATTTCCAGTTCTTCCATGTACCCAAGCATACGCTATACAGGACAAAGCACCGGTGCATATGCTGCCGGAACGGGAATACTTGACGTTCCTGAAGAAATAATTCAGACCGGTGCCAACTCACAAACCGGATACAATCGTTGGGGCGACTATTCATTAATGTCGGTTGATCCGGCAGATAACGAAACTTTCTGGTTTACTACTGAATACATTGGAAGCGGAGGATCGCGAAAAACAAAAATCGCCTCCTTCAAAATTGGAAATGCACCGGTAGCTATTACCGTTGATGCAACTGCTATTACAGGATCATCAGCCACACTCAACGGAACTGTTAACCCAAATACTTTATCCACCAATTACCATTTTGAATGGGGCACTACAATTTCGTACGGAAATTCAACTACAACGACTTCTGCCGGAAACGGAAACACGGCTGTTGCTGTAAATGCCCCTATAAGCGGTTTAACATCGGGTACACTCTATCATTTCAGGGTTGTTGCAACCAATAGTGATGGAACTACTAATGGAAGTGATCTTACTTTTACCCCGGGTGGTGCTATCGTAACAACCACTGCAGTTTCGGGTATTTCACTCACCGGAGCCACATCTGGAGGAAATGTAACTTCCGATGGTGGCTCACTGGTTACGGTCCGTGGAGTCTGCTGGGCAACTACTGCCAATCCGGTAGCAAGCGGCAACCATACAACTGATGGTTCAGGAACCGGAACGTATATCAGCACAATAACCGGCCTTTCGTCGAATACAACTTACCATGTGAGAGCTTACGCTACCAATGCAAACGGAACATTCTATGGTAATGATATAGCTTTCAGTACTTTGTGCGGAATATACAGCTTACCTTTTACTGAGTCATTTTCAGGAACAACTATTCCCACTTGCTGGAGTCAGGTTGACAACCAGGGTAACGGGCAGGTATGGCAGTTTGGCACCATCACCGGGCAAACGCCAAATCCCTCACTCACAGGTAACTATGCCTATCTGAACAGCGATGCCTATGGAAGCGGGAACTCACAGAATGCTGACCTGATTACACCTACCATAGATATGAGTGCTTATTCATCAGTAAACCTCCAGTTCAAGCACTACTTTAGGAGTTATTCAGGCTCTTCGGCAACTGTTTCCTATAGTATCAATAATGGTTCGACATGGAATGTGATTCAGACTTTTACATCCACATCGGCTTCAAACCCTGTTACTTTTAACCAGGCCATAGCAGCAGTTGCAGGACAGGCACAGGTAAAATTCAAATGGAATTATACCGGAACATGGGGCTACTACTGGGCAATTGATGATGTACAGATTACCGGAACCGGGACAGTCACACTTTCTGTTACACCAGCAAATCAAAATGTTACTCCACCGGCTGGAACAACTCCTTTTAATGTTAATACAACCGCAACATGGAATGCAATCAGCGATGCAGTCTGGTGTACGGTAACTCCTTCGGGAACAGGAAACGGTACACTAACTGCTACCTATACTCAAAATACCGGGGCCGCTTCCAGGATTGCCAATATAACGATCTCAGCTTCAGGAGCATCACCTGTTGTAGTTACCGTTACACAAGGAGGCACTTCGCCAACTTTAAGTGTTACGCCTCCTAATCAGAATGTTACGGCTCCAGCAGGAAACACTAGCTTTACAGTAACATCGAATTCGGCATGGTCAGTAACAAGCGATGCCATTTGGTGCACGGTTACTCCTTCAGGTACCGGTAACGGAATCATAACAACAAATTACACGCAAAACTCTCTGTTGACAAACCGTATTGCTACTGTCACGATTACTGTTACAGGCCTTGCTCCGGTGAACGTTACAGTTACCCAGGAAGCCGGGCAACCTTCCCTGACTGTGACTCCCGGTAATCAGAATGTGAGTGCCGCTGCCGGTAATACCAACTTTGCAGTTTCTTCCAACTCTGCATGGACTGTTAGCAGTAATTCAGTTTGGTGTACCGTTACTCCTTCAGGTACAGGCAACGGAACTATTATTGCTGCTTTTACAAGCAATACTTTACCCACATCCCGTATTGCAACACTAACTGTTACGGTTACCGGAATCGCCCCGGTGAATGTTACCGTTACACAATCAGGTTCATCACCAACCTTATCCGTGACACCTTCCAACCAGGATGTAACCTCTCCTTCCGGATCCACAATTTTCAATGTAAACTCCAATTCGGCATGGACAGCCGGAAGCGATGCAGCCTGGTGCGCTGTAACTCCTTCTGGAACAGGCAATGGATCCATTAGTGCTGCCTATGAGGAGAATACATCATTATCGGTACGTATTGCAAATATCAGCGTTACAGTAGCAGGCTTATCACCTGTTGTAGTAACCGTTACACAGGAAGGGACTTCCCCTACTTTGAGTGTTACACCTGAAAATATCAATGTGTCATCACAAGCCGGAAATGCAAATTATACGGTTACCTCTAATTCTGCCTGGACTGCAACAAGTAATACCAACTGGTGTAATGTAACACTTTCAGGTGCTGGAAATGGCTCTATCATCGCCACGTATCAGGAAAACACCTCTCTCGATCAACGTATAACATATATGGCAGTTTCAGTTCCGGGTGTCCCCAATGCTAATGTAACTCTTACCCAGGCAGGTGCTTCGCCATTTCTTTCAGTTGATCCTCATAATCAAAATGTGGGCTACCAGGCAGGCGCCGTTGATTATACTGTTAGTTCAAACATGCCATGGACTGCTATCAGCAATGCTGAATGGTGCACAGTTACCGCTTCGGGAAACAGCAATGGTACCATTATCGCAACTTTCAGTGAAAATACAATGGCTGAGATCCGAACTGCAAGTATAGTTGTGACCGCTACAGGTATTGTACCGGTAACTATTACGGTAGTCCAACAGGGTCCGGCTGCCATGTTAAATGTCACACCCTCCGCACGAACAGTTACTGATCCTGCAGGAAGTACAACATTTAATGTTTCTTCAAATATTTCCTGGACATCCGTCAGCGATGCCGCCTGGTGCCAGTCGACCTCATCAGGTTCAGGAATAGGCCTGTTAACAGCAACATATGAACAAAATCTGACACCTGTAATCCGGACAGCTAATATACAGGTGAACGGAACCGGTGTTAATCCGGTTATTGTTCAGGTTATGCAACTGCCTTCATTCGTGTCGCTTGAAGAAAGTCCGCAGGATTCATTTGAAATGTATCCCAATCCTACAACCGGCCTGTTTGTGATCAGCAACGCTTCGTCAGCAATGCTTGATATAAATGTGTCCATCCTGAATGCAAAAGGGAAAATCATTCTCAAAAGACAATGCAAAGGTTCAAACAGTTACACCTTCGACCTTTCGCAAGCTGCAAGTGGCAACTATTTTGTTAAAATTGAAACAGCTGGAAAAACACACGTGTTGAAAATCATTGTCCAGTAATCTTACATTCTAAACATACCAGCCATCAACAGAAAAAAACGCTTGCCTTTTTTATGGCAGGTGTTTTTTGTTTTCTTAAAAATAAAATATCTGACCATATCTCTTGAAGTTAACCTATTGTTTCTATATTTGTTAAACCATTTTCTAACCTCAAACAATCAAAAAAAAACAAACAATGGACTTTAATTTCACCGAAGAGCAGTTGATGATACGCGATGCCGCCCGCGATTTTGCACAGCGGGAATTGATTACCGATGTAATTGAACGCGATGCAGGCGCGATTTATCCGACAAAACACGTACAACGTTTGGCCGAACTCGGTTTTCTGGGTATGTTGGTCGATCCTAAATACGATGGAGGTGGCATGGACACCGTATCGTATGTACTGGCTATGGAAGAAATATCTAAAGTCGACTCCTCCGTAAGCGTGATTATGAGCGTGAACAACTCCCTGGTGTGCTACGGAATACAGGAATATGGAACAGAAGATCAAAAGGAAAAGTTTTTGAAGCCCCTGGCAAGGGGAGAAAAAATAGGCGCCTTTCTGCTTTCAGAGCCGGATGCCGGATCCGATGCCACATCCCAGCGGACAACAGCCGTGGATATGGGAGATTATTACCTTGTTAACGGAACAAAAAACTGGATTACAAACGGCAATTCAGCCGGTACTTACCTGTTAATTGCTCAAACCGATCCTGAAAAAAAACATAAAGGTATCAACTGCCTGATTGTCGACCGCCATGCAGAAGGAATCAGCGTTGGTCCGCACGAAGACAAAATGGGTATGCGCAGCAGCGACACTCATTCTGTGATGTTCAATGATGTAAAAGTACCTAAGGAAAACCGTATCGGTCCCGATGGATTTGGGTTCACTTTTGCCATGAAAACCCTCGAAGGAGGCCGGATCGGAATTGCATCCCAGGCTCTCGGTATTGCCAGCGGCGCATTTGAACGTTCCGTGCAATATGCCAAGGAACGAAAGGCTTTCGGAACGTATATTTCCAACCACCAGGCTATTGCTTTTAAACTGGCTGATATGGCGGTGAAAATCGAAAATGCCCGTAATCTTTGTCTCAAAGCTGCCTGGCTCAAGGATCAGGGTCAGGCTTACGGCCATGCCAGTTCAATGGCTAAATATTATGCTGCCGAAATTGCCATGGATGTTACTACCCAGGCTGTTCAGATTCACGGCGGATATGGCTATGTAAGAGAATACCATGTAGAACGCCTGATGCGCGAAGCCAAGCTGACTCAGATTTACGAAGGAACAAGCGAGATACAGCAAATTGTGATTTCGAGGGAAATACTTAAATAGGGATTAAGATTTAGGGGTAAGGGATTGGGGACGGGAAATTAGAGTATGTAGTTACAACGTTTCATGATTTCAATTCCCTGACATTCGTAATTCGTGAATCAACATTCGTAATTTCATTTTATCTGGCAACTTTGTCCCTGCAAATAATTTGCAGGCCAACATGTCAATTCTGTTTTCCGAAACTTATCAACCATGCCGTCTGAAGATAAAATACTTACGCTGCATCCTGAAGCCGGGAAAAAAGGCAAAAATATTCTTCGTGATAAGTATGAGTCTACACGTATTTGCCTTTTAGAAATTTTTGCAGAACAGCCGGAAATCAGTCATAAGGAACTGACCCGTTTGTCGAATGAGAGATTGAAAGGAAAACTGGAAGGCAGTTCTTCCTGGTATATGGAAACGGTACTCCTGGACTTGATGGCGCGGGGATTTATTCAGAAAACCGGTGAAAAGCCTGTAAGACTGCGGATGATAAAGCACTTTGATAACCCGGTTGATTCATAAGAGAAATGGAGCAACAAAGCAGTCTTGATTTTCAGCAAGGTGCCTTCAGATTTATTTTTTGTTTAACAAATAATCATAGGCCTTGCTGAATGACGGTGTTTCTATATTCAAATTTTGTCCTGCACGTACTATATAACCAGTGAGAGACTCAACCTCTGTATGCTGTTTCAGATTTTGATAATCCCTGTGCATGGATGAGGTTGTTTCATAGGGTAACAATCTCAGGTTATTCAAAGTTTTGGTTGTAATTTCCTGGTCAACGGGTATTTTTTTTGCACGGGCTATTGATTCGGCTTCTTTAATAAGTTGATATAAAGTGTCTTCATTTTCTTCCAGGATTTTTCCTATAGAACAATCGAAATAAGAAGTTGCGGTTCCTACTGCCGCAATAAAAATAAACTTTTCCCAAACTAAAGTTGAAATCTTATCGGATAATACAGTATCAATCCCTGCATCCTGAAATATCTTTTCAAGAAACAAAAGCCTTTCATTACTTAAATTATCGATTCCGAAAGAAAGTCTCTGAGTATTACCACTATTTTCAATTACACCTGCTTCTTTCAGACGCGATACAATATAAACGCAACCTTCAAAAACAGTTGTATCCGGTAATTTGGATTTAATCCGTTCAACATTTTCCACTCCATTTAAAATAGGTAACAGAAATGTGTTTTCGTCAATGCATGGTCTTAACTGTTCAACAGTTGCGTCCAGGTCATAACTCTTGGTGCAGATAATGATGTAGTCGGCAATGCCTGTTTCAGTCGGGTTATCAGTTGCTAAATAAGGTCTGGCAGTAAATTCAATGTCTCCTTTAATTACTGTTAAACCTTTGTTCCTGATTTGATTTAGATGTTCGCCACGTGCAAGGAAGAAAATTGCTACAGAGCTGCTATGTTCGTATTTCCTGGCTAAAAGGCCTCCAAAATACCCACCGACACCGCCGATGCCCGCAACGACAATTTTTACTTTTTTCGACATTGATACTCGTTTGCTGGTTAAACCCAAATTACGCAATAGGATACAAAGTCGAACTATTTGCGTTATACCGATTGTACATTCGTTATAGTCCAAATGCTTTGGACTAAACGACTGTTACATCGGTATTTTTATCAGTTGGGTTTAACCCCTCCCGATAAAATCGGGAAGCAAATCATTGAATTTCAATGATCTACAATTAAAATACATTAGGTTTGTTTTATCGATTACGCTAGTGCGTAATTTGGGTTAAATCACCACATTCACAATCTTTTTCGGAACAATAATAACTTTCTTCGGAGGATTTCCATCCAGCCATTTTTGTGCTTCAGGAGCCAGCAACACTGCCTTTTCAATTTCCGTAACCGGTGTATCAATGGGCAATTCGATGGTAAATCTCATTTTACCATTAAATGAAACAGGGTATGCATATGTATTTTCTACAATGTATTCAGCTTTGAATTCCGGGAAGGAGGCATTGCAAACATTACCCTGCATGCCGAGCAATTGCCAAAGTTCTTCAGAAATATGCGGAGCATAAGCCGAAACCATGATCACCAGTTCTTTCAATACTGACCTCTTGTTGCATTTCAGTTCGCTAAGTTCGTTTACACAAATCATAAAACTGCTTACTGCTGTATTAAAAGAAATTCTTTCGGTATCGTCCTGAATTTTTTTAATTGTTTTATGTAAAACTTTTAATTCAACAGCCATCGGTGTTTCATCAGAAACTACGAAGTTGTGTTCAAAGTCATGAAACAAGCGCCAGAATTTCCGTATAAACCTGAAAACACCTTCGATCCCGCTTGTATCCCAAGGTTTGGCTTGTTCAAGCGGTCCGAGGAACATTTCGTATAATCGCAGGGTATCAGCGCCGTAACGCTCTATAAGGATATCCGGATTAACCACATTGTGCATGGATTTCGACATTTTCTCCACTTCCCATCCGCAATAATATTTTCCGTCTTCTAGGATAAATTCTGCATCTGTAAAATCAGGTCTCCATTCACGGAATTTAGTCGTATCCAGTATATCATTCTCCACGATATTCACATCCACGTGCAATTGCTGTACTTCGTATTGATGGCGCAGGTTAAATGAAACAAATTTGTTTGTCCCCTTCACTCTGTAAACAAAATTCGAACGGCCCTGTATCATTCCCTGGTTGACCAGTTTTTTAAATGGTTCCTGTACCACTGAATAGCCAAGGTCGAACAGGAATTTATTCCAGAAGCGTGCATAGAGCAGATGTCCGGTTGCATGTTCGGCGCCCCCGATATAAAGGTCGACACTTTGCCAGTAATTTGCAGCTTCTTTCGAAAAATATTCCTTGTCATTGCGCGGGTCCATATATCGCAGGTAATAACCGCTCGATCCGGCAAAACCCGGCATGGTATTGGTTTCCAAAGGATAACCATCTTTGGTAACCCAGTTTTTGGCACGGGCGAGTGGCGGTTCACCATTTTCGGTCGGCAGGTAGGCATCAACATCAGGCAACTGTAATGGAAGCTGATCTTCAGGCAGGGTGTATGGCATTCCATCCTTGTAATAAACAGGGAATGGTTCGCCCCAATAGCGCTGACGGCTGAAAATAGCATCGCGCAGGCGGAAATTGATTTTCCGTGAACCTATTCCTCGTTTTTCTGTTTCGCGGATAACGATGCTGATTGCTTCTTTCACCTGCATTCCATCAATAAATCCTGAATGGATCATGACCCCTTCCTTTGAATCATAAGACTCATCCCATGTCGCAGGATCGGTAGCCTCATGCCCCGGCTTGTTCACCACTTGAATTACAGGCAGGTTATAATGTCGTGCAAATGCAAAGTCGCGGCTGTCGTGCGCCGGCACAGCCATAATGGCTCCGGTTCCGTAGCCCATCAGCACATAATCGGCAATCCATATAGGTATAGGTTGTTCTGTAAATGGGTTAAGTGCATATGTACCGGTAAATTCGCCGCTTACTTTTTTCACTTCAGTCATACGCTCGCGTTCGGTCCGGTTTTTAGCCCAGTTTACATAGTCATCAATTTTTTCGCGGCATTCGGGTGAAGTGATTTTTGAAACCAGTTCGTGTTCAGGCGCAAGCACCATAAAGGTCGCGCCGAAAATGGTATCAGGACGGGTGGTGAAGACTTCGATTTCGAGAACGTTTGTTTCATCGGTTCCCCCTCCCACGGAAGGGGTCAGGGGGTGGTAAGGTGCACATTTTTCAGCTTCGGCGGATTTGACCCCACCTAAATCCTCCCCGGAGGGGAGGACTTTACCTTCGAGAAATTCAGCAATTTGCCGGGTAACTTTTCCTGGATTGGCAAGCACTTCTTCATTTTTGAATCTAAGAATCTCATATCCTAAAAGTTCCAGATATTCTGATCTCTGTGCATCCGCTTTCTTTTGAAAATCATGGATAGGACCATCCACTTCTATAATTGTCCTTTCAGGAAGACAAACAAAATCAACAATGTAATTATCAATTACTTGCTGCCTTCTAATTCTAAATCCAATCTGACTATCTCTGAGGTTTTGCCATAAAATATTTTCAGCTTCAGTAGGTGCTTTTCTCATTTCTTTCGATCTATCTTTCAACAAATTGAAAGTTAGAGGATTAGTGGTCATGAAGGCGCGATGGGGCGAAGCAATTTCCTGGTTTTCGTACAAAATATTTGTAGGATTGGTTCTCCCTCCCACGGTGGGGGACAGGGGGTGGTCAATAACTTTAAACCTCATACTCCCTCCCTCAGATCGACCGATCCAGTTTCTTTGAATTTCCTTAATGGAATCTGTCCAGTCTATAGAATTGAGTCCTTCCAGTAAACGATCAGCATAAGCCGTGATGCGCAGCAGCCACTGTTTCATCATTTTGCGTTCAACCGGATGCCCGCCACGCACACTATGTCCTTCGCTGACTTCATCGTTTGCAAGCACAGTTCCAAGTGCCGGGCACCAGTTTACCGCCGTTTCGGCCAGGTATGCCAGACGGTAATTCATCAGGATTTCCTGCTGTTGCTTTTCACTCAGCTGCTTCCATTCATCAGAACTGAAAACCTGGGTTTCGTTACAGGCTGCTTCAACTGAAGCATTTCCTTTTGCAACAAAAACACCAATTAATTCATCGATTGACTCAGCTTTATCCGCTTTCTTATTATACCACGAATTAAAAAGGTGGATAAAAGTCCATTGTGTCCATTGATAATAATCCGGATCACAGGTACGTACTTCGCGATCCCAGTCGAAAGAAAAACCAATTTTATCCAGTTGCTCTCGGTAACGTGCCAGGTTGATTTCGGTGGTGATGGCAGGGTGGGTGCCTGTTTGAATTGCATATTGTTCTGCCGGAAGTCCGTAGGCATCATAACCCATCGGGTGAAGTACGTTAAAGCCTTTCAGTCGTTTGTAGCGTGAAAAAATATCGGAAGCGATATACCCAAGCGGATGACCGACATGCAAACCTGCCCCCGAAGGATAGGGAAACATATCAAGCACATAATATTTCGGTTTCCCTGGTATTATTTCAGTTTTGAATATTTTTTCCGCAGCCCATTGCTTCTGCCATTTTTTCTCTACTTCACCAAAATTATATTCCATGTAATTCGTAAATTGTTTCAGGTTAAATACTTAAGCATTATCTGCATGTAAGCTTAGAAGTGTGCAAAGGTAGTATTTTTAGAGGATTTGAGAATATCTGCCTGAGGAAGAAAAAAATGTCAACGATTGCTTAAAAATGTTACACTAAATCTCACAAATTTTAATGTTAAAATCATGAAATTCATGGCTGTTATTTTGATTTCTCCATACGATGCGTTTTTCGAAAATTGTTAATAAATGCAAAGCCCTTAAATGAAATGATCAGAGCTGAAAAAATTTCCTTAATTTCGCTTCTTCTTATTGAAAAAAATCTATGGCGGAGAAACAGGTCGGAAGTGGCAGGCTCAGGGCTTCATACATAACCAGTATTATCAGCATTACGTTGGTACTGTTTATGCTTGGGTTGTTGGGGATGATCATTCTGCACGGGAAAAAGCTCTCCGATTATGTGCGCGAAAACATAAGCATTTCGGTGATGCTTAAGGAAAACATTTCTGATGACCTGGTGAAGAATTATATGAAGCGCCTTCAAAGTACCAGTTATGTAAAACAGGCTGAATATATTACACCTGAGCAGGCTGCCAGGGATCTTTCGAACGAACTTGGCGAAGATTTTGTTCAGTTCCTGGGGTATAATCCTTTGCCTGCTTCTATTGATCTGCAGCTAAACTCTTATTATGCCAATTCCGACAGCATAGCCCGAATCGAAAAACAACTGCTATCCAGTAATCTGGTGAAAGAAGTAGTTTACCAAAAGTCACTCATTGACCAGGTGAATTCAAATATCAGCAAGATTTCTCTTGTGATTTCGAGTTTCAGTTTAATACTGTTAGTGATTTCAATAATATTGATCAACAATACCATCAAATTGTCAATTTACGCAAAGCGCTTTCTTATCAGGAGTATGCAGCTTGTTGGCGCCACTGAAAATTTTATCCGGCTTCCCTTCATCAAAAAAGGAATCGTTCATGGGATAATCGCTGCGATAATTGCAAATTTGCTTCTTATCGGAACTTTGTATATTGCACGGCAGCGAATACCTGAAATTGCCGCTTTGCAGGATATGAAACAATTCGCAATTTTCTTTGCAGGTGTACTGTTGCTCGGAGTCATTCTGTCGGCATTTTCTACCTGGTTTTCTGTAAATAAATTCCTGCGCATGAAAGTCGATAACCTTTATTCCAATTAGTATAACAAATGAACCTTACAGCTTGTATGTGCTATACATTTTATACTTACTTCTTCTCTTAATAAAACATTTCAAAATCATACCTGAAAATGGCAAAAACTGCAAAAATTACGGCTCAGGAAGCCGCTAAAAAAATTGAAGAGAACAGCCGCCCCATATTTGCTTTCGGAAAAGAAAACTACATACTGATGCTTGTTGGAGTTGGACTGATTATTTTGGGATTTATCCTGATGACAGGCGGGGGCTCAAATGATCCCAACGTGTTTAATGAAGAAATGTTTGATTTCAGACGGTTAACACTGGCCCCAATATTGATATTGATAGGCTTTGGAATCGATATAGTAGCCATTATGAAGAAACCCAAAGATTAGATGACAAATCTTGAAGCTGTTATTATTGCTATTGTTGAAGGAATAACTGAGTTTCTGCCTATATCATCAACCGGGCATATGATTATTGCCGAGCGCCTGCTGGGAACTGATATCAATGAGTTTACCAAAGCATTTACTGTAAACATACAGTTTGGAGCTATTTTATCGGTAATTGTGCTATACTGGAAGCGTTTCCTGCAATCGTTCACATTTTATTACAAGCTCTTGGTTGCTTTTATCCCGGCTGCTGTTTTAGGATTATTGTTCAGCAAACAAATTGATGAAATGCTCGAAAGCGTTTTCGTTGTTGCTCTTATGCTTTTGCTTGGCGGTATATTATTTTTGTTTGTCGACAAATGGTTTATCAATACCGACGAAAAAAGAGAGCCTTCTTATAAAAACGCATTCACTATCGGACTATATCAGTGCATTGCAATGATACCGGGTGTTTCACGCTCAGCTGCCACAATTATCGGTGGAATGCAACAAAAGCTTACCCGTACCAAAGCTGCAGAATTTTCTTTCTTTCTTGCTGTCCCCACAATGGCCGCAGCTTCTGCATATAAATTACTTAAAGACTATAAGCATTTCAATGCTGAAAATATTGGTATATTGCTTTTAGGCAACCTGGTTGCTTTCGTAGTTGCCATGCTGGCCATAAAATTCTTCATTACCTACCTGCAGAAACATGGATTTAAGGTGTTCGGTTATTACCGGATTATTGTTGGTGCTATATTGCTGATTCTTCTGGCACTTGGTGTTGATCTGAAGGTGGTGTGAGGATAAAGCATTAAATATCCAACTCTGAATATCGAATCTTGAATAATGAAGTATAATCATAACAGCATTAATGATGGAAACGGGACAATAGAATGATAAAAGAATTTTTGATCTGGAAGAAAGGCTGATTGATTTTGCAATTTGTATAATTGAGATATCTGAAAATATGTACACAACACCTGCCGGAAAGCATATTTCAGGTCAGGTTGTTCGATCCGGAACTGCCCCTGCATTAATATATGGAGAGGCACAAAGTGCAGAATCAAGAAACAATTTTATACACAAGATTAAGATAATTTTTAAGGAAATTCGAGAAACCCGGATTAGTTTGAAAATTATTAAAAGGTATCCTCTTACTGATAAGGATTTGCTTGTTGAAAAAGCATTAAAAGAATGTAATGAGTTAGCTGCTATTTTTAACAAGAGTGTTGAAATAGCGAAAAAGAACAATGAAAAAAATAAATGACCTCTATAAGATACTTCATCATTCGATATTCATTGTTCGATATTCATTATTCATTTTCAAGGATTTTCAAATTCATCATCTAATAAGTGAATAATGCTCAATATCACCGAAGGCGAAATTCTTCTTGTAAACAAACCTTACCGCTGGACTTCTTTCGATGTTATCGGCTCACTTCGTGGATTAATGAAACACCTGCTGGGAGGGAAAAAGATAAAAGTAGGCCATGCCGGAACACTCGATCCACTGGCAACCGGGCTTCTGATCGTCTGTACCGGGAAAGCCACAAAACGCATTGAGGAATTCAAAGATTTTGACAAGGAATATACCGGAACCTTTGTGCTGGGAGCCACTACCCCATCGTATGATATGGAAAAAGAAGTGAATGAAACTTTTCCTACTGATCATATAACACAGGAAATGATTGAAGTTGCAGCACGCAGTCTGAGTGGCGACATCATGCAGATACCACCTATGTTTTCAGCAATTAAAGTGGATGGCAAGCGCGCTTACGAATCGGCACGTAAAGATAAAGATCTGGGCCTTGCTGCCCGGCCGGTAAGTGTTCCGGTATTTGAAATTACCCGGATTGAGCTGCCTGAAGTTGATTTTCGCATTGTGTGTTCAAAAGGCACGTATATCCGCGCCCTGGCCCGCGACTTTGGACAGACATTGCAGAGCGGCGCTTATTTAAGCGTTTTGTGCAGGACGCGTGTGGGGCCGCACCTATTGGCTGATGCCTGTGAAGTAGAAGAATTAAAAACTATTTTAAGGTCTCAGTATCAGCCTGAAGTAAAACAAAATGCTGCCCAACCATAGTCTGGTTTCATCTAACTTTTGTAGTACCGATATTTTAGAAATCCTTTTAAAAAGACGGAAGTCAGAAGACTCTGTAAATCTCTATTTTTATTTAGGTCTTCAGTTTCCGTTTTCCGTTTTCCGTTTTCCGTTCTCCGTTCTCCGTTTTCCGTTTTCCGTTCTCCGTTCTCCGTTCTCCGTTTTCCGTTTTCCGTTTTCCGTTTTCCGTTCTCCGGTCTTCCAACCCTCTAAACCTTCTCAACACTTAAGCTTTAAGACCTGTTTTTCAATTCAACCTACACCTGTTTTTCTTTTATAAAGAGTGCTGCGATAGCACCCAGAAACATACTACCCCCAGCCATTACAATACACAAAATAGGATTATCGGCAAAGAAATATTTTAGTATCAGTCCACTGAAAACGCCGCTGACGATCTGTGGAATGGTAATCGACATATTAAACAATCCCATGTAAACGCCCATTCGTTTAGGAGGTATGGAACTTGCAAGCATAGCATAAGGCATAGCCAGGATGCTTCCCCAGGCGATACCTATACCTATCATAGGAATAATCAGAAAGTGAGGATCACTAAAAACAAGGAATGACAGTAAAGATATTCCTCCAATAGCAAGAGCTATTGAATGGGTACCCTTTTTGGAAAGCCGTTTGGCTATCATAGGGAGTGATAAAGCTATAATTGCTGAAACCCCGTTATAAACTCCAAATAATATTCCAACCCAGTTACCTGCTTCCTGGAATGCGGCAGAATTGGGATCAGCAGTTCCATAAAACTTAAGGGCAACAGCAGGCGTTGTATAGACCCACATCGAAAACAGAGCGAACCAGGAAAAAAACTGAACAAGCAACAACTTGATCATAATCGGGGGAATAAAAAACTTTTTAGGCTTTTCTTCTACCTCAGCGGTTGCAACCAGTTCTTCGGGAGGATACTCTGATGTGGTGAAAACTGTCCATAATATAGATGAGATGAGAACGAATGCACCAAAATAAAATGAATACACCACGTTATCAGGCACCAGGCCTTTTCCGGAAGCTTCTTTTGATATTCCGAACCATTCGCCTAAAATATACGGTAACCACGACCCTATTACTGCACCTATACCTATAAGTAAGGTCTGAACCGAAAATCCAAGGGTATGCTGTTCTTCAGGCAGTTTATCCGCCACCAGCGCCCTGAAAGGCTCCATCGAGATATTGATAGAAGCATCCATAATCATCAGCAAACCACCACCAATAAACATCGGTGCAATAAAAGTGGCCAGGTGAGGTGCATTCGGCATTAAAATCAGGGCAATACTGGTCATTATTGCTCCGGCAAGGAAATAGGGCCTACGTCGGCCAAGCCTGTTCCAGGTTTTATCACTCATCAGCCCGATTATCGGCTGTACTATCATACCAGTAATCGGCGCTACAAGCCAAAACCAACTCAGATGATCTACTTCGGCACCAAAGGTTAAGAGTATACGCGAAGCATTCCCGTTCTGCAACGCAAAACCGAATTGAATACCCAAAAATCCGAAACTCATGTTCCAGATCTGTCCGAACGATAAGCGTGGTCGCTTGCCCATATTTTTAGTTTTTAATCAGTTGCGATATTACAAAAATATTATTTCCGTTGGTTAATTTGCCGGAAATCAATAGAATTATTTTACCAGGACATATTATCACGCTTTTGCATAAAGAATTATTTTGAGCTTTTATCAGACTGTCCTTCTTTTTGATGTTGAAAAGGAAACAAAAGGAATTTTTAAAGTAGATTTGTATATTAAATTTTGAAAAAACCAGACTGCTATGAAGAGACTTATCATCTTGCTGATTTTTTTATCGGGATTCTTAAACCCTGTTTTGTCTCAGGGCTTACAAACCCCATTCAACGAACCGCCTTCCTGGGCAAAGAACGTGATCTGGTACCAGATTTTTGTCGAACGTTTCAATAACGGCGACAAATCCAACGATCCCAAACCGGAAAACATGGACGTTCCCTTTATGAAAATTAAAACCCCTGACGGTTGGTCGGTTACACCCTGGACATGGGATTGGTACAAACAGGAAGACTGGGCCTTAAAAACGGGCAAACAGTTCAATGATGCAGTTCAATACCGACGGTTTGGCGGCGATCTGCAAGGCGTACTTGATAAACTTGATTACCTGAAGGACCTGGGAATTACCGCCCTGTTTTTAAATCCGGTCAACGATGCGCCCTCTCTGCATAAATACGATGCCCGCAACTATCATCACGTTGATGTGAACTTCGGTCCTGACCCGGTTGGTGACAATAAAATAATTGCATCTGAAAAGCCGGATAACCCTTCGACCTGGAAATGGACTTCTGCCGATCAAATGTTCCTCGAACTTGTTAATGAAGCACACAAACGAGGCATGAAAATTATTATGGATTACTCATGGAACCACACGGGCACATCGTTCTGGGCTTTTGAAGACCTTGTGAAAAACCAGGAAAAATCAGTTTGCAAGGATTGGTACAATGTTACCTCTTTTGATAAAACGTCAACACCGCAGAATGAATTTTCCTATGCCGGATGGCTGGGCAATAAATACATGCCTGAAATTAAAAAAGTGGATATTACCACCGAACGCCGGATCGGCCATGCTTACGAAGGCAATATAAATGAAGGTGCAAAGCAGCATATTTTCGCTGTTTCCAAACGCTGGCTGGCTCCTGATGGAGACACAACAAAAGGTATTGACGGATTCAGGCTCGATGTTGCCGATCATATAGGGTTGGGTTTCTGGCGCGATTACCGCAAATTTGTCCGTTCGGTGCAGCCCAACGCATATTTAACAGGCGAAATATGGTGGGAGAATTGGCCCGATGAGCTGATGAACCCGGTTCCTTTCACAAGCGGCGATGTTTTTGATGCTGTAATGTTCTACCAATCCTACAGACCTGCCAGGTATTTCTTTGCAAAAACCAATGACGAAATAAATGCAGCTCAATTGAAGGACAGTCTCGAATTCCAATGGAACCGTTTACTGCCTGCCAACAGGTATGCTATGATGAATACTTCCTCAACACATGATACACCAAGGCTGTTAAGCGACTTCTATAATCCCGGCAAATACAAATACCACGCTAATCCTAATGAAGATAAGGAATACAAAACAGGCAAACCCGATGAGGAAACCTACAAACGCCTGCAACTTTACCTGGTTCACCTGTTTACCAGCATTGGGGCGCCTCAGATCTGGAATGGTGAAGAAATGGGCATGTGGGGAGCCGATGACCCTAATTGCCGTAAACCACTTATGTGGAAAGAATTTAAATTTGATCCTGAAACACGGAGCAACATTCAACCTGGCCCAAAAACATATGATAACCTAGAATTCAATCAATCGCAATTCGATATGTACAAAATACTCATCAGTATTCGTAAAAGCAATCCGGTCTTGTCAAAAGGAGATCTTAAATTTATGATTACTGATGGTAAAAAATTAACTTACAGGCGGTTTGACTCAGAAAATGAAATTATCGTTTTGTTCAACCTGGAACCAACGCAACAGAATTTCACGCTCCCCACAAAATCAAGCTGGATAGATTTGCTGACCAATAATAAAAAGAAAATAAAAAAATCAATACAGCTACAAACCTTGTCGGCAGCTATTCTGAAAAGAGTGGATTAATCCGTTCTGTTATGACCATAAATAATACATTATCATGGGTGTATGAGGTAAAAATTTCTTTTCGAAACCGATAATTTGTGGCAGACTTTGAAAACAGATATCACAACTTAATAATTTGACAGAAAAAATGGAGATTTCACTTACATCAATTGCAAGGGTAAAAAATTCACGGATAACTCCAACAGACGACTTTTGGGAAGAAGTTGTTGCTGAAATAGAACTTGCCAACCACATTCCAACTGAAGCATTTGAAAATATTTCTGACTTTTCGCATCTTGAAACAATTTACTTCTTCGACAAAGCTGAAAGCAAAGACTTGGTTTTTTCGGGACGACCACGAGGTAATCCAGTTTATCCATCGGTTGGGATTTTTGGACAGCGTAAGAAAGACAGACCAAATACTATCGGACTTTGCACAGTGCAACTTTTAGAACATAACGGACGAACAATAAAAGTGAAATATCTTGATGCAATGGATGGAACACCTGTTTTGGACATTAAACCTGTATTCAAAGAATTTCAACCGAAAGGAGAAATAAGGCAACCACTCTGGGTTGCTGACTTAATGAAAAACTATTGGAGATAAAATATGAGTCAACTGCATGTTGCCAGCATCAAAGACCACAAAAATTGTCTTGTGAAATGCAAAATTGAAAGCTTCCATTAGCGAAGTGAATATACCGATGCTTTTTATGACTTCAGCCGCTTTTCACAAAACAATAGGAAAATCATCCTTTAATCAGGACGGAACTGTTTCTCCATGATAAGGTAGTATTCATTCATGAAATGTCAGTTTGAACCAAATTGAGGGTTCAATTCATACTATCGTAACGGTAACCTGTATTCCGACATCCTCGTATGAGTTAAATTAAAATACATTAAATTTGTGATTCTCTTAACCCGCTTTGCCATGAAAAAACTATCTGTACTTATTACCCTTATCTCTCTGATGGCATCCATCGGTTTCAGCCAGGTAATTACCGTTAACCCTCCCTTGCCTAATGACCAGATTAGTGTTGAAATAATTTTTGATGCAACACAGGGTAGTGGCGGACTCGCAGGGTATACAGGCGATGTATATGCCCATACCGGGGTGATTACAAACCTGAGCACAGGACTTACCGATTGGAAATATGTTAAAGCTGGCTGGGGCGAAAACATTCCTGAATGTAAGTTAACTTCCCTGGGTAACAATTTGTGGAAACTGGTTATTGGTCCATCCATTCGCTCCTATTATAACGTGCCTGCAAGCGAGGAAATTCAGAAAATGGCATTTGTTTTCCGCAGTGGAGTTCAGGTCGGCGGCGCATGGCTTGAAGGTAAAACAGCTGAAGGTGGCGATATTTTTTACGATGTGTTCCCTTCTTCCCTTAGTGTGAAGATAACAAACCCCTCTGATGACTTTATATTTGTAAATCTGAATGCCAATTTACCCGTGGAAGTATCATCATTATTTGCAGATTCTACACTATTATTCCTTGATGGGTCAAGAGTTGCAGAAACAACAGGCATCCAGCTTATTTATAACATTACAGCCACTGAATACGGGAGACACCTGGTGAAAGCAGTTGCTAAAAACTCCACCTCGGCAGTTGCCGATTCCTTTTATTATTATGTGCGCCCGGCTGCAACCGTTGCTGAAATTCCGGCAGGAATGAAAGATGGTATCAATTACCTCAGCGGAACATCAGTATTGCTATCCCTCTATGCGCCTTTGAAAGAATCTGCTTTTGTAATCGGAGACTTTAATAACTGGCTCCCTGATGATAATTATTATATGAATAAAACCCCGGACGGGAAACGATACTGGCTGCAGCTTAATGGTCTGACACCCGACAAAGAATATATTTTTCAGTATCTGGTAGATAACAATATACGTATTGGTGATCCTTATGCCCACAAAGTCAGCGATCCATGGAATGATCCATACATTTTGCCTGGTACATACCCGGGGATGCTCCCTTATCCTACAGGGGAAACACAGGGAATAGCAACCGTTCTGCAAACGGATCAACCATCGTTCAGCTGGAATTCAGCTGGTTTTACAGCGCCTAAAGTAACAGACCTGGTAATTTATGAATTACTGGTACGCGATTTTACTCAGGCACAAACTTTCCAGGCCGTTATTGACACACTCGGATATCTTAAAAGACTCGGAATTAACGCCATCGAACTGATGCCCGTGGGCGAGTTTGAAGGAAACCTCAGCTGGGGATATAACCCGAATTATTATGAAGCTGTTGATAAATATTATGGCCCTGCTAATAAGCTGAAACAACTAATCGATACATGCCACCAATTGGGAATTGCAGTGATTGACGATGTTGTGCTTAATCATGCTTTCGGCACATCACCTTATGTAATGTTATACTGGGATGAGGCTAATAACCGGCCTTCGGCGAATAGCCCTTTTTACAATACTATTGCCAAACACGATTTCAATGTTGGGTATGATATGAACCACGAATCACCTGATACTAAAGCCTATGTAAGCAGAATACTCCGGTACTGGCTTGATGAATTCAGGTTCGATGGTTACCGCTTCGACCTTTCGAAAGGGTTTACCCAAAAGAATACACTTGGCAATACTGCTGCATGGGGCAATTACGACCAGTCGCGTATCGATATTCTTTCCACGTATTTTGATACTATAAAGAGCGTTAATCCCAATGCATACCTTATACTTGAGCACTTTGCCGATAGCAGCGAAGAAAAAGTGCTTGCAAATAAAGGCATGCTTTTATGGGGAAATATGAACTACAACTATTGCGAAGCAGCTATGGGATATACCAGTACCAGCGACCTTGCATGGGGCAGCTATACCTCGCGAGGGTGGAGCCAGCCCAATCTGGTCACGTATATGGAAAGCCATGATGAAGAAAGACAAATGTTTAAATCTATTACATACGGGGCTTCAAATGGAACTTATACTGTAAAGGATACAACAACAGCTCTTAAAAGAGCTGCACTAACGGCAACTTTCTTTTATACTATTCCGGGGCCAAAAATGCTCTGGCAGTTTGGTGAACGTGGTTTCGACTATTCCATTAACTATCCTTCAGGCACATCCGCCAGCCGGCTGGATATGAAACCTCCCCGCTGGGATTATATGCAGAATACAAACAGGTTAAAACTGTATAACATAGTTTCGTCACTTATTGAACTCCATAAAGAAAATCCTGTGTTCGAAACTTCTGATTTCGATCTCAGCCTTCAGGGAGCAATGAAAAAAATAAGGCTGCGCAATGATACAATCTCGATGGTTGTCCTGGGTAATTTCGATGTTAAAGAAGGAACAATAACTCCAAATTTCTACAAAACAGGCAAATGGTATGAGTTCTTCAGCAGCGATTCAATTAATGTCACCGATATAAATGCCGCTATCGCCCTTCAGGCCGGTGAATACCGTATTTATTCAGATCGTAAGCTTCCAAATGTTTACGGTGTCAATGATAACCCTGCCGGGAATATTTCAGTAACCATATCACCCAATCCTGTTACTGATTTCTGCAGGATCCAAATCGTGTACCCGGGAAATGTACGTTGTAAAGCAGATGTTTTTGATTTAAACGGAAAACAGGTGAAGGCACTTTTCGAAGGACAGATCAGCAACAATCTTTCCCTGGAATGGCAACCCGCTACAGCAGGGATATATATTTTAAAAGTCTTGACAGGTAATTCTGTAACGGTGAAGAAAATTATTGCATCAGGGAAATAACGATAGTGAAAACGTAAGAAATTTCCGGAATT